>NZ_CP165782.1:2962500-3262500 GCF_000513895.2 Ensifer sp. WSM1721
GATGCTTGAACTCTGAAAGTGGGCGCGCAGACCCGGTTGGATCTCGCCGAGATAGTCGAGCCCAGGCGTGAAGATCATGTCCTCGATATAGCCGACGAAGCGGTGGGAGGTGAGATCGTGCCGCGTGCGGATCAGCGGGTGCTCCGCGAGATAGCTGCGCGCGCCGTAGACATGCAGCGTATAGGGCGTCAGCACCTCTGAATGGTAGGGCCCCGCCTTCGGGGCGGCCAGCGCCACGGCGATGTCCGCCTCTTTCCGCGACAGCGACATGATCTGCTGGATCGCCACGAGTTCGAGCGAGATGTTCGGGTAGCGGCCGGCGAAATCGGCGAGTCGGTCCGCCAGGAAAAAATTGCCGAAGCCTTCGAGCGTGCTCAGCCGCACGACGCCGCGCTGCGCAGTCATGCCATGGCTGACGTCGAGCTGAAGCTGCTCCGTCTCCCGCTCCATCCGCTCGGCAGTCTCGACGAAGCGCTGGCCCATGGTGGTCAGAACGTAACCGCGCGGGTTGCGCTCGAAGAGCTTGACCTTGAGCGCGAATTCCAGCCGGTCGATACGACGAGAAACCGTCGCATGGCTCGTCCTCAGCCGCCGGGCGGCGGTCGAGAGCTGGCCCGTTCTTGCCACCGCAAGGAAGAACTGCAGGTCGTCCCAAGTGAAGTTCGGATTCATATTCCCACCTCTCTGTTCAAAAACGAACAGACGCTGTTTGGAATTTACGGTTCATCCGGCTTGCATCCAAGCAGAATTTTCGGGATTGTAGGCGTCAAGGCCGACATTTGAGGAGTATGTCTGGCCAAATTTGAACAGAGCGGCACGGAAACTGCCGACGCCTCGAAAGGGCGCGGCCGAGCCCTATCTATTTGCGCACGATGGTCCGCGTCGCCCTGCATTATCCTGGGAGGAGAACAGATGCACAGGAAACTGATCGCCACGCTCGCAATGGTGCTCGCCAGCAGCACCGCCGCTTTTGCCGACGCATCCGACGGCAAGGTCAAGATCGGCATCTTGAACGACCAATCGGGCGTCTATGCCGATTTCGGCGGCAAATCATCTTACGAGGCGGCACTGATGGCGGTCGAGGACTTCGGCGGCAAGGTGCTTGGCGTCCCGGTCGAGGTGGTGACGGCCGACCACCAGAACAAGCCCGACATCGCCTCCAACATCGCCCGGCAATGGTACGACACGGAGCAGGTCGACAGTATCATGGAACTCACCACGTCCTCCGTGGCGCTCGCCGTCCAGGCGATCTCGAAGGAGAAGAAGAAGATCGACATCGTCACTGGAGCGGCGACGACGGAGCTCACCGGCAAGCAATGCAGCCCCTATGGCTTTCACTGGGCCTATGACACCCATTCGCTCGCAGTCGGCACCGGCGGCGCGCTCGTCAAGCAGGGCGGCGACAGCTGGTTCTTCCTGACCGCGGACTACGCCTTCGGCTATTCGCTCGAAGAAAACACCGCCAACTACGTCAAGGAAAACGGCGGCACGGTCGCCGGCGCCGTTCGCCATCCGCTGGCGACGACCGACTTCTCTTCGTTCCTGCTGCAGGCGCAATCTTCCGGCGCCAAGGTGATCGGCCTTGCGAACGCCGGCCTCGACACCTCGAACGCGATCAAGCAGGCGGCGGAATTCGGCATCGTCCAGGGCGGCCAACGCCTGGCGGCCCTGCTCTTCACGCTCGCCGAGGTCCACGGCCTCGGGCTCGAAGCGGCACAGGGGCTGACGCTCACGGAAGGCTTCTACTGGAACCGCAACGAAGAAACCGCGAAGTTCGGCAAGCGCTTCATGGAGCGCACCGGCAAGATGCCGAACATGACGCATGCCGGCACCTATTCGGCCGTGCTGCAATATCTGAAGGCGATCGAGAAGGCCGGCAGCGACGATGCCGACGCGGTCGCCAAGGAACTGCATGCCCTGCCGGTCAACGATGTTTTCGCTCAAAACGGTACCGTCGCGCCGAACGGGCGGATGATCCACGACATGTACCTGCTCGAGGTCAAGAAGCCGGAAGAGAGCAAAGAGCCTTGGGATTATTTCAAGGTTCTCGCGACCATTCCCGGCAAGGATGCCTTCATGGATCCGGCCAAGAGCGGCTGCGAACTCGTGAAGTCCTGATCGGCTGCGAGCGATGACCGTCGCCATGCCTCAAGAGAATGGAGCGCCGCGGGTGGTTCTCTCTGCCCGCGGCCTCCGCCGCGATTTCGGCGGCTTCACCGCCGTCAAGGACGTCGACCTCGACGTTCACCATGCCCGCGTGCATGCGCTGATCGGTCCGAACGGGGCCGGCAAGACGACCGTCTTCAACCTGCTCACCAAATTCCTGCCGCCGACCCGCGGCACGATCACGTTCTTGGGCGAGGACATCACCAAGATGGCGCCGGACAAGGTCGCCCGCATGGGTCTCGTCCGCTCATTCCAGATCTCGGCGGTGTTTCCGCATCTCTCGGTGCTCGACAATGTCCGCGTCGCGTTGCAGCGGCCGAACCGCCTGGCGATCCAGTTCTGGAGGCCGCTTTCCGCCCTCGATAGGCTCAATGCCAAGGCCGACCAATTGATCCGCTCGGTCGGCCTCGAGAAGGAGCGCAACGCGGTCGCGGCGGACCTCTCCTACGGCCGTAAGCGCGTGCTCGAGATCGCCACTACACTGGCGCTCGATCCGAAGGTGCTGCTGCTCGACGAGCCGATGGCGGGCATGGGCCACGAGGATGTCGGCATGGTCGCGGAGATCATCCGCGAGGTGGCGCGCGAGCGCGCGGTGCTGATGGTCGAGCACAATCTTTCCGTCGTCGAGACGCTCTGCCACCACGTCACCGTGCTGCAGCGCGGCGAGATTCTGGCCGAAGGCGACTACGCCAGCGTCGCGGAGGATCCGCGCGTTCGCACAGCCTATATGGGCACGGAGGAGGCCTGACATGAAGCCGCTGCTCAAGGTCTCCGGGCTTCATGCCTGGTACGGCGAAAGCCATGTTCTTCACGGCGTCGACATGACCGTTGGCGAGGGGGAGATGGTGACGCTGCTCGGCCGCAACGGCGTCGGCAAGACGACGACGCTGCGCGCCATCATGGGGATCGTGCGCAAGCGCAAAGGCGAGATCAGTTTCGCCGGCGAGGACCTGATCCGCGTGGCCGTTCACCGCGTCGCCCACCGGGGCTTAGGCTTCGTCCCCGAAGAGCGCGGCATCTTCTCGACGCTCTCGGTCTATGAGAACCTTTTGCTGCCGCCGGCGGTCGCGCGCGGCGGCATGACGATCGACGAGATCTTCGAGCTCTTTCCCAATCTCCACGAACGCCGCAACAGCCAGGGAACCAAGCTTTCGGGCGGCGAACAGCAGATGCTGGCGATCGCCCGCATCCTGCGCACCGGTGTCAGGATGATGCTGCTCGACGAGCCGACGGAAGGGCTTGCGCCTGTCATCGTCCAGCGCATCGGCGACGTCCTCAAGAAACTCAAGGAGCGCGGCATGACCGTTCTTCTCGTGGAGCAGAACTTCCGTTTCGCGAGCAAGGTGGCCGACCGCTTCTATCTCATGGACCATGGCAAGGTCGCCGGCGAGTTCCCGGTATCGGAACTTTCGGCACGCATGGACATGCTGCATGACGTGCTCGGGGTCTAAGCCATGACGATGATCTTCGGAATTCCGCTCCAGGCCCTCCTCGGACAGCTCCTGATCGGGCTCATCAACGGCTCCTTCTACGCGCTTCTGAGCCTTGGCCTCGCCATCATCTTCGGCCTCTTGCGCGTCATCAACTTCGCCCATGGCGCGCAATACATGCTCGGCGCCTTCATCGCTTGGCTGCTTCTGTCGCATCTCGGCATCGGCTACTGGCCCGCGCTCGTCCTTGCGCCTCTCATTGTCGGTCTCATCGGCGCGGCGATCGAGCGCACCATGCTCAGGCGGCTTTATTCGCTCGACCCGCTTTACGGCCTGCTCTTCACCTTCGGCCTTGCGCTCACCGTCGAGGGCACGTTCCGTTATCTCTACGGTGCGTCGGGGCAACCCTATGCGACGCCGGCGCTGCTGACGGGCGGCGCCAATCTTGGCTTCATGTTCCTGCCCATCTACCGCGGCTGGGCGATCGCCTTCTCGCTCTTCATCTGCCTCGGCACCTGGCTCGTGATCGAGAAGACCAAGCTCGGCGCCTATCTCCGCGCCGCGACGGAGAATCCGGTGCTGGTGCAATCCTTCGGCATCAACGTGCCCTTCCTGCTGACGCTCACCTATGGCCTCGGCGCGGCACTTGCGGCACTCGCCGGCGTGCTTGCCGCCCCGATCTACCAGGTCTCGCCGCTGATGGGATCGAACATCATCATCGTCGTCTTCGCGGTGGTCGTCGTCGGCGGCATGGGCTCGATCATGGGCGCGATCGTCACCGGCTATCTGTTGGGTGTCGCCGAGGGCCTGACCAAGGTCTTCTATCCGGAGGCCTCCAACATCGTGATCTTCGTGATCATGGCCATCGTTCTCCTCATACGGCCGGCAGGCCTCTTCGGCCGGGATGCTTGACATGACTCTGACACTCGAACTTGAGAAGCAGAAGGAACGAACGCCCCTCGTCGTCCAGACGGTGTTTCTCGGCATAGGCCTCGCTGTCCTGCTGCTCGCCCCCCTGTTCTTCTACCCCGTCTTCCTGATGAAGCTTTTGTGTTTCGCGCTCTTTGCCTGCGCCTTCAATCTGCTGCTCGGCTATACGGGGCTTCTCTCCTTCGGCCATGCCGCCTTCTTCGGCGGCGCGGCCTACTTCACCGCGCATGCCGTCAAGGAATGGGGTCTGCCGCCCGAGCTCGGCATTCTCGCCGGCGTCGTCGGCGCCGCGTTCCTGGGCGCGATCATCGGCTTCTTCGCCATCCGCCGCCAGGGCATCTATTTCGCGATGATCACGCTCGCGCTCGCGCAGATGTTCTATTTCTTCTGCCTGCAGGCCGAGTTCACCCGTGGCGAGGACGGCATCCAATCGGTGCCCCGCGGCCATCTCTTCGGCGTGCTCGACCTCTCGCAGTCGACGAACATGTATTACTTCGTGCTCGCGGTCTTCGTCATCGGCATCGCAATCATCTGGCGGATCATCAATTCGCCCTTCGGCATGATCCTGAAATCGATCCGCGAAAACGAGACGCGCGCGATCTCGCTCGGCTATTCGGTCAGGAACTACAAGCTCGCCGCCTTCGTCATGTCGGCGGCGCTCACCGGCCTTGCCGGCGGCCTGAAGGCACTCGTCTTCCAGTTCGCGACGCTGACGGACGTCGGCTGGCAGATGTCCGGCGAGGTCATCCTGATGACGCTTCTCGGCGGCATCGGAACGCTGATCGGGCCGCTCTTCGGCGCCGCGCTCGTCGTCACCCTGCAGAACTATCTGGCGACGTCCGAATTTCCGGTGACGATCATCACCGGCGTCGTCTTCATGGTCTGCGTGCTTCTGTTCCGTCGCGGCATCGTCGGCGAGTTCTACAACTCCCGCCTCGGCCGCAAGCTAGGCTTCGAGCACCGCCACTCGCACTGACCGAACATCGGTCCGCGGCATGAACGCGGACCCCTATATCAGAGAAAGCCATGGACACGTTCGACTACATCATCGTCGGAGCGGGTAGCGCCGGCTGCGTGCTCGCCAACCGCCTGTCGGAAAATCCGGATCGCCGCGTGCTGCTGCTCGAGGCCGGAGGCAGCGACAACTATCACTGGATCCACATTCCGGTCGGCTATCTCTACTGCATCAACAATCCCCGCACCGACTGGTGCTTCACCACCGCAGCGGAAGAAGGCCTGAACGGCCGCTCGCTCGGCTATCCGCGCGGAAAGGTGCTTGGCGGCTGCTCTTCGATCAACGGCATGATCTACATGCGCGGCCAGGCGCGCGACTACGACCACTGGCGCCAGCTCGGCTGTACCGGCTGGAGCTGGGAGGAGGTGCTGCCGCTTTTCAAGAAATCCGAAGACCACTATCGCGGCGCCGACGAGATGCATGGCGCCGGCGGCGAATGGCGGGTCGAGAAGGCGCGCGTCCGCTGGGCGGTGCTCGACGCCTTCCAGAAGGCGGCAGCCGAAGCCGGCATCCCCGAGACCGACGATTTCAACCGCGGCAGCAATGAAGGCTCCGGCTATTTCGACGTCAACCAGCGCTCCGGCATCCGCTGGAACACCGCGAAAGCCTTCCTGAAGCCCGCCAGACATCGGCGCAACCTCACGATCGTGACGAAGGCGCATGTGCGCAGATTGATCCTCGAAGAGGGGCGCGTCGCAGGCGTCGAGTTTCAGCACGACGGCGTCGCCAAGCGCGTGCGCGCCCGCCGCGAGACGGTGCTTTCGGCCGGTGCGATTGGCTCGCCGCACATTCTCGAACTTTCGGGCATCGGCCGGCCGGAAATCCTCAAGGAAAACGGCATCGAAGTGCAACATGAACTGCCCGGCGTCGGCGAAAACCTGCAGGACCACCTGCAACTGCGCCTCGTCTACAAGGTCACCGGCGTGCCGACGCTCAACGAGAAGGCCAGTTCGTTCCTGGGCAAGGCAGCGATCGGGCTTGAATATCTCGCCCGCCGCTCCGGCCCTATGGCCATGGCGCCAAGTCAGCTCGGCATCTTCACCCGCTCCGGCCCGGAAAAGGAGACGCCGGACCTGGAGTATCATGTCCAGCCGGTCTCGCTCGAAAAATTCGGCGAACCCGTGCACCCCTTCCCGGCGATCACCGCCAGCGTCTGCAATCTGAGGCCCGAAAGCCGCGGATCCGTGCATCTGAAAGGCCCGGATTTCGCCACCGCCCCCGACATTCGCCCGCGTTATCTCACGACCGAAGCCGACCGCGACGTGGCGGTGAAGGCGATCCGGCTCACACGCCGCATCGTCTCGCAACCCTCCTTCGCCCGCTACGATCCCGTCGAGTTCAAGCCGGGGCCGGGCTATGAGACCGATGAGGAACTGAAGCGCGCGGCGGGCGACATCGGCACGACGATCTTCCACCCCGTCGGCACTTGTCGGATGGGCGAAGGTCCAGAGAGCGTCGTCGATCCCGAGCTGCGCCTGCGCGGCCTCGAAGGGCTGCGGATCGCCGATGCCTCGATCATGCCGACGATCACCTCCGGCAACACCAATTCACCGACGATCATGATCGCCGAAAAGGCGGCGCAGATGATCCTCAAGGCGAGCCGGTGACCACTCAGCAGACGAACTTCGCTGCCTCGCCGAAAGCGCCTGCTACTCCGCCGCTTCCGCCTCCGGGATCGGGGTATAGTTGAGGATCGGCGAGAGCCAGCGCTCGACCTCGCGCACTTCCATGCGCTTGCGCTCCGCATAATCCTCCACCTGGTCCCGCTCGATCTTGGCGACTCCAAAATAATAGGCGTCCGGATGGCCGATATAGAGGCCGGAGACGGAGGAACCGGGCCACATCGCGTAGGTTTCGGTGAGCTTGACGCCGATTGCCGCCTCGGCGTCGAGAAGCCGGAACAGCGTTTCCTTCTCCGTGTGATCCGGCTGTGCCGGATAGCCGGGCGCCGGGCGGATGCCCTGATAGGGCTCGGCGATCAGTTCCTGCGGCGTGAAACTTTCCTCCGGCGCATAGGCCCAGAGCTCCTTGCGCACATATTCGTGCATGCGCTCTGCAAAGGCCTCGGCGAAGCGGTCGGCAAGCGCCTTGACCATGATCGAGGAATAGTCGTCATTGGCGCGCTCGAAACGCTCGGCGATCGCCACCTCCTCGATACCCGCCGTGACGACGAAACCGCCGACATAGTCCTGCCTGCCGCTGTCGGCCGGTGCCACGAAATCGGCGAGCGCGACGTTCGGCCGCCCATCGCGTTTCGTCAATTGCTGGCGAAGCGTGAAGAAGGTGGCGAGTTCCCGATCGCGCGCCTCATCGGTGAAGAGGCGGATGTCATCGCCGACGCTGCCGGCCGGCCAAAAGCCAACCACGGCCTTCGGCGCAAACCACTTTTCCGCAACGATCTTGTCGACCATCGCCTGGGCGTCGTCGAAGAGCTGACGGGCGGCGGCGCCCTGGTGCTCGTCATCGAAAATGCGCGGATAGACGCCCTTCAGCTCCCAGGTCTGGAAGAAAGGCGTCCAATCGATGTAGCGCGCGAGCTCCGCGAGATCCCAGTCCTCGAAGACGCGCGTGCCGAGGAAGGAGGGCGTCTTCGGCCGATGGGCGTCCCAGTCGATCCTGTGGGCGTTCGCCCGCGCCTGGGAGAGCGGCAGGCGGCGCTTCTCCGCCTCGTTGCGCGCATGCGCATCGGCGACCTTGAGATATTCGGCGCGAACGGTCTCCTTATAGGCGTCTCGCGCCTCCGGCGACATGAGGCTCGATACGACACCGACGGCGCGGCTGGCATCCGTGACATAGACGGTCTGGCCGAGACTGTAGCGCGGATTGATCTTCACCGCCGTGTGGACGCGGCTGGTCGTCGCGCCGCCGATCAGGAGCGGGATGTGGAAGCCTTCCCGCTCGAGCTCGGACGCGACGTGCACCATCTCGTCGAGCGACGGCGTAATGAGACCGGAGAGCCCGATGATGTCGACCTTCTGCTCCCTGGCCACATCCAGGATCTTTGCCGAAGGCACCATGACGCCGAGATCGATGATCTCGTAATTGTTGCAGGCAAGCACGACGCCGACGATGTTCTTGCCGATGTCGTGCACGTCGCCCTTGACGGTCGCCATCAGGATCTTGCCAGCGCTCTCGCGCGCTTCGCCGCCGCCATTTGCGCGCTTCTCCGCCTCCATATAAGGCAGCAGCACCGCGACCGCCTGCTTCATCACCCGCGCCGATTTGACGACCTGCGGCAGGAACATCCTGCCCGAGCCGAAGAGATCGCCGACGACGTTCATGCCTGCCATCAGCGGCCCTTCGATGACATGCAGCGGCCGCTCGGCGGCAAGCCGCGCTTCCTCGGTGTCCGCCTCTATGAATTCGGTGATGCCGTTGACGAGCGCGTGCTCGAGCCGCTTTTCGACCGGCCATTCACGCCAGGCGAGGTCCTTCTCCCTGCCCTGCGCGCCGCCCTGCCCACGATAGCGCTCGGCGATTTCCAAGAGGCGCTCGGTCGCATCCTGACGACGGTTGAGCACCACATCCTCGCAGGCCTCGCGCAGCTCCGGGTCGATCGCGTCATAGACGGCGAGCTGCCCGGCATTGACGATGCCCATGTCCATGCCGGCATGGATCGCGTGATAGAGGAAGACCGCGTGCATCGCCTCGCGCACCGGCTCGTTGCCGCGGAAGGAGAAGGAAAGGTTCGACACGCCGCCCGAGACATGCACATCAGGCAGCGCCGCGATGATCTCGCGGCTGGCTTCGATGAAATCGACGCCGTAATTGTTGTGCTCCTCGATACCCGTGGCGACGGCGAAGATGTTCGGGTCGAAGATGATGTCCTCGGGCGGGAAGCCCACCTCTTCCGTCAGCAGCCGATAGGCGCGCTTGCAGATCTCCACCTTGCGAAGCTTGCTGTCGGCCTGCCCCTTCTCGTCGAAGGCCATGACGACGACGGCGGCGCCATAGGAGCGCACGAGCCGCGCGTGATGGAGGAACGCCTCCTCGCCCTCCTTGAGCGAGATGGAATTCACCAGCGCCTTGCCCTGGACGCATTTGAGTCCGGCCTCGATCACTTCCCATTTGGAGGAATCGATCATCACCGGAACGCGGGCGATGTCCGGCTCGGAGGCGACGAGATTCAGGAAATCAACCATCGCCTGCTTCGAGTCGATCAGGCCCTCGTCCATGTTGACGTCGATGACCTGAGCGCCGTTCGCGACCTGGTCACGCGCCACATCGAGAGCGGCGGCATAGTCGCCGGTGGTGATCAGCTTGCGGAACTTGGCCGAGCCGGTGACGTTGGTGCGTTCGCCGACATTGAGGAAAGGAATCTCGTCGGTGAACGTGAAAGGCTCGAGACCGGAAAGCCGCATGCGCCGCTCGATCTCGGGGGCCTGGCGTGGCGGATATTTGGCGACGGCTTCGGCGATGGCGCGAATATGAGCCGGCGTCGAGCCGCAGCAGCCGCCTACGATGTTGACGAGGCCGTCGCGCGCGAAGCCCTCGATCTGCGCCGCCATCGCGTCCGGGCTTTCGTCGTAGCGGCCGAATTCGTTCGGCAGGCCGGCATTCGGATAGGCGCAGACAAGCGTGTCGGCGACCGAGGAAAGCTCGTCGATATGGGCGCGCATCGCATTGGCGCCGAGGGCGCAATTGAGCCCGATGGTGAATGGCTCCGCGTGACGCACCGAATACCAGAAGGCGGTCGGCGTCTGGCCGGAGAGCGTGCGGCCGGAGAGGTCGGTGATCGTGCCGGAGATCATCACCGGCAGGCGGATGCCCTTCTCGGCAAAGACTTCCTGCGTGGCGAAGATCGCCGCCTTGGCGTTCAAGGTGTCGAAGATCGTTTCGATCAGGATGATGTCGGCGCCGCCGTCGATCAGCCCGCGCACCTGTTCGGCATAGGCGAGCCGCAGATCGTCGAAGGTGACGGCGCGGTAGCCGGGATTGTTGACGTCCGGAGAGATCGAGGCGGTGCGGTTGGTAGGCCCGAGCGCGCCGGCCACGAAACGCCGCCTTCCATCCTCGGCCTCGGCGCGCTTCGCTGCCCGACGCGCCAGCCGCGCGCCGTCGCGGTTGAGCTCGTAGATCATGTCTTCCATGCCGTAATCGGCCTGGGCGATCCGCGTCGAGGAGAAGGTGTTGGTTTCGAGGATATCGGCGCCAGTGATGGCATAGCTGTAGTGGATGTCCTCGATCGCCTTCGGCTGCGTCAGCGTAAGCAGATCGTTGTTGCCTTGTTGATGGCAGGCGCAGCCGCCGAAGCGCTCACCGCGGAAATGATCCTCGGCGAAACCGAGCTGCTGGATCTCGGTTCCCATGGCGCCATCCATGATCAGGATGCGTTCGGCTGCCGCTTGCCTCAAGGCGCGGAAGACTTCCGATCCATCGGGTCTCGGCGCGACATCTCCGAACAGGGAAGCGGCGGACATGGAAAATCTCCCGTTCTGAAAACGACATCTATCCGTTGATTTACTCACATAAAGATATCTTTATGTCAACATACGCGCCAATCACAATTTACCTCTGGGGCAAGAAAAAGCCCGCCGTGGGTGCGGCGGGCCTTGTGAAACTAGTCTGGCTACACGATTGGGCGAGATTCCTGAAGATTTCCCCCTTATCCCGCCTGCCGGCCACCTTCTCCCGCAAGCGAGGCGAAGAGACAAAGGGGGTGACGGGCAAGATGCCTGCACACCCGTGTTCTCACATCCGCTTCAGGCAATCCTCCAACTCATAGATCGCGCAGAGGATGTGATAGAGGCTGCTCGCAGGCGCGGGCTCGTCGATGAAGCTGCCGTCGGCCTTCTGTTTGTCGCGCCAGAGGCCGCGAACCGGCGTTTCTAGGAAGCGCTGGAGCGCCGCGGCGGCGCGCGATGCGGAAGCAAGATAGCGCTGCCGCTCCTCTCCATCGGTCAGGGCCGCGAAGCGGATCGCCGCCTTCAGCCACTCCGTCTGAGGCCAGAGGCGCGCCACCGGATCGGCAACGGAGAAATCGTCGAGCAGCGTCATCACCGCCACGTCGCGCTCCGGGGAGATGCCGTGCGCCTCGCCGATGTCGAAAAGCCGACGCGCCTTGCCGATCGCTTCAAAATTGCCGCGCCGTTCCGCCCAGCGGAGCAACAGCCACGCCCATTCGAACTGATGGCCCGGTTCGACGATACGGCCCTTCCCGCCGGGAAAAGGCGCCCAATCGTGATCGAAGAATTCGCGCACCGCGCCGCTTTCGGCATCGATGAAGCGCTCCATCGCCAGATGCGCGATCTCGTCGGCGAGATTGGTCCAGGCGACCCGCTCGAATCCCTCGACCTCCTCGCTCGCAAGGCACGCTTCGAAGAGATGCATGTGCGGATTGGAGCCGAGCGGCAAGCGTGGCGGATTGTCCTCTTCGAAGCCGGCGAGCGGATGCTTGCGGTGAGCCTCGAGCTTGCGCCTGAGATCATCGCTGCGCCCAATCATCTCGGCCTTGCGCTCGGGAAGAACCTCGGCCAGATAGGCAAAGGCAAGGAGCGCGAAGGCCTGGTTATAGAGGTCGAAGGAGGGATCGATGATCTGGCCGTCGGCATCGGCGAGAGCCCCGTAGAAGCCGTTCGGCTGCCGATAGACGCGATCGAAATAGAGAAGTCCGCCTTCGGCGACCGTCCGCCAGTCTCCGCTCCAGCCGCGCCGACCTGCTTCCGCGAAACAATAGACCTGTCGCGGCTGCACGCGCGAGCGGCGATTTGCCCGTGTCGCCTCTCCCTTCATGTCGATCGTCTCGACGAAGCCGCCGCTCTCCGGATCGAAACCCTTTTGCCGCCAGAGCGGCAGGGCCGCATCGGCGAGCCAGCCGGCGAGCTCGCGTGCCTGCAGATCGATATTCATGCCCTGTCTGCTTTCCATCAATTCTCGAGCTTCAGCGCATCGTGATCGGCGCCGAGGACCTCGGCGAGCGCTTCGACGACGAGGTTGTGGTCGTCGCGCTGCGGCAATCCGGAAACGCTGACGGCGCCGATGCAGCCTGTCCCCTTCACGACGATCGGGAAGCTGCCGCCATGGGCGGCAAATTCGGCGTCCGGCAGGCCGAGCTTCGCCTGCAGGTTCGTCTGCTGGCGTGCGAGATTGAGGCCTGTCGCGTAGCTGCTCCTGAACAGGCGGAAGACCGTATTGCGCTTGCGCCGCACCCAGTTCGGATTGTCCGGGGTCGCGCCATCGAGCGCCGCATAGAAGACCTGCATGGAGAAAAGCGTGATGTCGATGACGACGCCGAGCTTGCGCTCGGCGGCCATGCGCCGAAGCGTCGAGCCGAGCTTCCAGGCCATGTCGAGATCGAACTGCTCGAACTGCAATTGCTGCTCCTGCAGCGCGATCCGTCGCAGATCATTGTCGATATTCATGATGCCTCCGCTTGTGGTGATCGAATCGGACGAATGAGACGCGGCGGCGGAAAATTCCCCGGCTCTGGCTATTCTTCCTGGACTATTCCTTCCAAAGCCAGGCGGCGCCGCGCACGCCGGAGCTGTCGCCATGCACCGCCTTGCGAATTGGTGTCTCGAAACTGTCGCCGAACAGGTATTTCGTGATGAGCGCCGGCAATTCGCCGTAGATCTCGTCGACATTGGACATGCCTCCGCCGAGCACGAAAACGTCCGGGTCGACCACATTGGTGAGCAGCGCCAGGCTGCGTGCCAGCCGGTCGACGAACCGCTCATAGACGCCGGTGGCGATCGGATCGCCCGCACGCTTCGCTTCGATGATATCCCGCCCGCGGCGGTTCGTGCCCGTCGTCGTCAGATAGTCGAGTTCGAGCCCGGTGCCGCAGGCATACATGTCGAGGCAGCCGAGCTTGCCACACCAGCATTTGTGGCCCGGATATTCGTCTTTCGTCATCCAGGGCAGCGGATAATGGCCGATCTCGGCGGCGACCCCCTGGTAGCCAGCATGAACCTTCTTGTCGATGGCAAGCCCACCGCCGTGCCCAGTTCCGACGATCACCCCGAAGACGACGCGCGCATCCTTGCCGGCACCGTCGACGGCTTCGGAGACCGCGAGGCAATTGGCGTCGTTGGCGAGTCGCACTTGTCTGCCAAGCGCCGCCTCCAGATCGCGACCAAGCGGCTTGCCGTTGATCAGAACCGCATTGGAATTGCGCACAATTCCGGTACGCGGATTCGGACTCCCAGGAATGCCGATGCCGATCGACCCCCGCTCGCCGGCCGTCCGTTCGGCCGAGGCCACGAGATCGACCACGGCGCGGATGCAATCGTCATAGCCGCTGGTCGGGGTTGGAACGCGATGCCGGGCGCGCGTCTCGCCATCGCGATCGAGCGCGATGACCTCCATTTTCGTGCCGCCCCAGTCAATTCCGATGAACATGTGTGGATCAGGTCTTTAGGATGGGAGCCGTTTACGAGGACAGCGGCGACGCCTCCTCCGGCGCCGCCCGGCCCTGCTTAGCATTCCCGACATCGATGATGCTAGTCCCCCACTTTGAAGCGCCCGCAAATTGGCCGCGTCAGCGGAAAAACACTTGGCGAAAGAGCCTCGCTTTTGTATGGGTCTATTCCGAGTGGTCCCGTAGCTCAGCAGGATAGAGCATCAGATTCCTAATCTGAGGGTCACGCGTTCGAATCGCGTCGGGATCACCATTTTCCTGCCGGACTAATCTTTCCTCTCGCACACCACGCCCGGATCCTCCTCGCCCCTCGTCACATCAAAGAGCGTCGCCTCCTCGCCCTTGGTCCACCAGATATAGCGGCCGCCCGCATAGCGGGCGCCCGATCCGGAAATGACACCGGAGGCGACGACGTAGGTGCCGCCGATCGAGAAGGTGACCAGCGACACCGGGCCAGCATTGATATATTCGGCTTCGACCGTCTCGCCGCCGCAGTCGTATCGGACCGTTTTTCGATCGACAGCGCTGGCATCGGGGATATGCAATACTACTTCGATACCGGCGCTCGGGGACTTCATTGAGGCGAGGCGCATGACCGGGGTGCCGTTCGATCTTACGAGCGTCAGCTTCCCGCCTTCGATCTTCCAGCCAAGTTCGGCGCCCAGCGCATTCAGGAATTTCTGCTCCTGATCCATGATCGCCGGCGCGCATATCATGCGCGTCGCCGCCACGGACCCGAAGGAAATCGTCGCATCCGAGAGGCTGAACGTGCCGGTGAAATTGTTGCAGCCAGCCATGCCGCCATAGGTGCCGTCCTCGCGGATCTCGAGCGTCGTCCGGAGATCGTCGATCACCCCCCTGCCGCCAATGTCTTCGGCGAGCCATGAGCCAACGAGCTCCTCCGGCACGTTTTCAGCGGCGACCGTCTGCATCGAGGCGAGCTCGACCAGGACGCAGGCGCAGGAAGCGGCAATCAGAGCCTTGAGCATCGGCAACTCCTGGACTAATCGGCGCGTTCCGCCGCCAATGCCGATGCTAATAAGTCACGATGTCCAAGGCGAGAAGAAAACACCCCGCATGGCCCTCATTCAACAATGGTGAAAACATGCGATGGAAAGACGGGCCATTCCGCGCTTGTTGCGCGCGGCTTTCGGCTGTAGAGCCTATCTAAATCGTTCAAACGAGAAAAATACGGGATTTGGCAATGGCATCCGGCGACGAAGGCAAGCGCCGCCTGACGATACTGGGTTCCACCGGGTCGATCGGGACCAATACGCTCGACGTCGTCGAGCGGCTCGGCGGGCGCGACCGATTTGAAATCGCCGCTCTGACGGGAAACGGCAACATCCCGTTGCTCGCCGAGCAGGCACGCCGCATCGGCGCGGAGCTCGCGGTGACCGCCGATGAACATCGCTACGGCGAACTCAAGGATGCGCTCGGCGGCAGCGGCATCGAGGTTGCCGCCGGGAGAAGCGGCCTGATCGAGGCGGCCGAACGGGATGCCGGCTGGGTGATGGCGGCAATCGTCGGCAATGCGGGGCTCGGCCCCACACTTGCAGCCGCCCGCCGCGGCGCCGATATCGCGCTTGCCAACAAGGAATGCCTCGTCTCTGCCGGCAGCCTCTTCCTCGAGACTGTCAAACGAGGCGGCGGCCGGTTGCTTCCCGTCGACAGCGAGCATAACGCGATCTTCCAGGTGCTGGAAAACGATCAGCGCCATGCGGTCGAGCGGATCATCCTGACGGCCTCGGGCGGCCCGTTCCGCACCAAATCGCTGGACGAGATGCGGCATGTGACGGCCGACATCGCCCGCGCCCACCCCAACTGGTCGATGGGCCTCAAAATCTCGATCGACAGTGCCTCGATGTTCAACAAGGCGCTGGAGATGATCGAGGCACGGCATCTCTTCGGCCTCGAGCCTAGCCAGATCGAAGTGATCGTCCATCCGCAATCGGTGATCCATTCGATGGTCGGCTACACCGATGGCTCGGTGCTCGCCCAGCTAGGCTGCCCCGATATGCGCACGGCGATCGGCTATGCGCTTTCCTATCCGAAGCGTTGCGAGCTGCCGGTCGAGCGGCTCGATTTCGCCAAGCTTGCGCGGCTCGATTTCGAAGCGCCGGACGAACTCCGCTTTCCGGCGCTGAAACTCGCGCGCCGCGCAATGGAAGCCGGCGGCGTCCAGGGTGCGGTGTTGAACGGCGCCAAGGAGACCGCGCTGGAAGCCTTCATCAAGGGCCGGGTCGGCTTCCTGGCGATGGCGGAGATCGTCGAAAAGGTGATGGACAGGCTCGCCGACCTGCCGGCGGCCGGTAGCATGGACGACGTGTTTGCGGCGGACGAAAAAGCCCGGCGGGCGGCCGCCGGGCTGATCTAGCAGAGCATCGGTCGGCCGAAACTTACGCGACCGCTCTCGCCAACGCGCAACGCGACCAGAGCGAATGGAGCGCGCCGACCAGATGGTCGATGTCGGCGTCCGAATGCATCGGCGTCGGCGTGATGCGCAGGCGCTCGGTCTTCTTCGGCACCGTCGGATAATTGATCGGCTGGACATAGACGCCGAAATTGTCGAGCAGGAGGTCGGAAAGCCACTTGCACTTGGCCGCGTCACCGACCATCACCGGTACGATATGGCTCGGATTGACCATGTGCGGAATGCCGCGCTGATCGAGCAGAGAGCGCAGGCGCCGCACCCGCTCCTGGTGCGCGAAGCGTTCGACCTGGCTTTTCTTCAGGTGCCGGATCGAAGCCAGCGCACCGGCGGCGAGCGCCGGCGGCAGCGCGGTCGTGAAGATGAATCCCGAGGCGAAGGAGCGGATGAAATCGCAAAGCGCCGCCGAGCCGGTGATATAGCCGCCCATAACACCGAAGGCCTTGCCGAGCGTACCCTCGATCACCGTCAGACGGTGCATAAGCCCTTCGCGCTCGGCAATGCCGCCGCCGCGCGGGCCGTACATGCCGACCGCATGCACCTCGTCGAGATAGGTCATCGCGCCGTATTTGTCGGCGAGATCGCAGAACTCCTTGATCGGCGCGATGTCGCCATCCATCGAATAGACGGACTCGAAAGCGATGATTTTCGGCGCTCGCGGATCGGCAGCCGCAAGCTTCGCCTCCAAGTCGGCCACCGAATTGTGTTTGAAGATGACACGCTCGCATTTCGAATGACGGATGCCCTCGATCATCGAAGCGTGATTCCCGGCATCCGAGAAGACGATGACGCCGGGAATCTTCGAACAGAGCGTTCCGAGCGCGGCCCAGTTGGAGACGTAGCCGGAGGTAAACAGAAGCGCCGATTCCTTGCCGTGCAGGTCGGCAAGCTCGCGCTCGAGCAGAACGTGGTAGTGATTGGTGCCGGAGATGTTGCGGGTTCCGCCGGCACCGGCGCCGCATTCGTCGATCGCCCGCTTCATCGCTTCGGTGACGATCGGAGACTGGCCCATTCCGAGATAGTCGTTCGAGCACCAGACGGTGACTTCTTGGGTGCCTTCAGCGGTGTAGCGCGTCGCCTTCGGGAAATCACCGCGGTGACGGGCGAGCTCGGCGAAAACCCGGTAGCGGCCTTCCTGATGCAGCCCGTCCAGCTCGTTCTTGAAGAAACTCTCGAAATCCATCATCAACTCCAGTGCCTTGCCGCCTTGTTCCTTCAAAGCGATCCGGGGGTCAACCCCGCAAAGACGCCGACGCCTGCGGCAAAAGGCCCCTTACTTTTGAACTATTCCAAAACAGCTAGCGCAACTCAATCCCTTCAACTTTGATCGAAGTCAAGCAATTGTGACAAAGGGCGGCCGCGGCCGCCCCCTTTTCAATACTTAAGTAGCCTCCTCTTCAGGCCGCGGCCACCGCGCGTTTCGTCATCACTTTGACGAGGTTGGCGCGATAGGCAGCACTCGCATGCAGATCAGAGAGCAGATCGGCAGCCTCGATCGTGACGTTTGCGACGGCATCCGGGGCCCAATTGGCGGAAAGCGCCGCCTCAAGACCCGGGTGGCGGAAGACGCCGTCCGAGCCGGCCCCGGTCACGGCGACCCGAACATCGCCATTGTCACGGCTGACGACGAAAACGCCGGTCATGGCGTAGCGCGAGGCGGGGTTGGGAAACTTCTGGTAGGCCGCCCTGGCCGGCGCCTCGAAGCGGACCGCTGTGATGATCTCGCCCTCCTCGAGCGCCGTTTCGAACAGTCCGATGAAGAAGTCGCCGGCGCTGATCTCGCGCCGGTCGGTGACGATCACCGCGTCGAGCGCGAGCATCGCCGCCGGATAGTCGGCCGCCGGATCGTTGTTGGCGATGGAGCCGCCGAGCGTGCCCATGTGGCGAACATGCGGGTCGCCGATATGAGCGGCGAGCCTGCAAATGGCCGGACAGACGGCCGCGAGCGCGGCAGAGGTTGCAACCTCCTCATGCGTACTCCCAGCACCGATCCTGACCGACCGGCCATCGACCGTGATACCCTTCATCTCCGCGATGTGCCTGAGATCGACGAGATCGCTCGGCGCCGCCAGCCGCTGCTTCATGGTGGGAATGAGCGTCATGCCGCCGGAGAGATATTTGCCCTCCTCCGCCGCCGCCATCATGTTCACCGCCTCGTCGATCGACGAGGCCCTATGATAGTTGGTGTCGTACATCTCTCGTCCTCCCGATCAATGGGCGGCATGCGCCGCGGCCCAGACCTTCTGCGGCGTCGCGGGCATCGTGACCTCGTTGTTACCGATCGCGTCGGTGATCGCATTGATCAGCGCCGGCGGCGAACCGATCGCTCCCGCCTCGCCGCAACCCTTGACGCCGAGTGGGTTGCCCGGACAGGGCGTGTTCGAGGTGGTCACCGTGAAGGACGGCAGGTCGTCCGCGCGCGGCATGGCATAATCCATGTAGCTCGCTGTCAGCAGTTGACCGC
Source organism: Ensifer sp. WSM1721 (assembly GCF_000513895.2). Classification (GTDB taxonomy): domain Bacteria; phylum Pseudomonadota; class Alphaproteobacteria; order Rhizobiales; family Rhizobiaceae; genus Sinorhizobium. Next base: position 2,981,296 of record NZ_CP165782.1, read on the forward strand.
TGTCATCATAATGGACCCCCTCGAGCAGCGCCTGGCCAATGCCCTGTGCCAAGCCGCCATGCACCTGGCCCTCGACGATCATCGGGTTGATGATGTTGCCGAAATCGTCCGCCGCCACGAACTGGACGATCTTCGTCTGGCCGGTTTCCGGATCGACCTCCACCTCGCAGATGTGGCAGCCGGCCGGGAAGGTGAAGTTGCTCGGATCGTAGAAGGCGCTTTCCTTGAGCCCCGGTTCCATGCCGGAAGGCAGATTGTGCGCGGTGTAGGAGGCAAGCGCCACCTGGGACCAGGGCACCGACTTGTCGGTGCCGGCGACCTTGAGCGCACCGTCTTCGATGACGACGTCGCGCTCGTCGGCCTCCATCAAGTGGGCCGCTACCTTCTTCGCCTTGGCTTCGACCTTGTCGAGCGCCTTGGCGAGCGCCGACATGCCAACGGCGCCGGAGCGCGAACCATAGGTGCCCATGCCCATCTGTACCTTGTCCGTGTCGCCATGGACGATGTTGACACTGTCGATCGGCACGCCGAAGCGCTCCGCGACGAGCTGGGCGAAGGTGGTTTCATGCCCCTGGCCATGGCTGTGCGATCCGGTCATCACCTCAATCGTGCCGACCGCATTCACCCTGACCTCGGCCGATTCCCACAGGCCGACGCCGGCGCCGAGCGAACCGACCGCGGCCGAAGGCGCGAGCCCGCAGGCCTCGATATAGCAACTCATGCCGATGCCGCGCTTCATCCCGCGCCGCTCCGCCTCGGCCCTTCGCGCCGCAAAGCCGTTCCAGTCGGCGGCCTCCATCGCCGCGTTGAGCGAGGCTTCGTAGTCGCCGGCGTCGTAATTCATGATCACCGGCGTCTGATGCGGGAAGGTGCGGATGAAATTGACACGCCTGAGTTCGCCCGGCGGAAGGCCGAGTTCGCGCGCCGCCGTCTCGATTGTCCGCTCCAGGACATAGGTCGCCTCGGGGCGCCCGGCGCCGCGATAGGCATCGACCGGAGCGGTATTGGTGTAGACGGTACGAACATTGGCGTGGATCGCCGGGATCGCGTACTGCCCCGAGAGAAGCGTCGCATAGAGATAAGTCGGCACGCATGAGGAGAAAAGCGACATATAGGCGCCGAGATTGGCGATCGTGTCTACCTTTAGCGCGGTGATCCGGTTGTTGCCGTCGAAGGCCATCTTGACCGTCGATACATGATCGCGGCCATGCGCATCGGTCAGGAAGGCTTCGGTGCGGTCTGCGGTCCATTTCACCGGCACGCCGGTGCGTTTCGAGGCCCAGAGGCAGACGATCTCCTCCGGATAGATATAGATCTTGGAGCCGAAGCCGCCGCCGACATCCGGGGCGATCACCCGCAGTTTGTTCTCCGGCGCGACATTGTAGAAGGCGCTCATCACCAGCCGCGCCAGATGCGGATTCTGGCTGGTGGTGTAGCAGGTATAGTGATCGTCGCCGGCATCGTAGATCCCGAGCGTGGCGCGCGGTTCGATGGCGTTCGGCGACAGGCGGTTGTTGACGATCTTCATCTCGGTCACATGCGCCGCCGCGGCGATCGCCCGGTCGACCGCTGCCGCATCGCCGAGCTCCCAATCGAAGATCAGGTTGTTCGGCGCCTCGGGATGGATCTGCGGCTGGCCGCCGCCAAGCGCCTCCACCGGATCGGTGACCACCGGCAAGGGCTCGTAGTCGACCACCACCGCTTCCGCCGCGTCCCGCGCTTCGGCAACGCTGTCGGCGACGACGATCGCAACCGCATCACCCACATAGCGCACCGTCTTGTCGGCGAGTGGGCGCCAGGCACCCATCTTCATCGGCGAGCCGTCCTTCGAATGGATCATCCAGCCGCAGATCAGATTGCCGATTCCGTCGGCCAGCAATTGCTTGCCGTCGAGCACGTCGATAACGCCCGGCATGGTCTTCGCAGCCGTCGCATCGATGCTTTTGATGGTCGCATGCGCGTGGGGACTGCGCACGAAGACCGCGAATTTCATGCCCGGAACGCTCATATCGTCCGTGTAGCGCCCCTTGCCGGTCAGGAAGCGCCTGTCTTCCTTGCGCGCCACCCGCGCGCCGATTCCGTCAACGCCCATTGCCTATCTCCTCCCGAGACATTCAGCGAAGTCCTGCGATGAATTTGCGTCCGAGCGGGGCGAGGAAAACTGCTCGCGATTTTCTGCCCGGATCCCGCTCTCGCTTAAAGCGCGTCGCGTTCACTCGAATTCATGCGACGCGCTTTAAGCCCTTGTTTTTGCGCATGTCGTTGTCCCAAAACCGCTGCACACTTTTGGGCGACATGCATCAGAATCCCGCTTTCCGTCATTCCGCCGCGTGGCGGACGCCGCCCATCTCGGCCGCGGCGGCCAGAATCGCCTGGACGATGTTGTGATAACCGGTGCAGCGACAGATATTGCCCTCGAGCTCGGCGCGCACGGTCGCGTCGTCGAGATTGCTGCCGTGACGGCGGATCATGTCGATCGCGGTCATGACCATGCCAGGGGTGCAGAAGCCGCATTGCAGCCCATGATACGCCTTGAAGGCCGCCTGGACCGGGTGAAGCTCGCCGTTGGCCGAAAGCCCCTCAATGGTCGTGATCGACGACCCCGCCGCCTGGACGGCGAGGATGGAGCAGCTTTTCACCGACTGGCCGTCCATATGGACGACACAGGCGCCGCACTGGGTCGTGTCGCAGCCGACATGCGTACCGGTCAGACCAAGATTTTCGCGGATAAAGTGCACCAGCAGCGTGCGGTCATCGCACATGCCGCTCACCTGGCGGCCGTTGACCGTCATTGTTATTTTCGCCATTTCGCTCCTCCGGGGTCGGTCAGTGCCGTTTCGAGCGCGGCTTCAAGTCGGGTGATATGTTCACGCGACTGGAAGTACGCGTCACTGATATCAATGCCCACTGCCAGCGGCCCGCTCCTCCCGGACCGATTGGCGACGTTGTATCATTTGTTTTTTTTCCGAATGTCGCAACCGTTTCGGCTGCCGAATGGCAAAAAAATCCGGGGCCGTCAGTAACCGCGGCGACAGCGCCTTCATCTTCTGTTCAGGAAGGATCGCATTATCTTGCGGCGGGAATGATTTGCCCCTCCCGTGGACTTTCCATGGCGGCAGGGTATCTTCCGGATTGCAAGTTCAAGTGGAGAGCGCCGGTACCGTCGCCCTTCATTCACTCAAAGAACGGACGAGGCAAACAGGCTGAAGTCCGTTGAAATCGGAGAGGACAATATGAAGAAAGCCATAGCACTTGTGCTGGTCGCTCTGTCGGTCGCAAGCTGCACGCAGACGGAAAAGGGTGCCGGCATCGGCGCTGCATCGGGCGCGATCATCGGCGGCGCCATCACGAACGACGTTCGCGGCGCGGCCATCGGCGGGGCCATCGGCGGTGTTTCCGGCGCGCTGATCGGCCGTGCCACCGAGCAGCCGGGCCAGTGCTACTACCGCGATCGCTACGGCCGTCGCTACATCGACGCCTGCTGATTGCTGCGGCAGTTCGCGAACATCGGCCCCGGAGCGATCCGGGGCTTTTTTTGTTATTCTGCGACTGCCGCCGCGCCTTCTACAGCGCCGTGCGTCTTTTCAGACCACAAAGGACGCTGTAGCACTTTGAATGCTGCATGTTTTTGTCCTTAAATCGGCTGCGATTTAGGGAACATGCAGTAGGCTCCGTGTCACTCGGGAAGCTCGGCGATCCTCTTGCGGATAAATACCTTTTCCGGTTGCTGGCGGCAAAGTTCGAGCGCCTTTTCATAGGCGAGGCGGGCATCGGCGAAGCGCTTGAGCTGGCGCAGGAAGTCGGCGCGGGCCGCATGCGCCAGATGGTAATCCCGCAGTCCTCCCCTGGAGAGGATCGCATCTACGATCGCAAGACCGGCCGCAGGTCCCTCGCACATGGCAACGGCCACCGCCCTGTTCAGTTCAATGATTGGCGAGGGGCGGGCGACGAGAAGCAAATTGTAGAGTCCGACGATGCGGTGCCAATCGGTTTCCTCCGCCTTTCTCTTCCGGACATGTTCGGCGGCGATTGCCGCCTGCAGGGCGTAGTAGCCGACCGCGCTGCCCTCCGTCGCGGCATCGATCAGGGCCAGTCCCTCCCTTATCATCTCAGGGTCCCACAGCGAGCGGTCCTGATCGGCAAGCAGGATGATCTCGCCCGTCCCGCTCCGCCTCGCCGCACGCCGCGAGTCCTGCAGCAGCATCAACGCAAGCAGCCCTGAAACCTCGGGGTCCGGCAGAAGGGCGAGCAATGTCCGGCAGAGCCGAATAGCTTCCGCCGTCAAATCCGTCCTGACGATGTCCGTTCCGGAGGAAGCCGAGTAGCCCTCGTTGAAGACCAGATAGATCACGTGTAGTACCCGCTGCAGGCGATCCGGCAACTGGTCCCTGTCCGGCACCTCGTAGGGAATTCCGGCAGAGCGGATGCGGTTCTTGGCGCGCACGATCCGCTGCGCGACCGTCGGCGCGGGAATGAGGAAAGCGTGAGCGATCTCCTCTGTCGTCAGCCCGCATATTTCCCTCAGTGACATGGCGATCTGCGCATCCGCCGGAATGAGGGGATGACAGCAGGTGAAGATCAGGCGGAGCACATCGTCTTCTATGAGATCCATATCGCCGATCTCCGCTTCTTTGGCCGGGTAGAGGCTGTCTTCGATATCCTTCAGCGACGCGTCGAAGCGCGACCGCCTTCTCAGCTGGTCGATGGTACGGAAGCGTCCCGTCGACACCAGCCAGGCCATGGGGTTCTCCGGAACCCCGTCCCTTGGCCACTTCCGCGCCGCTTCGGCGAAGGCCTCGTGCAGCGCCTCCTCCGCCCGGTCGAAATCGCCGAGCAGGCGGATGAGCGTTGCAAGCACCCTGCGCGAATGAGAGCGGTAGATGTCGTCGATCAGCTTCTGCAAGACGTCACCTCAGCCGTGTCGGCATGCCTTCCACCTCCGATGACACGCGGATATCACTGCTCGTTGATCGAATAGGCCGGGCGCACCTCTATGGCAGCGAGCCTGCCGAGCGGCGAACGACTTGCAATGCGAAGCGCCTCGTCCATGTCCGCGGCTTCGATGAGGATGATACCGCCAAGGTGCTCCTTGATCTCGGCGAAGGGTCCGTCGGTGACCGAAATTTTTCCGTCGCTCATGCGGACTGTCTTTGCCGTTGCCGGCGGCCGAAGGGCCTGGGCGAGCAGCAGATGGCCGCTTTTGGTGAGGCCTTCGTCATAGGCAATGCAGTCTTTCGTGAGCTTTTCCCCTTCTTCCTTCGACAGTTCCTTCCCGCTCGTTTCAAACCAGAATTGGCAGAGATAATGCATAGGTTCCTCCTTCAACCGAAACTGTGAACCGGCCGCACCTCTATGCTGCCGAGCTTGGTGAGCGGAATCCCAGCCGCAACGCGGATCGCCTCGTTCAGGTCCCTTGCCTTGATGAGGATGAAGCCGCCGATGTATTCCTTGGCTTCGGCGAAGGGGCCGTCCGTCACGGAAGTCTCGGAGTGGCGCACGCGCACGACCACGGAGTTCGAAGGCGACTGCAGCGCTTCCGCAGCAATCATGTGTCCGCTTCTGACCAGTTCCTGGTCATAACTCAACGAGTCGCGATCGAGTTGTTCCCTCTCCTCATTGGACAACGCCTCGAACTTCCCTTCCTCGCACCAGACCAGACAGAGATACTTCATGATGAGTGTGCTCCTGTGTTTCGATGCTCGGTTGACGAACAGAAGAAGCACATTTCGACAGGGGCGAGAAATTTTTTCGGAATTTTCGTGCCGCCTGTCGAACTTGGTGAGCCGTGTTCGACCAAAGGCCGTCATTGCAGATAGGGAGTGACGGTCATGAATATTGCTGATGTCGTCCTAGCAAAGCAGGCTTTTGCCCGCTGCCATGACAAATGGCAGAAGTTCGATCCGATGGAGATCCGCCGGCTGCTGCTGCGGCTTTGCATCTTCCTGCCGATCCTGGCGGCGACCATCGGTTCCCTTGAAATCGCTGGCTCCAGGAACTTTGCGGTTGCTCGATCCGATACCACTTACGCGTTGGTCCGCTGACCTTCCTGCGTCGTTCAAAAGCCTCTTGGCAGGTTCGCTGCGGTCTCGCAAGCCGCGGAACAGCACGGCACTTTTGTGCCTGTCACACAACATAAAGAGTCCTTTTTGCCGAAAATCGTCGCCGAATCTCGCTTTCCAGGGTGGAACGGAAGGGCCTTCACCGTTAACAGATGGAAAACCATGCCCTGCTATGGTGGCCGATGCCGCATATGCAGGCAGTAAGTAAAGAGTCGCCTGGAACGGGATGCGGGGAGGAATGTCTCCACCACGATGGAGTATCGCGCATTGGAAGGCTGCGACGGTATTTGCCCTTGCGGCCTCGACGGCGCTCGGTCCGATTGCTGCGGATAATGCGCATGCGATCAGGATCTTCGGCATGCGCTTGTTCGAAGGTCCCGAGGAGGAGGTGCAGGTCATTGATCCGGTTCGCTATGCGCTCACCTTCGACCCGGGCACCGACGACGAGGAGCTTCGCGAGGCGCTCGAAAACGGGTCGCAGCTCTTTCAGGATCAGGAGGAGCCTGTTTCCGGCGATCTCGGCCTCGCCATCAAGGCGCGCGACGACCGCGACCGCCTTCTCGCGGTCCTCTATGAGAGGGCACGCTACGGCGGCACGGTCAGCGTCCTCATCAACGGGCAGGACATCGACAGCCTGCCGCCCGATCCATCCTTCCCGGACGGCCAGGCCGTACCGGTGACGGTTCGCGTCATGCCAGGCCCGGTGTTCACGCTTGGCTCGGTGAAGTTCGAAGGCGATGCCGCCGGGCTCAACCCGGCGACTTATGAACTCAGGCGCGGCGCCCGTGCCGATTCGACGCTGATCATCAAGGCGGGCGAGCGGATCGTGAACGACCTGAAAGAGCAAAGCCGGCCGCTGGCGAAACTCACGGAGCGCAGCGTCGTCGCCGACCACGCCACCTCGACGGTCGACGTGACGATCAGCGCCGATGCTGGGCCGGTCGCACCCGTCGGCGACCTTACCGTCACGGGCACCAGGACCGTCGATCCCGATTTCGTCCGGGACTATTCCCGGCTTAACCACGGCCGCCCCTATTCGCCGGAAAACATCCGCAAGGCCGCCGAGCGCCTGCGTCAGTTGAACGTCTTCTCGAGCGTCACCATCAACGAAGCCGACACGCTCGCCCCCGACGGCACGATCCCGATGAACATCCAGGTGTCCGAAGGCAAGCACCGCTATTTCGGCTTCGGCGGCCAGGTCTCGACGACCGAAGGTCTCGGCGTGCAGGGCTATTGGGGCCACCGCAATCTCTTCGGCCGCGCCGAGTCGCTCCGAATCGAAGGTTCGGTCGACCGCATCGGCGAGACCACGGACGTCGGCAGCCTCGACTATTCGGCCGGCATCCTGTTTGCGAAACCCGGGGCCTTCGGACCGGCGTCGACCTTCACCGCCAGTGTCAAGGCAAGCCTCCTCGACCCGGACGCTTATAGTGCCAAGACCATTACCGCGGCGGTGGGCGCGAGCTTCGAGCTTTCGCCGACGGACACGATTTCGGCCGGCGCCGAACTCGGCTGGGCGGATATCGATGATGCCTTCGGCTCGAACTCCTATGTCACCGCCGCCCTACCGTTCGAATATGTCCGCGACACACGCGACGACAAGCTGAATGCGACGGAGGGTTACCGGGCGCTGATCAACGCCAAGCCGAGCTACGAATTCGAGGGGCAGACCTTCTTCAGTTCGTTCGAAGCGTCCGCATCGGGCTATTATGCATTGGGAGCCGAAAAGCGCTTCGTGCTTGCCGGAAAGCTCGGCGCCGGCGTACTCGTCGGCGGTGACGAACTGTCGGACATACCGGCGACGAGACGCTTCTTTCTCGGCGGCGGTGGCACGGTCCGCGGCTACTCCTTCCAGGAGATCAGCCCGCGCGACGCCGACAACGACCTGACCGGCGGCCGCTCCTATGTGAACGGCACCCTCGAAGCCCGCATCGCGGTCACCGACACGATCGGCATCGTGCCCTTCATCGATGCCGGCAGCGTTTCGGACAGCACGACACCCGATTTCTCGGATATCCGCGCCGGTGCCGGCATCGGCCTGCGCTATGCAACGCCCTTTGGACCGATTCGGCTCGACTTCGCCGTGCCGCTCAACAAATACCCGGGAGGCACCGACTACGGCATCTATGCCGGCATCGGCCAGTCCTTCTGATCAAGCCCGCGACGCCGTGGTAGAATAGATGAAGCCGGCCTCGGGGTGATCCGTTTCCGTCCTGACGATTCCGGAGCGGCGCAACATGGTCTATGGATAGGACATGAATCAGGTCATCGGCACTCTTCGATCCGCGCTGCGCTATTTCTTCGCCGTTCTCGGCACCGTGCTGGTCGCGCTGCTCTTGCTTGTCGCGTTCCTCGGCTTCACCGTGCCCGGAGCGCGTGTCGTCGCCTGGGCTATCGAGAAATATGCCGGGACTCCCGATCAGATCGTCCGCATCCAGGATCCGGGGCCCCTGCTGACCGGCGACTTCACCGCCGGAACCGTCACTCTCTTCGACGGCGAAGGAATTTATGCGGAGGTCCGCGACCTTTCGGTGGATTGGTCGCCGGCGGAGCTCCTTTCGCTGCGCTTCGACGCCAGCAAGGTTTCGGCAGGTTCGATCCGTGTAGAGCGGCTGCCCATTCCCTCGACAGAAACAAAGGAAGTGCGCTCCACCTTCGCGCTCCCAGTCGACGTCAAGATCGATGCCTTCGATCTCAGCGAGATCATGATCGGCAAACAGATCGCCGGGCAGGATCACTTTTTGACAGCGAAGGGCAAGGTCGACGCCACGAACTCCGGCATCGCGCTCGCCCTCGATGCCGCCGAACGCGATCGGCCGGACGCGCGCGCCGTCGCCGATCTCGTCTTCAATCCGGCCGGCAACCAGTTGAAACTCGAGGCGCGAGTCTCCGAACCGACGGGCGGACTTCTGGCGAAGCTCTTGCGCCTGCCCGGCGAGCCCGCAGTCAACATAACGCTATCGGGTGACGGCCCGCTTTCCGACTGGACGGGGTCGGGCACGGCCTCGCTCGACGGCAGCGAGATCCTGAGGCTCGATGGACGGCATGTATTGGCGCAGGACGGCATGCACAATCTCGCCGTTTCTGGCGGCGGCGCCCTTGCAGCCCTGATGCCAGCCGCTTTCAAGCCGCTTTTCGAGGGAACGACCAGCATCGATCTCACCGCCGCCTTCGACGGCAAGAGCAGGATCCGGATCGACACCGGCAAGCTTTCGACCGGCGCCCTGACGCTCGATGCCTCCGGCACCGTCGACAGCCGCGGCGAAAACAACCTCCAGGCAAGCGTCACGGGCACGAGTGGCCCGATCGATTTCCGCTGGCCGCTGAAGGACGGCGAAGTTCAGGCGCGGATCGACACCGCCAACCTGTCGCTGATCGGTGATGGGCAGTCGGCGATTCTCGACATAGCCGCCGACGTACCCTCGGTTTCACTGCCCCAGGGGAACCTCACCGCCATTCGGCTCTCGGCTGAAAGCGACTCCTTCAATCTGGAAACGCGGTCCGGACCACTGAAGACCACCGTGGACATAGGAGAGACCCGGTTTGCGAGCGCCGACCTTCAGCGGGCAATACGAGCTCCGATGAAGCTCGACGGCACGATGACCGTCGCGCCGGACGACATTCGTTTCGATCCGCTGACCATCGAGAGCGCCAGCATTGGTGGCTCGATCACCGGCAATCTTGATCGCACCGACGCATCGCTCGAGGCGGCGTTCAAGCTCTTCGCCGTTCCGGGCGTGCTGCCGCCCCCGCTTGCGGACAAATTCGACAAGACAATCGAGCTCTCCGGCAATGTCGCGACGGAAGAGGACGGCACCGTTCGGCTCAGCGGTCTCGACATAAAGTCGGAGACCGTCCAAGCCTCCGGCTCGCTTGCCCTCTCAGGCGAAACGCTCACCGCCGACATCCAAGGCACGATCCCGGAAATTGGAAGGTTGGTGGACGAAGCCAGGGGCGCCGTGGCTTTCCGTACGACCGCGTCCGGTCCTGTTAACAAGCTTGGCGTCAAGGCGGATATCAGCTCGAGCAGCGTGACGCTGGCAGGACGGACATTGAGCGATCTCAAGGTCAGTGCCGACGCGACCGCGACACCCGACAGCCCCGAAGCGAAGCTCACCGCCGCCGGCACGCTCAACGGGCAGGCGATCGACATGCGCGCCGACGTCGTCTCGAAGGATGGCCGCACCTCCGTTCCCTCACTCGAAGCAAAAATCGGCGGCAATACCCTTACCGGCGCGATCGAGCTGTCGGCCGACTTCAAGCCGAACGGCCGAATCGATTTCAGCCTGCCCGATCTCGGGCTTCTCGCCGCGATGGTCGGTGAGCAGGCATCGGGTGATCTTGCCGGGACTGCGACGGTGCAGACCGCGAACGGCATCACGTCGGTTGCGATCAAGGCCAATGGCAGCGGCATTCAGCGCGGGGCACTGGCGGCTGCCAGACCGGAGATCGACATCGACATAGCCGATGTCGTCCACCCGGCCGTTCGAGGGGCGATCAGGGCCGAGAGCCTATCGCAAGGGGATAACCGCATATCGGATGTCAAACTCGCTTTCGACCAGCAGGCGGGAAGGACGAACTTTTCTGCCGATGGCCTCTATGATGGCGCGCCGCTCGCGGCAACAGGCGAGCTGACGAGCAACGCCGGGCGCACCGAACTCCGTCTTGCCTCCGCCTCCGCGGCGCCCAGACGCCTGCCGCTCGAGCTGGCCGAGCCTGCGGTTATCGCAGTCGAAAACGGTGTCGCTCGTCTCGATGGCCTCACCATACGAGCCTCGACGGGCACCGTTGCCGTCTCCGGTACGGCCGGCGATACACTTGACCTCGCGGCGAGCCTGAACGACCTCCCGGCCGTGCTGCTCAACAATTTCGCGCCGGCCCTCGGCGCGGAAGGCATCGTTGATGGTACGATCGACATCGACGGAGAAGCCAAGGCGCCGCTGGTCGAATACGGTCTCGCTTGGCGCGGCGCATCCGTGTCGTCGCTGCGATCTGCCGGCATTGCCGCGCAGGATCTGACCGCGCGGGGCACGGTCGCCGTCACAGAGACGGAGATCCGCTTCGATCCGACGGCGATCTCGAGCGCCGGCTTCCGCGGCAGCATCTCCGGCAGCCTCTCCCGTGCTGAGAGGACGGCCGCCGCGAGTTTCAGATTCGAGGCCGAGCCCGGGCTATTGCCAAGAGGGCTTGCAACAAGAATCGACACGCCCGTCGCGGTCTCGGGCAAGCTCGAGACCGGCGGCAATGGCAGCGTGAAGTTGAGCGCTCTCGAGATCAAATCGGGCACCCTCGACGCCACGGGCTCGGCTACACTTGCCGAGGGGCAACTGACGGCCGACCTCAATGGCACGATGCCGGATCTTGGCAAGCTGCTTGCCGAAGCGGAAGGCCAGGTTGACTTCCAAGCCGGCATCTCCGGACCTCTGGACGCGCTCGTCGTCAACGGGGAATTGACCTCCGGCGGCGCCATCCTTGCCGGCCGTTCACTGACGGACCTGACGGTCACCGCCGATGCGACCGTCAGACCAGGCAACCCGCAGGCAAGGCTCACCGCCACGGGCACCCTCGACGGGCAGGCGATCGACGTTCGCGCCGACGTGGTCTCGGAAGATGGGCGCATGTCCATTCCGGCGCTCGAAGCGAAAATCGGCAACAATCGCCTGACGGGCACGCTCGATCTGACGACGGACTTCAAGCCTAACGGACAGATCGATTTCACCCTGCCCGACCTCGGCCTCATCGCTGCCATGGCCGGTCAGCAGGCCTCCGGCGATCTTGCCGGTTCGGCGACGCTGCAGACGGTGAACGGCGTTACGTCGGCTGTAATCAAAGCCAATGGCAGCAGTATTCACCGTGGCGAGCTGGCAATCGCGAAACCCGAGGTCGACCTCGCGATCGCGGACGTCGCCAAACTCGCAATCAACGGGGCGATCAGGGCGGAGAGCGTCGCACAAGGGGAAAACCGCGTATCGGATGTCAACGTCGCTTTCGACCAGCAGGCGGGCGAGACCCACTTCTCCGCGAAAAGCCTCTATGACGGCGCGCCACTGACGGCGACTGGCGAACTGACGAGCAATGCCGGCCGCACCGAGATTCGCCTCGCCTCCTTCTCGGCGGCACCCAGGCGCCTGCCGCTCGAGCTCGCCGGGCCGACGGTGATCGCGATCGAGAACGGCGTTGCTCGTCTCGAGGGCCTGACCGTTCGAACCTCGACCGGCACCGTCGCCGTCTCCGGCACCGCCGGCGACCGACTTGACCTTTCGGCGAGCATAAACGGTCTGCCGGCCGCGCTGCTCAATACACTGGCGCCCACCCTTGGCGCCGAAGGCACCGTTGCCGGCATCGTCGCTATCGACGGAGAAGCGTCGGCGCCGGTGGTCGCATACGATCTTGCCTGGAGCGGCGCATCCGTGTCCTCGCTGCGATCCGCCGGCATTGCCAAGCAGGACCTGACCGCGAAGGGCACGGTCACCGTCACGGAAACGGCGATCCGGTTCGACCCGACGGCGATCGAGAGCCCCGGCTTCCGCGGCAATCTCACCGGCAGCCTCGCCCGTGCCGAGAAGACCGCGACGGCGAGCTTCGAGCTGCAGGCCGAACCGCGCGTGCTGCCGGCCGGCCTGGCAGCACGGTTCGACACCCCGGTTACCGTCTCGGGCGAGATCGAGACCGGCGGCGACGGCAGTGTCAGACTGAGCACTCTCGAGGTCCAGTCCGGGACCGTCAATGCCAGCGGTTCGGCGAGCATCGCCGAAGGCCGGGTGACGGCCAATGTCGAGGGCACGCTGCCCGCTCTCGGCAAGCTGCTTGCCGACGCGGAAGGAAAGGCTGCCTTCAGCGCCGACATCTCCGGCCCGCCGGACGCTCTCGCCGTCAAGGGAGAGTTGACCTCCAGCGGCGCAATGCTTGCCGGCCGTTCGCTGACGGACCTGACGATCACGGCCGATGCAACGGTCACGCCGGGCAGCCCGCAGGCGAAGCTCACCGCGAGCGGCGGCCTCGACGGTCAGCCGATCGACGTCAGGGCGGAGGTGGTTTCCAAGGACGGCCGCACGTCGATTCCCACCCTCGAGGCGAGGATCGGCGACAACCGGCTGACCGGCGCGCTCGACCTGGCGGCGGACCTCAAGCCGAACGGCACCATCGATTTCAACCTGCCCGATCTCGGACTGGTCGCCGCATTGGCCGGGCAGAGGGCCTCCGGCGACCTTTCCGGCTCGGCGACGGTCCGCACTGCAAACGGCATCACGTCGGTTACGCTGAAGGCGAGCGGCAGCGGCATCAAACGCGACGCGCTGACGATCGCCAGCCCGGTCGCCGACATCAGCATCGCCGACATCGCCGCTCTGGCAGTCCGAGGCAGCGTCAAGGCGGAGAGCGTCGCCCAGGGGCAAAATCGTGTCTCCAACGTCAATCTCACCTTCGAGCAGCAAGGCGGCCGAACCGGCTTCGCGGTCGATGGCCGCTATGACGGCGCCCCGTTGGCGGCGAAGGGCGACATGGTGAGCCAAGGCGGTCGCACGGAAATCCGCCTCGCCTCCTTCACGGCGGCGCCGAGGAAGCTCCCGTTGAAGCTCGCCAAGCCGACGGTCGTCGCCATCGAAAACGGCGCCGTGCGTCTCGGCGACCTGACCATTCAAGCGTCGAAAGGCGCAATCGCGGTCACCGGAACCGCGGGCAACTCGCTCGATATTTCGGCGAAGCTCAACGCGCTGCCCGCCGCATTGATCAACACCTTCGCGCCGGCGCTCGGCGCCGAAGGCGCGATCAACGGTACTGTCCAAGTGGGTGGAACCGCGGCTGCCCCGGTCGTCGACTACGATCTTAGATGGAACGCCGCGTCGGTGGCGGCGGCGCGCGGTGCCGGCGTTTCGGCGCTCGAGGTCTCGGCGAAGGGCCGATACGCCAACAACCGGGTCACCGTCGACGTCACGGTATCGGGCCCGGGCGATCTCTCCTTCCGGGGCGGCGGCCATGTCGACATCGGCGGCAATATGCCGATGTCGATGAAATTCGCCGGTGACGTGCCCTTCGGCCTTCTCGCCAATACCCTGGCGGAACAAGGCTTCACGCTCACCGGGTCGGCCAGGGTCGATCTCTCCCTTACCGGTTCGGCCAGGGCGCCGCAGATTGCCGGTACCGTGTCGACCAGCGGCGGCCGGCTCGTCGATGTACGGCGCAATCTCGCCCTGAACAATCTTGCAGCCAATATCGCGCTCGACGGAAGACAGGCGAGGATTTCGAGGCTCTCGGCCAATCTCGCGACCGGCGGATCGATCGAGGCGAGCGGGACGATCGCCATCGCCGCCGGCTCCGGCTTCCCGGCCGATCTCAGGATCCGCCTCAACAATGCCACCTATGTCGACGGCACACTGTTTACGGCAAATCTGGCCGGCGACCTGACGCTCAAAGGTCAGCTCGTCGCCACGCCCGTGCTGGGCGGCCGGGTGACGATCCGCCGGGCGGCGATCACCATTCCGGAAAGATTGCCGGCCTCGCTCTCGGCCATCGACATCGAGCATAGGAACGCCCCGCCCCAGGTGCGGCGGATGGCGAGAGATCTCAGAAGGGACACCTCGGCCGGTGCAGGGGTGGAGGCCCGCGGCGTCATCGCCTTCGATCTCGCGGTCCGTTCGCCGGGACAGTTTTTCGTGCGCGGCCGCGGCATCGATGCCGAGCTTGGCGGCGACCTGACGATTCGTGGCACGGCCGCTCAACCGGTCGTTTCCGGCGACTTCGACATGCGACGCGGACGCCTCGAAATCCTCGGCAAGCGGCTGACTTTCACGGAAGGTCATATCGGCTTCGGTGGCGACCTCATCCCGACGCTCGACCTCGACGCGACCTCGAGCGCCGGTTCGACGACGATCACCGTCAACGTCGCCGGCCCTGCCAACAATCCGACGGTGACCTTCTCCTCGTCTCCGGCGTTGCCGCAGGACGAGATCCTGGCGCGGCTCATCTTCAACCGGTCTCTCAACAACCTGTCAGCCTTCCAGATCGCCCAGCTCGCCTCCGCAGTCGGCCAGCTCGCCGGCGGCGGCTCCACCTCGCTGCTCGATGGCCTGCGCAACAAACTCGGCGTCGACGACCTGGACATCACGACTGACGAAAGCGGCGGCGCGCAACTGCGTGCCGGCAAATACCTCAACGACCGGACCTATCTCGAATTGCAGCAGGGCTCGGATTCCGCCTCCAGCAAGGCAATCATCAATCTCGATGTCGGTCGGGGCGTGAAGCTGAAGGGCGAAGCGGCCGGCGACGGCTCGGCCGCCGGCGGCATCTTCTTCGAGAGGGAATATTAGATTCCTCGCCGATATTCCCTCTCCCGCTTGCGGTGAGCAGGCTGTGACGAGGGCGATCCGCCTTGGAGTAATCGCGCCCGCCTCGGCATTCCCTACAAATCACCGAACAAGGTCCACCCGTAAGGCAAGCGATGCACGTGCAAGGCGCCGATCTGCCATCTGGTTTCCGTCTCCAGTTGTCAGGCTACAGCTTCGAAAGGGATACGCTTGGCCGCTCGGCCTCGACCGTGCTGCTGCTCGAGTCTGACAATCGGCCTCGCCTGATCCTGAAACATGAAAAGGCGGGACGGTTTTCGGAACTGAACGACGAAGCGGCGCGCCTGCAATGGCTTGCCCGACAGGGCATCCCTTGTCCGACGGTTCTCTGCAACGCGGATCACCAAGGACAGAGCTGGCTCTTGCTGCAAGCAGTCGAGGGTATCGACCTTGGGTCTTCTCCGCTGCCGCCTGCCAAGCGCATCGCGATCCTCGCCGATGGCCTCCGCCGGCTGCATCAGCTCGACCCGGCAGCCTGCCCTTTCGACCGTCGACTGAAGACGAGCATCGCTGCCGCGAGGGCGCGGATGGAGGCCGGTCTCGTCGACGAAAGCGATTTCGACGACGAGCGGAAAGGCAGGGCAGCGAGCGAGCTCTTCGACGAGCTTCTATCGCGAAGGCCGAAAGACGAGCGACTGGTCGTGACTCACGGCGACGCCTGCCTGCCCAACATCATCGCGGCAGGCGGCCGCTTCGCCGGCTTTATCGATTGCGGCCGCCTGGGCGTCGCCGATCTTCACCAGGACATTGCCTTGGCCTGCCGTAGCATCGCCTACAACTTGGGGGAGGAATGGGTATCGCCCTTCCTCGCCCAATATGGTGTTCACAGCGCCGATCCGGAGAAACTCTTCTACTATTGCCTCCTGGATGAGTTTTTCTGAAGGGGCGAAGAAGCACGAGTAATTCGGGAGGAAGACCCCTCCCCGCGAGGGCCCCACGAGGGCCGACAAGGGGAGGGAGCTTGATTCAGCACGAGGGCTGCCGGTCACGCGGCATTCCGGTCGATGCCGAACGCGTCCAGCACCTCGCTCTCGTCGAGCGCCGTGAACAGCGCCCAGATGTGGCCGAAAGGATCGATGAGCGCGCCGACGCGATCCCCGGTCGGCAGCGTTTCGGCGGCATTGCGCAGGCTTGCGCCGGCGCCCATCGCCCGTTCGATGACGCGATCCACGTCATTGACGTGAAGCTCGAGGATCGCCGCAGTCGTGCCGAGCGCGTGTGGCGACCGTGGGCCGCCGAGCCCGGGTTCGGCATCCCGGCGGGGGTTGGCGCCGGCCACGCGGAAGACGGAGTCGCCGATCGAGAGATCGGCGCTCGTCAGGATACCGCGCCACTCATGACGCTGGAGAAGCTCGGCGCCGAAGACGTCGTGATAAAAGGCGATTGCCCGCTCCTCGTCCCCATGCCTGACGAACAGCTTTATGCAGATCTGCCGCACTGTCGGACCGCCGGAATAAATGGCCATGGCAAACTCCCTGGATCGCGATGATTTCGGGTCCGTGGGAACCCTGGATCAAGACCGTGATCGTTCAAACAAATGAGAACGGGTGCGAGCGGACCGCGCCCTTCCTCACGCCTCTGTTTTTTCGCTGAGGTGGAGTATCTTACAGGATGCCTGGAACAAATCAAGAACAAACCAATCGCGAAACTCGGAAAAGTTGTTACGGCGCGCCGGCCATCTTGCTGGTCTTCAACAGGATGTTCGTCTCGGTGACGGTGATGCCGTCGATCAGGCGGATCCGTCGCAACGTCTCGTCGAAGCTCGCGAGATCGCGGTCCTCGAGCTCGGCGATGAAGTCCCATCGGCCATTGGTGCTATGCAGCGCCCGCACCTGCGGCAGGCCGCGCAATTGCTCGGCGACGCGATCGGCCATCTTGCCGTGCACCTCGATCATGACGACGGCGCGGACGCCGGAGGCGGGGATTTCCGCCCCGGTGCGGATCGTGAAAGCCGCGATCGTGCCGTTCGCCACCAGCCGGTCGATACGCGCGGCAACCGTCGCGCGCGAAACGCCGGTCATCGCCGAAAGCGTCGACACGGGCATGCGCGCATTTTGCCGGAGTGCGCTGATGAGCGCCTGATCGAGGTCGTCCATGCTTATCACTTTGTCAAATGCGAATGGCCAATGTGCAAATCATAGCCTTCCAATCGACAGTTTTCCATCTTTTTGCCGTCACGCTTTTTGCCGATAATTCGCTCGACTTCACGCAATCGAACAGAGGAAGAGGCGGACATGAAGACCATCACGTTGATCGGTGCACCCATCGAAGAGGGCTCCGGCCGCCGCGGCGCCGCGATGGGGCCGGCGGCGCTCAGGATCGCTGGCATCGACACCGTGCTCGCCGAGCTCGGCCACACGGTTCACGACGATGGTGACATCCGCCCGCTGCCCGCCCGCGACCTCGCCAATCACCCGGGCGCCAACAATCTGCAGACCGTCGCCGCCTTTGCCCGCGCGCTCAACGATTCCGTGCATGACGCTGCACGAAAGGGGCACTTCCCCCTCATCCTTGGCGGCGACCATGCTCTTTCGATGGGCAGCGTCTCCGGCATGGCGCGTCATGCCCAGGAGGTCGGCCGGCCGCTCTTCGTCCTCTGGCTCGACGCGCATGCGGACTTCAATTCGCCGTCGACCTCGCCTTCCGGCAACATGCACGGCATGCCGGTCGCCTTCTTCTGTGGTGAAGCGGAATTCGCCCCCGTCCTCCCGAAGGATCGCCCGCTGGTCCACCCGAAGAGGGTCTATCAGGTCGGCATTCGTTCGGTCGACGAGCGCGAACGCGAGGAAATCGCCGAGCATGGCGTCAACGTCTATGACATGCGGGCGATCGATGAGATGGGCATGGCCCAGATCATGCGGCAGATCCTGGACGAAGTCCGCGTCTCAAACGGCCTTTTGCATGTCAGCCTCGACGTCGATTTCATCGATCCGGAGATCGCTCCGGGCGTCGGCACCACCGTGCCGGGCGGCGCGACTTTCCGCGAGGCGCACCTCATCATGGAAATGCTCTGCGACAGCGACCTCGTCTCCTCGCTCGATGTCGTCGAGCTCAATCCGTTCCTCGACGATCGCGGCAAGAGCGCACGCATCCTGGTGGAGTTGACGGCGAGCCTCTTCGGTCGCCGCATCCTTGACCGCCCGACCCGCAGCGCCTGAGAATGGGCGACGGTCGCGGCGCAACCCGGTGGACGCGGTTGAAGATACGCCAAGCGGAGGCAGTGGATGACCACGGTGCTCGCTTCCGCTTGGCCGCTTTCCCGCGCCCCTGCTCAATCCCCAGCAGCGGACGAAACGCCGCAAAAGCAACTCTTAACGAATCCGGACTAGACTGGCCTTCCAAAGCGCAAAGCGGGATTTTCCGCGCATGATGCGGCTTGCGCTTCGCCGGATGTCGTCGGCGGATCACCACTCCCGACCGGAAAGCTGGAAGGACCTTCGATGACAGGCACGCCGAGGACGGCCGCATTTGACGGCGAGACGCTCGAGATCATAGCGTTCCGCCTCCACGACCAGGAATTTTGCGTCAAGACGACGACAATCCGCGAGATCCGCGGCTGGGCTCCGTCAACGCCGATCCCGCACGCGCCGCCGGAGGTCATCGGCGTCATGAACCTGCGCGGCACGGTCATCCCGATCATCGACCTTGCCCACAAGCTCGGAATGAAATCGACCGTCGCCAACGAGCGCAGCGCGATCGTCGTTGCCGAAGTCCACAACATGGTTATCGGGCTCGTCGTCGACCGCGTCTCCGACATACTGACGGTGCAAGGCAGTCAGGTGCAGCCGGTGCCGGAAGTAACCGCCTCCTTCGACAAAAGCTTCGCGGAAGGCATCATCGCCAACGAATCGGGCATGATCTGCTTCCTCAACCTCGCCCGCATGTTCAAGGAACGCGAGACGGAAGAGCTTGCCGCTTGAGTTCGATCATTTTTTGAAATTGCGGCCGTCTCACCCCTTGTGAGGCGGCCCTTTCGTTCGACGCGTCGACTTACCAAACCGCGGGTAAAGCGAGAGGCTACACCGCCTCCGGCCGCCGTATCTTGGCCGCCGCCTCGAGCACAAGCGGGTTCAGCCCCTCCCCGCCGGCCTCGATATGCTCGAACAGCTTACGGCGCATGCGCCGCTCCCAATATTTGTTGATATGCGTCGCCACGCCCTGCGCCGCCTCGTTCGCCGGCTGGCTCTGGAAGAAGGTTGCGATCTGGTTCGCCATGTAGATAAGCTTGGCGTTGGTAGTATCAGACATTCGGCGACTGCTCCGCTACTCTTAAAATCGATCAGAGCGGGACTCGGGCGGAAAACGGCATCCGTTCTTCCTCGTCCCGACCTATGCGCTCCGCATGGGTGAAGATTTCGAACTCGTCTCCGCGCACCAGCGCGACGAGGGTCATGCCCGCCTCTTCCGCCGTTCGGATGGCGAGCGCCGTCGGCGCAGAAATTGCAATGATTACCGGGCTGCCGGCGATTGCCGTCTTCTGCACCATCTCGACGGACACCCGCGACGTGACGACGACCGCGCCTTGCGTGGCCTTGAAACCGGCGCGCGCGGCGGCGCCCGTCAGCTTGTCGAGCGCATTGTGGCGCCCGACATCCTCGCGAACCGCGATTAGACCGCAATCTGGCACATAGAAGGCCGCGCCGTGCACCGCGCGCGTTTCCATGTGCAGCGGCTGCTGACCGTCGAGAAGCCCGACGGCGTCCACCACATCCTGCTCGGAAAGCCGGAGCGGCGAGCCGGAGACGTCCGGCGTCTGGCGAACTGCCTGCTCGATCGATTCGATGCCGCAAAGCCCGCAGCCGACCGGTCCCGCCATATGACGCCGACGCAGCCGCAACGCCTCGTTCTGCTCGTTGACGAGCGTGATCTGCAGGTCGATGCCCTTCTCCTCGGCAACGACATCGACCGCCTCGATCTGTTCAGGGCCGCTGATGATGCCCTCGGTCAGGCTGAAGCCTACGGCGAAATCCTCGAGATCGGCAGGAGTCGCCATCATCACCGCATGGGTGGAGCCGCCATAGGTGAGCGCAATCGGCATTTCCTCCGGCACGACGCGCGATTGCGTGACCATCGCGCCCGCCCGGCGCGCCGCTTCGGGAACGTTCACCGTCGTCCGGAAACGGCTCATGTCGGCCGCCCGGACTTTGACGACGACCGGAGAGGAGGAAACTCGCTTGCCCGCCATCCCGCCTCCTATTCCGCCGCCTCCAGCTTGCCGGCGATGCGCCGCGACTGCCGCGCCTGCTCGTCATAATCACGCTGCCAGTCGGACGGGCCGTTCGAAGGCGACACCTGCACCGCCGTCACCTTGTATTCCGGGCAGTTCGTCGCCCAGTCGGAGAAGTCAGTGGTAATGACATTCGCCTGCGTCGAGGGGTGATGGAAGGTGGTGTAGACGACGCCCGGCGCGACGCGATCGGTGATCAGCGCTCTGAGCGTCGTCTCGCCCGAGCGGCTGGCGAGCCTGACCCAGTCGCCGTCCCGGATACCGCGCTGCTCGGCATCGTGCGGATGGATTTCCAGCCGGTCCTCCGCATGCCAGACGACGTTCTCCGTGCGCCGCGTCTGGGCGCCGACATTGTACTGGCTGAGAATGCGGCCGGTCGTCAACAGCAGCGGGAAGCGCGGTCCTGACTTCTCGTCGGTCGCCACATACTCGGTGCGGATGAACTTGCCCTTGCCGCGTACGAAGCCGTCGACATGCATGATCGGTGAACCGAGCGGCGCCTTCTCGTTGCAGGGCCACTGCACCGAGCCCATCTGGTCCAGATAGTCGTAGGAGACCATGGCAAAGGTCGGTGTCGTCGCCGCGATCTCCTCCATGATCTCGGACGGATGGCGATAGTTCCAGTCGAGCCCCATGGCCTGAGCGAGCTTCTGCGTCACCTCCCAGTCGCCATAGCCGTTCTTCGGCCGCATCACTTTGCGCACGCGGTTGATGCGCCGCTCCGCATTGGTGAAGGTGCCGTCCTTTTCGAGGAAGGTCGAACCCGGCAGGAAGACATGGGCGTAATTGGCCGTCTCGTTGAGGAAGAGGTCGTGCACCACGACGCATTCCATCGCCGCAAGGCCCGCGGCCACGTGCTTCGTGTCCGGATCCGATTGCAGGATGTCCTCGCCCTGAATGTAGAGGCCCTTGAAGGTGCCGTCGACGGCGGCATCGAGCATGTTCGGGATGCGCAGGCCCGGTTCGTTGTTGAGCGCGACGCCCCAGAGCTTCTCGAAGGTCTCGCGCGTCGCGTCGTCGGAGATGTGCCGGTAGCCCGGCAGCTCGTGCGGGAAGGAGCCCATGTCGCAAGAGCCCTGCACGTTGTTCTGACCGCGCAGCGGATTGACCCCGACGCCAGGCCGGCCGATGTTCCCGGTGACCATGGCGAGGTTGGCGATGGCCATCACGGTGGTCGAGCCCTGGCTGTGCTCGGTGACGCCGAGGCCGTAATAGATCGCGCCATTGCCGTCGGTGGCGTAAAGCCGAGCAGCCCCGCGCACCAGTTCGGCCGGGACGCCGGTATAGACCTCGGTCGCTTCCGGGCTGTGATAGGGCTCGGCAACGAAGGCGGCCCAGTCCTCGTATTCCGACCAGTCGCAGCGCTCGCGGATGAAGGCTTCGTTGGCGAGGCCTTCGGTGACGATGACATGCGCCATCGCCGTCAGGATCGCGACGTTGGTGCCGGGCTTCAGCGGCAGATGGTAAGAGGCCTCGACATGGGCCGAGCGGACAAGGTCGATCCGCCGCGGGTCGATGACGATGAGTTTCGCGCCCTCGCGCAGCCGCTTCTTCAGCCGCGAGGCGAAGACCGGATGGCCGTCGGTCGGATTGGCGCCGATGATGATCGCGACATCCGTATGCTCGACACTGTCGAAATTCTGCGTGCCGGCCGAGGTGCCGAAGGTCTGGTTGAGGCCGTAACCGGTCGGCGAATGGCAGACGCGGGCGCAGGTATCGACATTGTTGTTGCCGAAGCCGGCGCGCACCAGCTTCTGAACCAGATAGGTCTCCTCATTGGTGCAGCGCGACGAGGTAATGCCGCCGACGGAATCGCGGCCGTATTGATATTGGATGCGGCGGAACTCGGAGGCCACATGCGCGAAGGCCTCTTCCCAGGTGACTTCGCGCCAGGGATCGGTAATCTTTTCGCGGATCATCGGATTGAGAATGCGATCCTTGTGGTTCGAATAGCCATAGGCGAAACGGCCCTTGACGCAGGAATGGCCGCGGTTCGCCTGGCCGTCCTTCCACGGCACCATGCGCACCAGTTCTTCGCCGCGCATCTCGGCCTTAAAGGAGCAGCCGACGCCGCAATAGGCGCAGGTGGTGACGACCGAGTGTTCCGGCTGGCCGATTTCGATCACCGATTTTTCCGTCAGCGTCGCCGTCGGGCAGGCCTGTACGCAGGCCCCGCATGAGACGCATTCGGAGGAGACGAAGTCCTCGTTCATGCCGGCGGAGACGCGCGAATCGAAGCCGCGGCCGCTGATCGTCAGCGCGAAGGTGCCCTGCACCTCCTCGCAGGCGCGCACGCAGCGCGAGCAGACGATGCATTTCGCCGGATCGAAGGTGAAATAGGGATTGGACTCGTCCTTCGGCGCCCATTGGCGATTGATCTCGCCATTGTTGCGCGCTTTCACGTGGTTGGCACCGTCATAGCCGTAGCGAACGTCGCGCAGGCCGACGGCACCGGCCATGTCCTGCAGCTCGCAATCGCCATTGGCCGCGCAGGTCAGGCAGTCGAGAGGATGGTCGGAGATATAGAGCTCCATGACGCCGCGGCGGACATCTTTCAGCCGCTGCGTCTGCGTGGAGACGGCGATGCCCGGCGCGACCGGTGTCGTGCAGGAGGCCGGCATTCCGGCGCGGCCGTCGATCTCAACGAGACAGAGGCGGCAGGAGCCGAAGGCCTCCATCATGTCGGACGCACAGAGCTTCGGCACCTCAATGCCTGCTTCCATCGCCGCCCGCATGATCGACGTGCCCTCCGGCACGGTGATCTCACGCCCGTCGATCGTCAGCGTCACCAGCTTTTCGGACTTCGAAGCAGGAGTGCCGTAGTCGATTTCATGAATGAGAGACATTAACGGGCCTCCTGAGAAATTGCGTTCGTCATTCCGCAGCCTCCACCACCGGCGCCGGCGAAAAATCCTCCGGGAAATGCGTCATTGCGCTCATCACCGGATAGGGCGTGAAACCGCCGAGCGCGCAGAGCGAGCCGAACTTCATCGTGTTGCAGAGGTCGGCGAGCAGCTCGCGGTTCTTCTCCGGCTCGATGTCGGCCGCGATCTTGTCGGCCACCTCGACGCCGCGAATCGAGCCGATGCGACAGGGGGTGCACTTGCCGCAGCTTTCGACCGCACAGAACTCCATGGCAAAGCGGGCCTGCTTCAGCATGTCGACGGTATCGTCGAAGACGACGATGCCGGCGTGGCCGATAAGGCCGTCCTTCGCCGCGAAGGCCTCGTAGTCGAAGGCCGTGTCGAACAGTGCCCGCGGGAAATAGGCGCCGAGCGGTCCGCCCACCTGCACTGCCTTGACCGGCCTTCCGCTCGCCGTGCCGCCTGCGATCTCGTCGACGATCTCGCCGAGCGTCAGCCCGAAGCCGATCTCGAAAAGGCCGCCGTGCTTGACGTTGCCGGCGATCTGGATCGGGATCGTACCGCGCGACCGGCCCATGCCGAAGTCGCGGTAGTAGGCCGCGCCCTTGTCGAGGATCACCGGCACCGAGGCGAGGGAGATGACATTGTTGATGACGGTCGGGCAGTCGAACAGGCCCTTATGTGCCGGCAGCGGCGGTTTGGCACGCACGAGCCCGCGCTTGCCTTCGAGGCTGTTCAAGAGCGAGGTCTCCTCGCCGCAGACATAGGCGCCGGCGCCGGTCCGGACTTCCATGTCGAAGGCGTGGGTGGAGCCGAGTACCGAAGCGCCCAGCACGCCAGCGGCGCGGGCGATCTCGATCGCCGCGCTCATCGCCGCGACCGCATGCGGATATTCGGAGCGGGTGTAGACGTAGCCCTTGGTGGCACCGGTCGCGATGCCGGCGATCGCCATGCCCTCTATCAGGACGAAAGGATCGCCTTCCATGATCATACGGTCGGCAAAGGTGCCACTGTCGCCCTCGTCGGCATTGCAGACGATGTATTTCTGCCTGCCTCTCGCTTCGAGAACGGTCTTCCATTTGATGCCCGTCGGGAAGCCCGCGCCTCCGCGGCCGCGAAGGCCGCTCTCGGTGACCTCGGCAACGATCGTCGCGGGCTGCATGGCGATCGCCTTCTCGAGACCGTGCAAGCCGCCGTGGGCGCGATAGTCTTCGAGCGAGAGAGGATCGATGACGCCACAGCGGGCGAAGGTCAGCCGCGTCTGCCGTTTGAGGAATGGAACCTCCTCCGTTTTCCCAAGACAGAGCGGATGCGCGCCACCCGTGAGGAAGCCGGCTTCGAGCAGCGAGGCGACGTCGCGCGCCTTCACCGGACCATAAGCGATGCGCCCTTTGGCGGTTTCGACCTCAACCAGCGGCTCCAGCCAGTGCATGCCGCGCGAACCGTTGCGGACGATCGTGGCGTCGAGGCCGCGCGTAGCGATCTCGTCGGCCATAGCCTTCGCCACCTTTTCGGCGCCAAGGGCAATCGCTGCGGCATCGCGCGGAACATAGATCTTCACGGTCATCGGCGTGCCTCCGTGACCAGCGCTTCGAGTTCCACCTCATCGAGCCGAGCATGCACCTCGCCGTCGAGCATCGCCGACGGCGAGCAGGAACAGAGCCCGAGACAGTAAACGGGTTCGAGCGTCACGGCGCCGTCCGGCGTCGTCTCGTGGAAATCGATACCGAGCAGGGCCTTGGCGCGTTCGGCAAGCCGGTCGCCGCCCATCGACTGACAGGCCTCGGCACGACAGAGCTTCAGCACATGCCGCCCCGCCGGGTGCTCGCGAAAATCATGATAGAAGGTGACGACGCCATAGACTTCGGCGCGCGACAGATTGAGCTCGCGGGCAATTACCGGCAGGCTCTCTTCTGGCACGTAGCCGAACTCGTCCTGGATCTCGTGCAGGATCGGAAGCAGCGGGCCTTCCAGGCTTTTAAGTTCGCCGACGATCGCCAGCGTCCGTTCGGTCACGTCTGCACGCGGCAGATGGATATTCACTGAGGGAGCCCTCCCGGCTCGCGGCGCGGTGCTGTCAGATCTTTCGACAGTCGCCGCGCCGATTCAATCACTTGGCAAAGATCGGAGCCTCTTCGACCTTTGCCTATAAGACAAGCTTCGCGCTTATGTTCCGAAGGGTCAATAATGCTGTTCCGTCGATCGATAGAAAAAATCTATTGAATGCTGTTGCGCTCACCTAGAATGCGTGCTTCGTGCAGCAAAGCCGAGACCAGCGGCGTAAACGGCTCACGATAGGTCGTCACCAGGCCAACCGTGTGGCGCACGTCCGGTTCGACGATCGGAATCAACCGGATATCCTCAGGAAAACCGAAGGATTTCGCGACGTTATAGGGCATAATGCTCGCCCAGCGGCCGGTGCGGACATGAGAGAAGAGCACGATCATCGAGTTCGATTCGAGTGTTGGACTCGCGACCGCGCCGGCCTCGGCAAAGTGCTGATTGATGATCCGCCGGTTCTGCATATCCGCAGTCAATAGACAAAGCCGAATGTCGCTCACCTCCTTCCAGGTCACGCATTCGCGATCCGATAGGGGGGTGCCGGCGGCGGTAACCAGATGATATTGCTCGACCTGCAGCGGCACGCTGGTGACGCGGCCGAGCGGTTCGTTTTCGAGATAGGTCAAACCGGCGTCGATCTCGAGGTTTTCGAGCAGCGCCAGGATCTGCAGCGACGTCGTCGAAAGCACCGAGAAGGTGACGTCCGGATGCTTCTCCTGGAACGGCGCAGTGATCATCGGCACCATGGCAAGCGTCGTCGGGATCGCAGCAAGCCGGATATGACCCGAAAGACCTTTTCGCGCCGCCCGCATTTCCTCGCGCATGGTGCGCGTGTCGCCGACGATCCGCCGCGCCCATTCGAGCACCCGCTGGCCCTCAGGCGTCAGCCCCTGAAAGCGCGAGCCGCGATTGACGAGCATGACGCCGAGCTGATCCTCGAGCTGGCGGATCGCGGCCGAAAGCGTCGGCTGCGTCACCCCGCACTCCTCCGCCGCCCGGCCGAAATGCCGTTCGCGGGCGAGCGCGAGAAAGAATTCCAGCTTGTCAATCATGCCCGGGTCTCAAGCGATGAGCTGCCCACCATTCACCTCCAGCACCTGCCCGGTGATGTAGCCCGAAAGCGCGTGCGAAGCGAGGAAGAGATAGGCTGGCGCACAATCCTCGGCGGTGCCGAGCCGGCCGAGCGGGATCGTCTTGCGCGTCGCCTCCAATTTCTCCGGCGACGAGTAGCGCGCGTGGAAGTCGGTGGCGATCGTGCCGGGCGAGACGCAGTTGACGCGGATGCCTGCCGGCGCCAGCTCGCGCGCCAGCGCCTTCGAATAGGTGGCGACGAAGGCCTTGGTGGCGGAATAGATGGACGAGCCGGCGCTGCCGCCGGTGCGCGCCGAGATCGAGACGGTGTTGACGATCGCCGGATGGGTACCTTTGCCGAGGAGCGGCAGCATCGCTCGCGTCATCTCGACGACCGACGTCTGATTGAGCGCAACGACGGTTCGATATTCGTCGTCGCCGATATCTGCCGCGGAGAAGCGGCCGACCATCGTCCCGGCATTGTTGACGAGCACGTCGAGACTGTCGAAGCGGCTCCGCACCACATCGGCGAGGCTCTCCACGCCCCCTGCGGCAAGAAAATCAGCCGCTGCAAGGAACGCCCTGCCCTCGGCGACGGCGAGATCGAGAAATTCCGGACGATCGGCGGCGATCGTCCGCCCCATGTGCACCAACACGCGGGCGCCGCAGTCCAGAAATTGCCGCGCGACCTCAAGGCCGATGCCCCGGCCGCCGCCGGTGACCACCACATTCATGCCCTTGAACAAGGCCGGATGAAACATGTGCTTGCTTTCCTCCTAAAGCGCGCCCTGTCGAATTGATAACCACGCTGGCGCATCCGCCGATCGATTGCAACGGCCGCTTCACGCTTGCGGGCCGAAAATCGAAACTCCGGTCAAATTGCCGATTCTGAAATTGCGCGCCTTTCGTTTTTGCATATTATGAAAGCAAACGAAAAACGAGGGAGCGGCGAATGTATCTCACGGAGCGGCAGGCGGAAATCCTGGAACTGGCGAAAGCCGAGGGCCGCGTGCTCGTCGAGGAACTCGCCCAGCGCTTCTCCGTCACGCCTCAAACGATCCGCAAGGACCTGAACGATCTCTGCGACGGCCGGGTGCTCAATCGCGTCCACGGCGGCGCCATTTTCCCGAGCGGCAAGGAGAACGTCAAATACGAATCCCGCCGCCAGATCGCTGCGGCGGAGAAGCAGGCGATCGGCCGCGCCGCAGCCAGCCTCATCCCCGACAACGCCTCGCTCTTCATCAATATCGGCACCACCACCGAGGCGGTAGGAGAAGCGCTGCTCGACCACAAGGAACTGATGGTCATCACCAATAACATCAACGTTGCCAATCGCTTGCGGGTTTTCCCCTCGATCGAGGTGGTGATCGCGGGCGGCGTCGTGCGCGGTTCTGACGGAGGCATCGTCGGCGAGGCGGCGGTCGACTTCATCAAGCAGTTCAAGGTGGATTTCGCCGTCATCGGCGCCTCCGCGATCGACCATGACGGCGCGCTACTCGATTTCGACTATCGCGAGGTGAAAGTCGCGCAGGCGATCATCGCCAATGCGCGCCACGTCATTCTCGTTTCCGATTCGACCAAATTCGAACGCACCGCGCCGGTCCGCATCGGCCATATCTCCCAGGTGCAGACCTTCATCACCGACCGCTGCATCATTGAAAACGTGAAGAAAATCTGCGCCGATCAGGGCGTCAAACTGATCGAGACGGAAGTCTAATCGGACGTGGGTGTCCGATCGTCTGAGATTCGGGAAACATTCGTTTGACATTCGAAATATTTTCGCTTTAACTGCCTTCACTTTCGCTACTGCGTGAAAATTGTGCATTGCGAAAAGTGGAGGGGAGCATACAGTGTCAGAGCAGGCAATCTTCGACGTCTTCGTCATAGGCGGCGGCATCAACGGATGCGGCATTGCGCGTGATGCGGTCGGTCGGGGATATTCCGTCGCGCTTGCCGAGATGAATGATTTCGCCTCCGGAACCTCCTCCGGCTCCACCAAGCTCATCCATGGCGGCCTGCGCTACCTCGAACATTATGAATTCCGCCTCGTGCGGGAGGCCCTGATGGAGCGCGAGGTGCTCTGGGCCATGGCGCCGCACGTGATCTGGCCGATGCGCTTTGTGCTGCCTTACCACAAGGGCGGCCCGCGCCCGGCCTGGCTGATCCGCCTCGGCCTCTTTCTTTATGATCATATTGGCGGCCGCAAGCTGCTCCCACCGACGAGCACGCTCGACATGACCCGCGATCCGGCGGGTGCGCCTTTGAAGCGCCTCTTCACCAAAGCCTTCGAATATTCCGACGGCTGGGTCGACGATGCGCGTCTCGTGGTCTTGAACGCCCGCGACGCCGCCGATCGCGGCGCGCGGATCATGACCCGCACCCGCGTCGTTGCGGCGCGTCGCGAGGGCGGTCGCTGGGCGATCGAGGTCGAAAACCTGACGACCGGCGCACGCGAGACGATGCGCGCCCGCATGCTTGTCAACGCCGCCGGCCCCTGGGTCGACCGGGTGCTCTCGGAAACGCTCGGCAAGATCGGCGTCCGCAATGTCCGCCTCGTCCAGGGCAGCCATATCGTCGTGCAGAAGAAGTTCGACGATCCGCGCGCCTATTTCTTCCAGAATCCCGACGGGCGGATCATGTTCGCCATTCCTTACCAGGACGATTTCACGCTGATCGGGACCACCGACCGCGACTTCACCGGCAACCCGGCGAATGTCTGCATCAGCGATGCCGAGATCGACTATCTCTGCCGGTCGGCGAGCGAATATTTCAGCGATCCGGTGACGAAAGAGGATATCGTCTGGACCTATTCGGCGGTGCGTCCCCTTTTCGACGACGGCGCTAGCAAGGCGCAGGAGGCGACCCGCGACTATGTGCTGCGCGTCGAAAACGGCGAGGCACCGCTGCTCAATGTCTTTGGCGGCAAGCTCACGACCTATCGGCGGCTTGCGGAATCCGCTCTCGACAAGATCGGCGAGGCGATCGGCGCAAGGGGGAAAAAATGGACGGCCGGATCGCATCTGCCGGGCGGCGATTTCCCCGCCACCGGCTACGACGACGAGGTCGCGAGGCTGAAATCGCGCTATCCCTTTCTGGCCGCTTCCCACGCGCGCCGGCTGGTGCGGCTCTATGGCACGCAGGCGGCGCGGCTTCTCGGCAAGGCCGCAAGCGAGGCGGATCTTGGAAGGCACTTCGGGGCGGATCTCTATGCTGCCGAGGTGGACTGGCTCATCGGGAACGAGTGGGCGTTGCGCGCGGAGGACGTGCTTTGGCGCCGGACGAAGCTGGGACTGAAGGTTTCGCGGGCGCAAGCCGCGGAACTGGAGGAATATATGCGGGAGGCGGCCAGCGCAGCCGCTTGATATCCTGCAATCAAGACTGCCGGTGGCTGGGTGGAGAATTCAATGCTTGAAATGAAGAACATATCCAAGGTCGTCGGAGGCGAGACGCACATCCACCCGACCGACCTTGCGCTGGAAAGGGGGTCGCTCAACGTGCTGCTCGGCCCGACGCTCTCCGGCAAGACGTCGCTGATGCAGCTTATGGCCGGTCTCGACAAACCGGCCATCGGTTCGATCCATTTCGACGGTATCGACGTTACCGGCGTGCCGGTGCAAAAGCGCTCGGTCGCCATGGTCTATCAGCAATTCATCAACTATCCGGCGATGACGGTCTACGAAAACATCGCCTCGCCCATGCGCATCAAGGGCGTCGATGGAACCACGATCGACCGGGAAGTGCGCAAGGCGGCCGAGCTCCTGAAACTCACCCCCTATCTTGACCGGACGCCGCTCAATCTTTCCGGCGGCCAGCAGCAGCGCACGGCGCTGGCGCGCGCCATCGTCAAGAATGCCGACCTGGTGCTGCTCGATGAGCCGCTCGCCAATCTCGACTACAAGCTGCGCGAGGAACTGCGCGAGGAGCTGCCGAAGATCTTTGCGGCTTCCGGCGCGATCTTCGTCTATGCGACGACAGAGCCCTCCGAAGCGCTCCTGCTCGGCGGCAACACCGCCACCTTGAGCGAGGGGCGGATCACGCAGTTCGGCCGCACCATCGACGTCTACCGCCGTCCGGTCGACATCGTCACCGCCCGCACCTTTGCCGATCCGCCGCTCAACACGATCGGCCTCGTGAAAGCGGCGTCGCATTTCACGCTCGAAGGTAAGCCGGTGCTTCCCGTTCCGGCGCATCTGGCGGCGGTGGCGGACGGCCCCTGCACGGTCGCCTTCCAGCCACACCACATTTCCTTCGACCGCCCCAACGGAAGCGGCGATCCGCTCACCGTCAAGACGGCGATTTCCGAGATCACCGGATCGGAAAGCTTCATCCACGTCGGCTTCGCCGATGCGCGCTGGGTGATGCTGGCGCCAGGCATTCACGACATCGAACCGGACGCGACCCTCGAGGTCTTTGTCGACACCCGTCATCTGATGGCCTTCGGGCCGGACGGCCGGGCAGTCGGCGGGACGGCCTGAAGAGCGTCGGGGAGGAGACCATGGCACGCATCAATCTCGAACATATCCGCCACGCCTACGGCGCCAAGCCGAAGTCGGAAGCCGACTACGCGCTGAAGGAAGTCCATCACGAATGGAACGACGGCGGCGCCTACGCGCTGCTCGGCCCTTCCGGCTGCGGCAAGACCACGCTGCTCAACATCATTTCGGGGCTGATCAACCCGTCTGAGGGCCGCATCCTCTTCGACGGCACGGACGTCACGCATCTGACGACGCAGCAGCGCAACATCGCCCAGGTGTTCCAGTTCCCGGTCATCTACGACACGATGACGGTCTACGACAACCTCGCCTTCCCTTTACGCAACCGCCACGTGCCGGAAGCGGAGGTCGACCGCCGCGTCAAGGAGATCATCGAGATGACCGGGCTCGGCGGTTGGGCGAAGAAAACCGCGCGCGGGCTGACGGCCGACCAGAAGCAGAAGATCTCGCTCGGCCGCGGGCTCGTGCGCTCCGACGTCAGCGCCATCCTCTTCGACGAGCCGCTGACCGTTATCGATCCCGAGATGAAATGGGTGCTGCGCTCGCAGATCAAGCGGCTGCACAAGCAATTCGGCTTCACCATGGTCTATGTGACGCATGACCAGACGGAGGCGCTCACCTTCGCCGACAAGGTCGTCGTCATGTATGACGGCCAGATCGTCCAGATCGGCACGCCGGCCGAGCTCTTCGAGCGGCCGCGCCACACCTTCGTCGGCTATTTCATCGGTTCTCCGGGCATGAATGTCCTGCCGGCCGAGATCGACGGAGCCACGGCAGCTATCGGTGACCAAAGCATTGCCCTGAATTTCCGGCCGAAGATCGAGGCTGGCGCGAAGACCGAACTCGGCATCCGTCCGGAATTCATCTCGCTCGGCCGCGAGGGCATGCCCGTCGCGATCACCAAGGTCGAGGATATCGGCCGCCACAAGATCGTACGCGCCCGCTTCGCCGATCGGCCGATCTCGATCGTGGTCGACGAGGACCGCGAGATCCCCGCCGAGCCGCGCGTCACCTTCGATCCGAAGGCAATCAACATCTATGCCGATTCGTGGCGCGTCGGCGGGGAGGCCTGACATGGAAAAGACCTGGAACAACAAGGCCTGGTTCATGGTCCTGCCGGTGCTGGTGCTCGTCGCCTTTTCGGCGGTGATCCCGCTGATGACCGTCGTCAACTATTCGGTGCAGGATACCTTCGGCAACAACGAGTTCTTCTGGGCCGGCACCGACTGGTTCCTGGACGTGCTCGAATCCGACCGCTTCTGGGACGCGCTCACCCGCAACCTGATCTTCTCGGCGATCATCCTGGCGATCGAGATACCGCTCGGCATCGTGATCGCCCTCAACATGCCGAAGAAGGGCATCGGCGTGCCGATCTGCCTCGTGTTGATGGCGCTGCCGCTGCTGATCCCGTGGAACGTCGTCGGCACCATCTGGCAGGTCTTCGGCCGCGTCGACATCGGCCTGCTCGGACGAGCGGTCGCCTCGCTCGGCATCAACTACAATTACGTGCAGAACCCGCTCGACGCCTGGGTGACGCTGATCATCATGGATGTCTGGCACTGGACCAGCCTCGTCGTGCTGCTCTGCTATGCCGGCCTCGTCTCGATTCCGGACGCCTACTACCAGGCGGCCAAGATCGACGGCGCCTCGCGCTGGTCGGTTTTTCGCTACATCCAGCTTCCGAAGATGAAGCGCGTGCTGCTGATCGCCTTCCTGCTACGCTTCATGGACAGTTTCATGATCTATACGGAGCCCTTCGTCGTCACCGGCGGCGGCCCGGGCAACTCGACGACCTTCCTGTCGGTCGACCTCGTCAAGATGGCGATCGGCGAGTTCAACCTCGGCCCCGCCGCAGCCCTCTCGATCATCTACTTCCTCATCATCCTGCTCTTGTCGTGGATCTTCTACACGGTGATGACCACGAGCGACGCGCAGGGTTGAGAAGAAGGGAGGACACCATGATGACCAACAAGCAACCGCTCTCGCAGCGCCTCTCCTGGCTGGTGCCGACGCTCTACATCGCCTTCCTGCTCCTGCCGATCTATTGGCTCGTCAATATGAGCTTCAAGGAGACGACCGAAATCCTCGGCGCCTTCTCGCTTTGGCCGCAGAACCCGACGCTCCGGAACTATCGGGTGATCTTCACCGATCCCTCCTGGTATTCCGGCTATATCAACTCGATCATCTACGTGGTGCTGAACACCGTCATCTCCGTGACCGTGGCGCTGCCGGCGGCCTATGCCTTCTCGCGCTACCGGTTCCTCGGCGACAAGCACCTGTTCTTCTGGCTCTTGACCAACCGGATGGCGCCGCCGGCGGTTTTCGCACTGCCGTTCTTCCAGCTCTATTCCGCCTTTGGCCTGATCGACACGCATATCGCGGTCGCGATCGCGCATTGCCTGTTCAACGTGCCGCTCGCCGTCTGGATTCTCGAAGGCTTCATGTCGGGCGTGCCCAAGGAAATCGACGAGACCGCCTATATCGACGGCTACTCCTTCCCGCGCTTCTTCGCGAAGATCTTCGTGCCGCTGATCGCCTCCGGTATCGGCGTCGCCGCCTTCTTCTGCTTCATGTTCTCGTGGGTGGAGCTCCTGATCGCCCGCACGCTGACGACGACCGCCGCCAAGCCGATCGCCGCGACGATGACCCGGACGGTCTCGGCCTCCGGTCTCGACTGGGGCGTGCTCGCCGCTGCCGGCGTGCTGACGATCATCCCCGGCGCACTCGTCATCTATTTCGTCCGCAACTACATCGCCAAGGGCTTCGCCCTGGGGAGGGTCTGATGGCAACCATCGCCGCTCACAAGAACCGCTGGCCCGTCGCACTTGCCGCCGTGCTCGTCGTCTATGCCGTGGCCGCGGGCCTGCTCATTTCTGCTCTGCCGGTCAAGGACGGCGAACGCGACTGGTTCGCCCCGCTGATCCCCGGCGGCTGGATGGCCTGGTCCTTCCCGACCGCCATGTTCTTTCTGACGATCTTCGCGCTGCTGTCGCTGATGGCTGTCTGGGAATATGCCCGGCCCGGCGGCAACCCGCGCGTCGGCATCCTGCGCTTCGAAACGACCCGCGGCGACCGGCTGTTCGTCTCGCTGCTCGGAAGCGCATTCATTCACCTCGCTTGGCTGGGGCTGGTCGGCGCAAATCTCTGGTGGGCGCTCGCCCTCTCGGTGATCTACGCCGTCGCCGTCTTCCGCTACGTCTGAGGCGCGAAATGAAGGGTGCGCCGTAGGCGCGTGCCCTTTTAGACTGCAAGGAAACGCAATCGCAAAACCCAAGGGAGGAATTGATGCGACGGCACCTTTTGACAACGACGGCGGCCATGCTGCTGGCACTCACGGGCACGGCCTTCGCCGGCATGGAGGAGGCAAAACAATTCCTGGACAAGGAAATCAGCGACCTCTCCTCGCTCGACCGCGCTGCCCAGGAAGCGGAAATGCAATGGTTCGTCGATGCAGCGAAGCCTTTCGCCGGCATGGACATCAAGGTTGTCTCCGAAACGATCGCCACCCATGAATACGAATCGAAGGTGCTGGCCCCGGCCTTCACCGCCATCACCGGCATCAAGATCACGCACGACCTGATCGGCGAAGGCGATGTCGTCGAGAAGCTGCAGACGCAGATGCAGTCGGGCGAAAATATCTACGACGCCTATATCAACGACAGTGACCTGATCGGCACCCATTGGCGCTACCAGCAGGCGCGCAGCCTGACCGACTGGATGGCAAACGAAGGCAAGGACGTCACCAATCCGAACCTCGACATCGACGACTTCATCGGCAAGTCCTTCACCACGGCCCCGGACGGCAAGCTCTATCAGCTTCCCGACCAGCAGTTCGCGAACCTCTACTGGTTCCGTTACGACTGGTTCAACGACGAGAAGAACAAAGCGGACTTCAAGGCGAAGTACGGCTACGATCTCGGCGTTCCGGTCAACTGGTCGGCCTATGAAGACATCGCCGAGTTCTTTACCGGTCGCGAGATCGACGGCAAGAAGGTCTATGGTCACATGGACTACGGCAAGAAGGACCCGTCGCTCGGCTGGCGCTTCACCGACGCCTGGCTTTCGATGGCCGGCAATGGCGACAAGGGCATCCCGAACGGCAAGCCGGTCGACGAATGGGGCATCAAGGTCGATGAAAACTCCCGGCCCGTCGGCTCCTGCGTCGCTCGCGGCGGCGACACCAACGGCCCGGCCTCGGTTTATGCGATCCAGAAGTATCTCGACTGGATGAAGGCCTATGCGCCGGCTGCTGCCCAGGGCATGACCTTCTCGGAGTCCGGCCCGGTTCCCTCGCAGGGCGAGATCGCCCAGCAGATGTTCACCTATACGGCCTTCACCGCCGCCTTCGTGAAGGAAGGCCTTCCGGTCGTCAACGAGGACGGCACGCCGAAGTGGCGTTTCGCTCCGAGCCCGCACGGCGTCTATTGGAAGGATGGAATGAAGCTCGGCTACCAGGACGCAGGATCCTGGACGCTGATGAAATCCACCCCGGACGATCGCGCCAAGGCCGCCTGGCTCTATGCGCAGTTCGTGACTTCGAAGACGATCGACGTGAAGAAGAGCCATGTCGGCCTCACCTTCATCCGCCAGTCGACACTCGACCATAAGAGCTTCACCGACCGCGCCCCGAAGCTCGGCGGCTTGATCGAGTTCTACCGTTCGCCGGCCCGCCTGCAGTGGTCGCCGACCGGCACGAACGTTCCTGACTATCCGAAGCTGGCACAGCTCTGGTGGCAGGCGATCGGCGACGCCTCTTCCGGCGCCAAGACCGCGCAGGAAGCCATGGACTCGCTTTGCGCCGAGCAGGAAAAGGTGCTGCAGCGCCTCGAGCGCGCCGGCATCCAGGGCGACATCGGTCCGAAGCTCGCCGAAGAGCAGGACCTCGAATATTGGAACAAGGACGCCGTCTCCAAGGGCAACCTCGCTCCGCAGCTCAAGGTCGAGAACGAGAAGGAAAAGCCGATCACCGTCAACTACGACGATCTGGTCAAGAGCTGGCAGACGAACTGATCGATAAAGGCCGCCCGATCCGCCGGGCGGCCTCCCTTCCGAGGAGATGCGGCACCGGGGCTGGAAACGGCCCCGGTTTATTTGTTTGGAGCACATCCAGGAAAAGTATATCAGCTTGGCCCCTTTCGCCGTCATCCCTGCGACTTGTCACAGGGATCCAGCAGCGCCGCGTCTGCGGCGCACGAAAGAAAGGCTCTGTCACAAGCCGGCGAGGCGCAACGCCCATGTTCCGCGCCGCGCATTACCGACGGACAACCGAAAACTGTTTCCCGTTTTTCAATAAAGCCATGCCGCCCGCTCGCTGCCATAGTTTGCCACCCCACGTCGCGGAGGAGGTGGGATTTCATGCAAAGGTATTGGAGGAGATTGCCTTGGCAAACAGCGCAGACGAACTTCTATCGCAAAGGCGCCCGGAGGATGAGAAACTCGGTATCGGCGCCAATCTGGCCTATGGCCTGCAGCACGTGCTGACAATGTATGGCGGCATCGTCGCGGTACCGCTGATTCTGGGCCAGGCGGCGGGCCTTAGCTCCAGCGACGTCGGATTGCTGATCACCGCATCGCTTTTCGCCGGAGGCCTCGCCACCATACTGCAGACCATCGGACTGCCATTTTTCGGAAGCCGCTTGCCGCTGGTCCAGGGCGTTTCCTTCTCGGGCGTCGCCACGATGATCGCCATCTCCGGCAACGGCGGCCTGGAAGCCGTGCTCGGCGCTGTCATGGCCGCCTCGTTGATCGGGCTGCTGATCACGCCGGTTTTTTCGCGGATCACCCGCTTCTTCCCGCCGCTCGTCACGGGCATCGTGATCACCACCATCGGATTGACACTGATGCCCGTTGCGGCGCGATGGGCGATGGGAGGCGACGCCCAAGCGCCGGACTTCGGCAGTCCGGCCAATATCCAGCTCGCCGCCGCGACGCTTGTCATCGTGCTGTTGCTGAGCAAACTCGGCAGCGCCGCAGTCTCGAGGCTCTCGATCCTGCTCGCCCTCATCATCGGCACCGTCATCGCCTATTTCACCGGCATGGCCGATTTCTCGAAGGTGGCCGAAGGGCCGTTCTTCGCCCTTCCGACGATCTTCCATTTCGGCTATCCGACCTTCGAGATCGCTGCGATCGTCTCGATGTGCATCGTGATAATGGTGACGCTGGTCGAGACCTCCGCGGACATTCTTGCGGTCGGCGAAATCATCGAAACGAAGGTGGATTCGCGCCGCCTCGGCGACGGTCTGAGGGCCGACATGCTCTCGAGCCTCGTCGCGCCGATCTTCGGCTCCTTCACCCAGAGCGCCTTTGCGCAGAACGTCGGGCTCGTGGCGGTCACCGGGGTCAAGAGCCGTTACGTCGTTGCAACCGGCGGCCTTTTTCTCGTGATGCTCGGCTTGTTGCCGGTCATGGGCCGCATCGTCGCGGCGGTTCCAAGCGCGGTTCTCGGCGGCGCCGGCATCGTGCTCTTCGGCACGGTCGCCGCGAGCGGCATCCGGACGCTCTCAAAGGTCGACTACACCAACAATATGAACCTGGTCATCGTCGCCACTTCGATCGGTTTCGGCATGATCCCGATCGCTTCGCCCTCTTTCTACGAGCATTTCCCCGCTTGGTTCGCGACGATCTTCCACTCCGGCATCAGTTCCGCCGCGCTGATGGCGATCAGCCTCAACCTGATCTTCAATCACCTGACCGCCGGCAACTCCGACCAGCAATCCGTGTTCGTCGCTGGAACGGAGCGGACGCTCAGATATCAGGACATCGCGCGGCTGCACGATGGCGACTATTTCCTCAATGGCAAGCTTTATGACGCGAAAGGCATCGAGGTGCCTGTGATCCCCTCGGAAGTACACTAGACGCTCAACACGGTACGTCAGACGCGCCACCAACCAAAGGAAGACCATATGCTACAACAGAACGAAACGCTCGGCCTGCTCGACGCCCTGCTCACCACGATGGAGCGCAGAATCATTCCGAAGACGGAGGCCGGCGTGGCGGCGGGCAACAAGATCTTCGGCGCCGCCCTGCTCAAGAAATCGGACTTGTCGGTCGTCCTCGTCGAGACCAACAACGAAACCGAGAATCCGCTCTGGCACGGCGAAGTTCACACCTTGAAGCGGTTCTACGAGATGACGGGACCCGCCGCCCGCCCCTGCTCGCGCGACCTCATCTTCCTGTCGACCCACGAGCCCTGCTCCATGTGCCTTTCGGCGATCACCTGGGCGGGCTTCGACAATTTCTACTATTTCTTCAGCCACGAGGATTCGCGCGACGCCTTCGCCATCCCGCACGATCTTAAAATCCTCAAGGAAGTCTTCACGCTGGAACCCGGCGGCTACAACAGGACCAACGCCTTCTGGAAAGGCCGGTCGATTCCCGATCTGATCACCGAGCTTCCCGAGGCCGACCGAGCGCAGCTTCAACAGCGCGCCGAGCTGATCAGCCGCAAATATGCCGACCTCTCCGCCGCCTACCAGGCTGGCAAGGAGAACAACGCCATTCCGCTGAATTAGAGCGGCTTCCGCAATCACGCCACAGGGCGGGCGCGCCCGCTATTGAAAGGATCTCCCCCTCGCGGGGAGATCTCCCGTAGATGCATCACATTTCGATCGGGACCGAAGCATCCATCTCTCCGGCGAGGTTAGAAGAGCGGCATGGACTCGCTTCAAGGACTGATCGATGATCGCTGCCGCCAAGACAAACATCGCTTTCGAACTATTGCTTCTTCTCGCGCTCGCGACGCTCTGGGGCGCCTCTTACACCTTCATCAAGCTCGGCGTCGAAACCATTCCGCCAGTGACGCTGATCGCCGCCCGCACCTTGATCGCCGGCGCGATCCTTCTCGCCGTCATCCGCTGGCGCGGCCTTTCGCTGCCGCGTGACGCGCCCACCTGGCGGCGTTTTCTGTTCCAGGCCTGCCTCAACAGCGTCTTTCCGTTCACGCTGATCGCATGGGCCGAGCGCACGATCGATGCCGGCGTCGCAGCGATCCTCAATTCGACCACGCCCATATTCGCCTTCCTGCTGACGGCGCTGATCACCCGACACGAGCCGGTTACCACGCGCGAGTTCCTGGGTGTAGTCGCCGGGCTGACAGGCACGAGCTTGATCATCGGCTTGGAGGCCTTCCGCGGCATCGGCGATCAACTCGCGGCACAGATCGCGGTGGTGGTTGCGACCGTCTGCTATGCGGGCGCCGCGATCTTCGGCAAGGGCTTCAAGGGCCTCGACCCGATCATCCCCGCCGCCGGATCGCTGATCTCGGGCGCCGCTCTGCTCATCCCGGCGAGCCTGATCGTCGATCAGCCGTGGACCCTCACGCCTTCGACCCGATCACTGATGGCGCTCCTGTGCCTCTCGGTCTTCTCTACGGCCCTCGCCTTCGCCATCTACTTCCGGCTGATCCACACGCTCGGCTCCGTCGGTGCGACGGCGCAGGCCTACGTTCGCGTTCCCATCGGCGTTGCGATCGGAGTGCTGTTTCTCGGCGAGACGCTGTCAGCGACCGCGTGGCTGGGGCTCGGCTGCGTCATCCTCGGGGTGGCCGCAATGACCATGCCCGCCGGACGCGCAGCCCCGGCGGTCGCCCCGAAAGGCTGACCGCTCAATCCTTGCGCTTGCGGCAATAGAGCTCCAGCCGGTGGCGCACCAATTCATAGCCGAGTTCGGCGGCGATCTCCGCCTGGAGCTGCTCGATCTTGTCGGAGCGGAACTCGATCACGGCGCCCGTTTCGATGTCGATCAGATGGTCGTGGTGCGGCGCGTCCGCCGTCTCGAACCGGGCGGTCGCGTTCTCGAAGGCGTGCCGCTGCACGACACCCTGCTGCTCCAACGCGGAGAGCGTCCGATAGACGGTCGAAAGCGACACCGTCGCGTCGATTTCCTTTGCCCGCCGGTGCAGCTCGCTGGCGTCCGGATGGTCCTCGGCCTCGGCCAGAATCTTCAGGATCGCCGCCCGCTGACGCGTGACGCGCACGCCGC
Organism: Ensifer sp. WSM1721; assembly: GCF_000513895.2. Taxonomy (GTDB): domain Bacteria; phylum Pseudomonadota; class Alphaproteobacteria; order Rhizobiales; family Rhizobiaceae; genus Sinorhizobium. Next base: position 3,021,391 of record NZ_CP165782.1, read on the forward strand.
CTTCGCGCAGGATTCCTTCCAGTTCTTCGATCCGATTTTTCGTCTGTCTCATCCGGCGACACTAGCCAAGGGCCATCTGTTTGAAAATAGCTAGTTGCAAATGGTTCTCATGTGCATTGACTTATGCAGGCCATTCGCCTACCCATAATATAGGTCTGCAAAGAGGAGAGCTGAATGATCGATCCGACGAGGCGCATGATACTGGTGGCAGCAGCGGCAATGGCTGCCTTTTCCCTCCTGCCCGGCACGGCCGCCGCAGCGGAAAAGTTCAAGGCCGTCACCACCTTCACGGTCATTGCCGATATGGCACGCAATGTCGCCGGCGACGCGGCAATCGTCGAATCGATCACCAAGCCGGGGGCGGAGATCCACAACTACCAGCCGACCCCGCGCGATATCCTGAAGGCGCATGACGCCGATCTCATTTTATGGAACGGGCTCAATCTTGAGCTCTGGTTCGAGAAGTTCTTCCAGAATTTCGATGACATTCCGGGCGTCGTCGTCTCCGAAGGCGTCGAGCCGATGGGGATTGCCGAGGGCCCCTATACCGGCAAGCCGAACCCGCATGCCTGGATGTCGCCTTCCGCAGCTCTGATCTATGTCGACAACATCCGCGATGCTTTCGTGAAGCACGATCCGGAAAACGCCGAGATCTACAAGGCGAATGCCGAGGCCTACAAGAAGAAGATCGAAGCGACGATCGCACCCATTCGCGCCGAACTCGAAAAGATCCCGGCGGAGAAACGCTGGCTGGTTTCGAGCGAGGGCGCCTTCAGCTATCTCGCCCGCGACTTCGGCCTGAAGGAACTCTATCTCTGGCCGATCAATGCCGACCAGCAGGGCACGCCGCAGCAGGTACGCAAGGTGATCGACGCCGTCCGGGCAAATCATATTCCGGTAGTCTTTTCCGAAAGCACGATCTCGCCCGATCCCGCCCAGCAGGTCGCGCGCGAGACGGGTGCAAAATACGGCGGCGTGCTCTATGTCGATTCCTTGAGCGAGGCCGACGGCCCCGTTCCGACCTATCTCGATCTCCTGCGCGTTACATCGGAAACGATCGCGAAAGGCTTATCGCAATGAACCTTCAGGAAAAGGCCCGCGCCTATCCGAAAGCGGTTCCAAAAGAGAAAGCAAACGGCATCCGCGTGAGCGGCGCGACCGTGACCTATCGCAACGGTCACCGGGCGCTGCGCGATGCTTCCTTTGAAATCCCGACCGGCACGATCGCCGCGCTCGTCGGCGTAAACGGCAGCGGCAAGTCGACGCTCTTCAAGGCGATCATGGGTTTCGTCCGGCTGGCGAAGGGCGATATCTCGATCCTCGGGCTTACCGTACCGCAGGCGCTGAAGAAGAACCTCGTCGCCTATGTGCCGCAGGCCGAGGAGGTCGACTGGAATTTCCCCGTCCTCGTCGAGGACGTGGTGATGATGGGCCGCTACGGTCACATGAACATGCTGCGCATGCCGAAGCAGGCCGACCACGAGGCGGTCGAGGCGGCATTGGCTAGGGTCGGGATGAGCGATTTCCGCAAGCGCCAGATCGGCGAACTATCCGGCGGCCAGAAGAAGCGCGTGTTCCTCGCCCGGGCGCTCGCGCAGGACGGCCGCGTCATCCTGCTCGACGAGCCTTTCACCGGCGTCGACGTCAAGACCGAGGATGCGATCATCCGCCTGCTCGTCGCGCTTCGGGAGGAAGGTCGCGTGATGCTCGTCTCCACCCACAATCTCGGCAGCGTGCCGGAATTCTGCGATCGCACCATCCTTCTTAAAAACACGGTGCTTGCCTACGGGCCGACCCCAACGACCTTCACCCGTGACAATCTCGAACTAGCCTTCGGCGGCGTATTGCGCCACTTCGTGCTCGGCGGCGAGAGCCTGCACGACGACGCCGATCCCCGCCAGCTTTCCGTCATCACCGACGATGAACGGCCGCTCGTTATGTATGGCGCGAAGGGCCAGATGGTGACTCAGCCGGCGAAGCCCGAAACCGAGGCGGACAAGGAATGATCGCGACGCTCACTGAGCCGTTCACCTACACTTACATGGTGAACGCCATGTGGGTCAGCGCGCTCGTCGGCGCCGTCTGCGCTTTCCTCTCGGCCTATCTGATGCTGAAGGGCTGGTCGCTGATCGGCGACGCACTCTCGCACTCGATCGTGCCGGGCGTTGCCGGCGCCTATATGCTCGGCCTCCCCTTTTCTCTCGGCGCCTTCTTCTCCGGAGTGCTCGCCGCGGCCGCCATGCTCTTCCTCAATCAGCGCACGCGATTGAAGGAGGACACGATCATCGGGCTGATCTTCACCTCCTTCTTCGGCCTCGGCCTCTTCATGGTGTCGCTGTCGCCGACCTCGGTGAACATCCAGACGATCGTGCTCGGCAATATCCTCGCGATCACCCCGGCCGACACGCTGCAACTCGCCCTCATCGGTATCGTCTCGCTCGTGATCCTCTCGGCGAAATGGAAGGACCTGATGGTGACCTTCTTCGACGAAAGCCACGCCCGTTCGATCGGCATCAACACGACGTTCATCAAGGTGCTGTTCTTCACGCTGCTCTCGGCTTGCACCGTGGCGGCACTGCAGACGGTCGGCGCCTTTCTCGTGATCGCCATGGTCGTCACCCCCGGCGCCACCGCCTATCTCATCACCGACCGCTTTCCGCGGCTGATCATCATCAGCATCGCCATCGGCGCACTGACGAGCTTCGTCGGCGCGTATGCGAGCTATTTCCTTGACGGCGCCACCGGCGGCATCATCATCGTGCTGCAGACGGCGATCTTCCTGCTCGCCTTCATGTTTGCTCCGAAACACGGGCTGCTTGCAGCCCGCCGCCGCGCATCCGAGGCGCTGGAGACCGCATGATGCCATCGCTCGACATGCTCCTTGCCGTCTTCGAATTCGAGTTCATGCGCAACGCGCTCCTGATCTCGGTGCTGGTCGCGATCCCGACGGCGATGCTCTCCTGTTTTCTGGTGCTGAAGGGCTGGTCACTGATGGGCGACGCGATCTCGCATGCAGTCTTCCCCGGCGTCGTCATCTCCTACATCGTCGGCCTGCCGCTCGCCCTCGGCGCCTTTGCCGCCGGCATGTGCTGCGCACTCTTGACCGGCTATCTCAAGGACAACAGCCGCATCAAGCAGGACACGGTAATGGGGGTCGTCTTTTCCGGCATGTTCGGCCTCGGTCTCGTGCTCTACGTGAACATCCAGAGCGACGTGCATCTCGATCACATCCTCTTCGGCGACATGCTCGGCATCGGCTGGGGCGACATTCTCGAGACGGGGCTCATCGCAGCGGTGGCGGCCGGCGTGCTCGGCCTCAAGTGGCGCGACCTCCTGCTTCATGCCTTCGATCCGGCGCAGGCACGCGCCGTCGGCCTGCCGGTGGGGTGGCTGCATTACGGGCTGCTCGCGATCCTGTCGCTGACGATCGTCGGCGCGCTCAAGGCGGTCGGCCTGATCCTTGCCATCGCCATGCTGATCGCCCCCGGCGCGATTGCCTATCTCGTCACGCGGACGTTCCGCGGCATGCTTGTCGCCGCGGTCGCGGTCGCCGCCATTGCTTCCTTCTCCGGCGTCTACCTCTCCTTCTTCATCGACAGCGCCCCCGCACCGACCATCGTGCTTCTCATGACGGCGATCTTCCTCCTCGCCTTCGCCTATTCCACCTGGAAGACGGCGCGCATGGAGGCACGGCGGACGAGCCTCGAGTAGGGGTCAGGTCGGACCGACCTAAGATCCCTCCCCTTGTCGGGACGGTTGGGCAAGGGTCTTCTCGCGAGGTGTCTTTCCGCAATTCGCCTGGCCTTCAAACTCGCCTTTTCAACGGCGATGCCTCTTGGACGCCGACGCCATGATCCCTTATTGTGCCCCGTCTTTCTAGAGTTGAAGCGGCGCGTGCGGAAATGCTAGGCCGCCTATCAGGCGGAGCAACGAGGCGATATGGAGAAGAAGCAGGAAGGCCGTTCCGGCGTCGCTTTCTTCCTGATCGCCGTCGCGCTGATCTTCACGGCAATTCTTGCGACCGTGCTCTTCGCCAATGAGCAGCGCAATTTGAGACAACTCCTCGCCGCAATGGGTTTTGAGATCAAGGCGCCGGAAGCGGAGCGGCTGCCCGACCGTGCCGCACCGCGCAAGAAGCCGGAACCGCAGCGAGTGCTTTTGCCCTCCCATACCTTTGCGGACCTTGAGACGCCGGGGCAGCAGTTTATCCGCGAAATCCGCAGCGACCCGCGCGCGCTTTGCGAAGGCCTGCGCGAGGCCGGCTTCCGCGACCTCGAATGGAAGTCGGCCGAGAGCGGCCGGTGGGAATGCTCCACGCTCGTTCCTTTTCCCCGTCCCGGCGAGGGGCAAAGCTCGTCCATTTTCATCTTGGTCAAGGGCAGCGGCGAGGATGAGATCACCTCCTTCCGCGTGAAGCTCAACATCGAGAACGCTGAGGACACGCAGGCCGTCACGAGTGCGGCGGCGAAGGCGGCTTCCGTCTTCCTGACTGAGGTCCGCTGGGCCGATAGCACCAGCATCGCCTTGAAGATCCAGGCGTTGAAGGAGTTCGATCTCAAACGTTTCGGCAGCCGCATCCAGCTCAAGCGGGAATCGGGCGAAACGCCGAGGTACAATTTCTTCGCCAATCAGGCGGCGCGGACGCGACCGAAGAGCATTGCCGAGCTCTATTTCGATCGCGAGAGGTGGCTGCCGCCCGGCGATGGCTCGATCGTTTCCTTCGTCCGTGGCCCGAGCGCCTGGGATATGCCGAGCGCGCCGGCAGACACGCGGGCGGGTGCAGGCGACCGGCCACAACTCCCAGGCATTGATGCGGAATCGCAATCGTCAGCGGTCGATCCGCGTCGAGAGGATGATCGACGATAGCGTCTTTTCGACGCCTTCGATTTCGCCGATTCGATCGATCAAATGGTCCAGTTCGCTAATCGAGGCTGCGGCAACAACGGCGATCAAATCGAAGCTGCCGCTCACCGAATGCAGCGTGCGGATCTCGCGGATCGCCGCGAGTTCCGGCGTCACCCGGCTCAGCGCCCGGGGCGCGATCGTGATCAGCACATGCGCCTTGACCAGGCCCTTCTCATAGCTCTCCGAAAGCCGCACGCCGTAGCCCGCGATCACCCCTTCGCGCTCCAGCCGCTCGATGCGCGCCTGTACCGTCGTGCGCGAAAGGCCGAGTCTGCGGGCGATCGTCGCGGTCGGCATGCGGGCGTTTTCGCTTAGCACGGCGAGCAGCTCGCGATCTTTGTCGGTCATTTGCATATCGTCGACTCCGATCGGCGAAATGCCGATCTCTTCCCGGCGATTTAGCCATATCGACGCTTCAAATCAACGGAATCCGGCAGGATAATTACGACTGAAGAAGCTCATATCCTGGGGAAAAAGAAGAATGAAAGACATCGTCGTCATCGGCGCCGGCAAGATCGGCTCGACCATTGCGCGCATGCTGGCGCATACCGGCGACTATCGGGTCTGCGTCGCCGATCGCAGCGCCGAGCAGCTGGTGCAGGTCGAAAAGCACGATGCAATTTCGACCGCCGTCATCGACATTGCCGACCGCGAGGCGCTGGTCGGCCTGCTCGCCGGCAAGTTCGCGGTGCTGAGTGCCGCGCCCTTCCATCTCACGGTTGCGATCGCCGAGGCGGCGGCCGAGGCGGAGATCCACTATCTCGATCTCACCGAGGACGTCGAGTCGACCCGCCAGGTCAAGACGATCGCCGCACAAGCGAAGACGGCCTTCATCCCGCAATGCGGCCTTGCTCCCGGCTTCATCTCGATCGTCGCCAACGATCTCACCAGGCATTTCGACACGCTCGAAAGCGTGCGCATGCGCGTCGGCGCTCTGCCGCAGTACCCGTCCAATGCGCTCAACTACAATCTCACCTGGAGCACGGACGGCGTCATCAACGAATATATCGAGCCCTGCGAGGCGATCGTCGAGGGGTCGCTGATCGAAGTTCCGGCGATGGAAGAGCGCGAGGAGTTTTCCCTCGACGGCGTCACCTACGAAGCCTTCAACACCTCCGGCGGCCTCGGCACGCTTTGCGAGACGCTCAAGGGCAAGGTCCGCACGCTGAACTACAAGACGATCCGCTATCCCGGCCACGCGGCGATCTTCAAGGCGCTTCTGAACGACCTCGGCCTGCGCCATCGCCGCGAGGTGCTGAAGGACATTCTCGAGAACGCACTGCCAACGACGACCCAGGACGTAGTCGTCATCTTCGTCACCGTCTCCGGCTACCGCGACGGCCGCCTGATCCAGGAGACCTACGCCAACAAGGTCTATAGCGGCGTCGTTGCGGGACGCATGCAGAGCGGCATCCAGATCACGACGGCCGGCAGCATCTGCGCCGTGCTCGACCTGCTCGCCGAAGCCAAGATCCCGACAAAGGGCTTCGTGCGCCAGGAAGACATCGCGCTCGACACCTTCCTCGCCAACCGCTTCGGCCGCTATTACGCTCAGAAGCACGAGGAACGCGCGGCGAGCTGAATTTTGCCTGCTCCGCTGGGGCGATCGATGCCGTCCTCGCAATAGAGACCCAAATGCCCGGACATCGTCCGGGCATTTTGCGTTCACGGCAGTCTCGCCCGGAGCCGCGCATCCCCCTCATCCGGCCTGCCGGCGAAGGAGATTCGCGGCACACCCGTCCATTCCCTCTCCCGTCGGCGGTAGCGGTGGCGCTCGTCCCCTCTACGCGCGCGGGATCAGGGTGGGCGATTGTTCGACGCTCGCACAAACGGCGCCGTTCGCCCGCCGGCTCCAAACGTCGCCGCAGCGAACGGAGGCGATCGCGCTGGACATGAAAAACCCCGCTCGAGGCGGGGTTCGGTGAGCATTATCCCTGGTCGGGATGTCCCTTTCAGGCGGGGATGACGATCTCCCCGAGCTTCGTCAGCTCGGCGATGAACTGTTCGATACGCGTCTTCTTCTCGTCGGCAGCGCCTTCGAGTTCGGCGCGCGCCTCGGCGATGCGGTTTTCGAGGATCGTGCGGTCAAGCTCGTCGACGTGAACCGCCGATTCGGCAAGCAGCGTGCAGCCATCGGGCAGGATATCGGCAAAGCCGCCGAAGACGGCGAAACGCTCGGTCTTGCCGCCGGCCGTCTTCACCGCGACCACGCCCGGCTTGACGGTCGTCATGGTCGGCGCGTGATGGGCCATGACGGTCATCTCGCCCTCGGTCGCCGGGATGACGACTTCCGTCACCTTCTCGGAGAGCAGCAGGCGCTCGGGGGAAACAAGCTCAAAATTGAAACTGTCGGCCATGACCATTCACTTCCGGTAAGCGTGCCGCGAGATGGCGGCGGCTGTGCATGTTCTCAACCGCTTGAGCCGCGGCGGAATGAAAACCGCGGCGCGGTCGCCCCGCGCCACGGTTCACGATGCAATTAGGCGGCCTCGGCAGCCAGCTTCTTCGCCTTCTCGATGGCTTCCTCGATGGAGCCCACCATGTAGAAGGCGGCCTCCGGCAGGTGGTCGTACTCGCCGTTGACGAGGCCCTTGAAGCCCTTGATCGTGTCTTCGAGAGCGACCAGCTTGCCCGGCGAGCCGGTGAAGACTTCGGCGACGAAGAACGGCTGCGACAGGAAGCGTTCGATCTTGCGGGCGCGGGCGACGGCGAGCTTGTCCTCTTCGGAAAGCTCATCCATGCCGAGGATGGCGATGATGTCCTGGAGCGCCTTGTAGCGCTGCAGGGTCGACTGCACCTTGCGCGACACTTCGTAGTGCTCTTCGCCGACGATCATCGGGTCGAGCATGCGCGACGTCGAGTCGAGCGGGTCCACCGCCGGGTAGATGCCCTTTTCGGCGATCGAGCGCGACAGAACGGTCGTCGCATCGAGGTGGGCGAACGAGGTTGCCGGCGCCGGGTCGGTCAAGTCGTCGGCCGGAACGTAGATCGCCTGAACCGAGGTGATCGAGCCCTTGGTCGTCGTGGTGATGCGCTCCTGCATCGTGCCCATGTCGGTTGCGAGCGTCGGCTGATAGCCCACGGCCGATGGAATACGGCCGAGCAGAGCCGACACTTCCGAACCCGCCTGGGTGAAGCGGAAGATGTTATCGACGAAGAAGAGAACGTCCTGACCTTCGTCGCGGAACTGTTCGGCGACCGTCAGGCCGGTGAGCGCGACGCGGGCGCGGGCACCCGGCGGTTCGTTCATCTGACCGTAGACGAGCGCAGCCTTGGAGCCTTCGCCGCCGCCGTGCTTGTTCACGCCGGATTCGATCATTTCATGGTAGAGGTCGTTACCTTCGCGGGTACGCTCACCGACGCCTGCGAAGACGGAGTAACCGCCATGCGCCTTGGCGACGTTGTTGATCAGTTCCATGATCAGAACGGTCTTGCCGACGCCTGCACCGCCGAAGAGGCCGATCTTGCCGCCCTTCGCGTAAGGAGCGAGCAGGTCTACGACCTTGATGCCGGTGACGAGGATCTGTGCTTCCGTCGACTGTTCGACATAGGAAGGCGCTTCCTGGTGGATCGCGCGGCGTGCAGAGGTTTTGAGCGGCCCGGCTTCGTCCACCGGCTCACCGATGACGTTCATGATGCGGCCGAGCGTTTCCTTGCCGACCGGCACCGAAATCGGGCCGCCGGTGTCGGTGACTTGCTGACCGCGAACCAGACCTTCGGTCGAGTCCATGGCGATCGTGCGGACGGAATTTTCGCCGAGGTGCTGCGCGACTTCGAGAACGAGGCGGTTTCCCTTGTTGTCGGTTTCCAGCGCGTTCAGGATCTGCGGGAGTTGGCCTTCTTCGAAGGAGACGTCGACGACGGCGCCGATGACCTGAGTCACGCGGCCGACAGCACCAGTAGCCGCAACGGCTGTCTTGGCGGAAGCTGCCTTCTTCGGAGCAGCAGGCTTCTTCGCCGCTGCGGTTTCTTTCGGGGTAGCTGCCCTAGCCATATTCTGACCCTCTTCTCGTAACCTTAGAGCGCTTCCGCGCCAGAGATGATTTCAATGAGTTCCTTGGTGATCTGCGCCTGACGCTGACGGTTGTAGTTGAGCGTCAGCTTGTTGATCATCTCACCGGCATTGCGCGTCGCATTGTCCATGGCGCTCATCTTGGCGCCCATTTCGCCGGCGACGTTCTCGAGCAGGGCCCGGAAGATCTGCACGGAGATGTTGCGCGGTATGAGGTCGCTGAGGATGGCGCCGGCGTCCGGCTCATACTCGTAGATCGCCGATGCGCTCCCGACCTCGGCGGCAACCTCGCCGGCCGTCGCCGGGATGAGCTGCTGCGCCGTCGGGATCTGCGAAATGACGGACTTGAACTCGGAGTAGAACAACGTGCAGACGTCGAACTCGCCCTTTTCGAAGAGTTCGATGACCTTGTGCCCGATCCGGTCCGCGTTCTCGAAACCGATCTTCTTGACTTCACGCAGGTCGACGCGGTCGATGATCAGCGAAGCGAACTCGCGACGCAGAATATCGAAGCCCTTCTTGCCGACGCAGATGATCTTGACCGTCTTGCCCTGGGCAAGCAGCTTGCGCACATGATCGCGGGCAAAGCGGGCGATCTGCGAGTTGAAGCCGCCGCAGAGGCCGCGCTCGGCGGTGCAGACGATCAGCAGATGCGTATCGTCACGGCCGGTGCCCGTCATCAGCCGCGGCGCGGCGTCGTCCGCGCCGACCGCCTGGGCGATATTGGCGAGAACGGCAGCCATGCGTTGCGAATAGGGCCGGGCGGCCTCGGCCGCCTCCTGGGCACGCCGAAGCTTCGCCGCGGCGACCATCTTCATCGCCTTGGTGATCTTCTGCGTCGCCTTGACGGAGGCGATCCGGTTTTTCAGATCCTTAAGTGAAGGCATCCGTTGTCCGTCCTAGTTGAGGTCCGCTCAGGCGAAAGACTTGGCGAAGCTGTCGATTGCGGCCTTCAGCTTGGCCTTGGTGTCGTCCGAGATCGCCTTTTCCGTGCGGATCGTATCGAGGACGGCTTTGCCTTCCGAACGCAGGTAGGAAAGCAGGCCCTGTTCGAACTTGCCGACTTCGCTGACCGGCAGCTTGTCGAGGTAGCCGTTGACGCCGGCGAAGATGACCGCAACCTGTTCTTCCGTCTTCAGCGGCGAGAACTGCGGCTGCTTCAGGAGCTCGGTCAGGCGGGCGCCGCGGTTCAAGAGGCGCTGCGTCGCGGCGTCGAGGTCCGAGCCGAACTGCGCGAAGGCCGCCATTTCGCGGTACTGCGCGAGCTCGCCCTTGATCGAGCCTGCGACCTGCTTCATCGCCTTGATCTGGGCGGAGGAGCCGACGCGCGAAACCGACAGACCGACGTTCACGGCCGGACGGATGCCCTGATAGAACAGGTCGGTTTCAAGGAAGATCTGACCGTCGGTGATAGAGATCACGTTGGTCGGAATGAACGCGGACACGTCGTTGCCCTGCGTCTCGATGACCGGCAGAGCGGTCAGCGAGCCGGCGCCGTTGTCGTCGTTGAGCTTTGCAGCGCGCTCCAGAAGACGGGAATGCAGGTAAAAAACGTCACCCGGATAAGCTTCGCGGCCCGGCGGGCGGCGGAGAAGCAGCGACATCTGGCGATAGGCGACGGCCTGCTTGGAAAGGTCGTCATAGCCGATCAGCGCATGCTTGCCGTTGTCGCGGAAATATTCGCCCATCGTGCAGCCGGCGAACGGAGCGAGGTACTGCATCGGCGCCGGGTCGGAGGCGGTGGCGGCAATGATGATCGAGTACTGCAGAGCGCCGCGCTCTTCGAGAACCTTCACGAACTGCGCAACCGTCGAGCGCTTCTGGCCGATGGCGACGTAGACGCAATAGAGCTTGTCCTGCTCCGGGCCGTTGTCGTGGATCGGCTTCTGGTTCAGGAAGGTGTCGAGGATGATTGCGGTCTTGCCGGTCTGGCGGTCGCCGATGACGAGTTCGCGCTGGCCGCGGCCGACCGGGATGAGGGCGTCGATCGCCTTGAGGCCGGTCGACATCGGCTCATGCACCGACTTGCGCGGAATGATGCCGGGGGCCTTGATGTCGACGCGGGCACGTTGCTTGGCGTTGATCGGGCCCTTGCCGTCGATCGGGTTGCCGAGCGCGTCGACCACGCGGCCGAGCAGTTCCGGGCCGACCGGGACGTCCACGATGGCGCCGGTCCGCTTGACGGTGTCGCCTTCCTTGATGTCGCGGTCGGAGCCGAAGATAACGACACCGACGTTATCGGCTTCGAGGTTCAGCGCCATGCCGCGAATTCCGCCCGGGAATTCGACCATCTCGCCTGCCTGGACATTGTCGAGGCCGTAGACGCGGGCAATACCGTCACCGACGGAGAGCACCTGACCGACTTCGGAGACTTCTGCTTCCTGGCCGAAATTTTTGATCTGATCTTTGAGAATTGCGGAAATTTCCGCGGCGCGGATATCCATCAGCCGACCTCTTTCAGTGCAAGCTTAAGGGTAGAGAGTTTGGTGCGAAGGGAGGTGTCAATCTGGCGGGACCCGACCTTGACGATCAGACCTCCAAGAATAGACGGGTCGACGGTGACGTTGACCGCCACGTCTTTGCCGGTGACGCCTTTCAGCGTCGCCTTCAATTCGGTTTGCTGCGCTTCAGTCAGCGCATGCGCCGACGTCACGTCGGCAGTGATTTCACCGCGATGGCGCGCGGCAATCAGGCGGAAGGCCTTGATGATGCCCGGCAGCGCGAAGAGGCGGCGATTGCGCGCAACGACCTTGAGGAAGTTGCCGACCAGGCCGGCGATGCCGAACTGAGCAGCGATTGCCGAAACGGCCTTGAACTGGTCTTCCGCGGAAAAGACGGGACTGACGATGAGACGCTTGAAATCCTCGCTACCGTCGATCAGGGACTGCACGCGAGCGAGATCGGCACCGACCGCCTCGACCGAACCAGCATCGAGCGCCAGCTCGAAGAGAGAGGATGCGTATCTTTCTGCAACACCGGAAATAAGCTGGGATGTGTCTGCCACGGGCACAAGCTTCTCTCAAAATCATCCAAGAATGTCAGCTCCGGCGAACCGTCGACTTAACGTCTTGAATTTGCTGCAATAACTCGCAGGACATCGAGGCCGTTTCGACCCACTTCCCCCGCAATTCGCGGTTCGTCTAGCATAGGATGTTGGGACTCGCAACACGCCGTGGGCACGAATGCGGCATTACTCGGCCGCTTCGGCCGAATTTTGCGGTAAATAGTGTCGCACCCTGCTGCGGCCGATCAGATCAGCCCGAAAACATAGGCAAGCGGCAGGATTGCAAGTGCCGTTTGGACCACGAGTGCGCCCCAGTTGAAGAGCGTCGCGCCATTGTCGCTCATCATCGACAGGATGCGACCGAAGACCGCAAGCGCAAAGGCGGCGCCGACGGCGAGATAGACCATCGGCTGGGCGAGCAGGATCGCGCCGAGCCCCAGTCCGAGATGCATGCCGCCCATGGTGGAGCGAGCCTCCGCTAGGCCGCCGCGGCGTCCTTCCGCAATGCCGATCCCGGCGGCGCGAAAGGCGAGACGCGGCGCAAAGAGCATGACGACGCCGATCAGCGCCGCGACTGCTGCCGCACAAAACGCCAGGAACTCCCCGGTTTCTGTCGGGATGTAGAACTCCATTGCCGTCCCCGCTCTTGGACGCCTGCTTCGCATTAGCGCAAGCAGGTCGCACAGAGAGGTCTAGCGCATGTCTTGTCGGATGTGAATCGGTGCAGTGACAGACAGTGCATGGCGGTTCACAGAAAACTCTGCGGATCGATGTCCAACTGGACGCTGATCGACCCGCGTTCCTTCGGTCCGGCGGCGATCATCGCCTTTAGGAAAGACTGCATGTCGCTGTTGCGCCGCCCATGCACGAGAAGGCGGAAGCGATGCCGGCCGCGGATGAGCGCGAGCGGCGCCTCGGCTGGCCCGAGCACGGAAATCCCGTCGACGCGCGGAGCGGCGTTGCGCAATCCGCGGGCGTGACCTTCGGCATCGCCGCGCGTATCGGCCGAAACGATGATCGAGGCGAGCCGGCCGAAGGGCGGCAGCGCCGCCCTCTCCCGCTCCTGGATCTCGCGTTCGTAAAAAGCATCAGAATCGCCCGAGACGATCGCCTGCATCACCGGATGTTGCGGCTGATACGTCTGCAAGAGCCCGAGGCTTTTCAAACCGGTCCGCCCGGCGCGCCCCGTCACCTGAGACAAAAGTTGGAAGGTCCGTTCGGCGGCGCGCGGATCGCCGTTGGCAAGGCCGAGATCGGCATCGACGATGCCGACGAGCGTCATCATCGGGAAATTGTGGCCTTTGGCGACAAGTTGCGTGCCGATGACGATGTCCGCCTCGCCACGGGCGATCGCCTCGAGCTCCAGCCGCAGTCGCTTGACGCCCATGAGATCGGAGGAAAGCACGATGGTGCGGGCTTCGGGAAAATGCCGTTCGACCTCCTCGGCGATGCGCTCGACACCGGGGCCGCAGGCGACCAGATGATCGAGCGTGCCGCATTCGGGGCACGCCTCCGGCGTCCTTTCAGAATAGCCGCAATGGTGGCACTGGATCTGGCCGCGGAAGCGGTGCTCGACGAGCCAGCTCGAGCAGTCTGGGCACTGGAAGCGATGGCCGCAGACGCGGCAGAGCGTCAGCGGCGCATAGCCGCGGCGATTCAGGAACAGAAGCGCCTGCTCGCCGCGCGCGGTCGTCTTGCCGATCTGGTTCAAGAGCACCGGCGAGAGAAAGCCGCCGCGCTGCGGCGGGTGGCGGCGCATGTCGACGACGCCGAGATCGGGCAGCGCTGCGTCGCCGAAGCGGGTCGGCAGGTGGATCGGCCGGTAGCGACCGACTTCACCATTGACCCGGCTTTCGACCGACGGCGTGGCCGAAACCAGCACGACCGGAAAACCGCCGATCCGGCCGCGCACGACGGCCATATCGCGGGCGTTATAGAAGACGCGATCCTCCTGCTTGTAGGCCGGGTCGTGCTCCTCGTCGACGATGATGAGCCCGAGATCCTCGAAGGGCAGGAATAGCGCCGAGCGGGCGCCGGCGACGACGCGCACCTGGCCGGTCGTCACCTGGCGCCACACTTTTTCCCGCGTGCGCGGCGCGAGGTCGGAATGCCACTCGGCCGGCTTGGCGCCGAAACGCTCCTGGAAGCGCTCCAGGAAGCTGGCAGTGAGCGCGATCTCCGGCAGCAGGATCAGCACCTGCTTGCCGGCGCGCAAGGTGGCGGCGATCGCCTCGAAATAGACCTCGGTCTTGCCGGAGCCGGTAACGCCGTCGATCAGCGAGACGGAGAACTTGCGCTCTTCGACCGCCTTCAACAGGTCGGCGGCCGCATCTTTCTGAGCGCCCTCCAGACGAGGGGCGGCGAAATCCGGATCGGGCGCCGCGACGACGGGCGGCGGCGGCATGAATACCGTTTCGAACACGCCATGGGAGGCAAGGCCGTCGATGACGCTGGAGGAGACGCCCGCAGCATGGGCTAGCCCGGATCGGGTCCAGGAAAATCCGTCGCTCGCCGCGGCAATCACGCGCTCGCGCGCCGTCGTCATCCGCTCCGGTCGCATATCGGTCAGGCGCAGCGCTTCGACCATCGGCTCGGGATCGAAAGCCGTCGGCGCCCTGAGCGCCATACGGGCGACGAGCCCCGGAGGCGTCACCGTATAGGCCGCTACCCAGTCGAGAAAGGCGCGCATCTCGCGGTTGAGCTGCGGGCAGTCGAAGACCTTCTCGATCTCCTTCAGCTTCTTCGGGTCGACGTCGCTCTCCTCACCGCCATCCCAGACGACGCCGACGACGAGGCGGGGTCCGAGCGGCACCTGCACGATCGACCCGGGCTCGACAGCCATGTCGTCCGGCACCACGTAGGAATAGGCCTTCGGCGCCGGCATGGGCACCAGAACGGGCACCACGCGGCGGTCGAACAGGGCCCCGAATAAATCGGTTGAATCAAGAGTCATTTTGCCGTGACCTTGCCACCGCTTTCCGCTAAAGAAAACTGCGCAGCGAACCGCTGCCTTGCCGGAAGCAGGGTTTGTCACGGTTCCACCCGAGTTTCAACGCGCGCGATTTCCGTCCTGGAATTTCTGCCGGCGGAAAGGCGCCCGAACGGCTGACTGCCAAAGGAAGACTCCCATGAAATTTTTCGTTGATACCGCCGATGTGAAGGAAATCCGGGAACTGAACGATCTCGGCCTGCTCGACGGCGTCACCACCAATCCGTCGCTGATCCTGAAGTCGGGCCGCGACATCGTCGAGGTGACCAAGGAAATCTGCTCGATCGTCGAAGGCCCGGTTTCGGCCGAGGTGACCGCGACCGAATATAGCGAGATGATGAAGGAAGCGGCCGCACTTTCGAAGATCGCCGACAATATCTGCATCAAGCTGCCGCTGACGCTCGACGGTCTCAAGGCCTGCAAGGCCCTGACCTCCGACGGCCACCAGACCAACGTCACCCTCTGCTTCTCGGCCAATCAGGCCCTGCTTGCCGCCAAGGCCGGCGCGACCTTCGTCTCGCCCTTCATCGGCCGCCTCGACGACATCGCCTTCGACGGCATGGATCTGATCCGCGAGATCCGCCACATCTTCGACAATTACGGCTTTGAAACCGAGATCCTCGCCGCCTCGATCCGGACCGTCAACCACGTCAAGGAAGCAGCCCTCATCGGCGCCGACGTCATCACCGCTCCGCCTGCAACGCTGAAGGCGCTGGTCAAGCATCCGCTGACCGACAAGGGCCTCGAGATGTTCCTCGCCGACTGGGCGAAGACCGGCCAGAAGATCGCCTGATCCTTCGACCTCGATTGGACGAACCAAGGGCCTCGCAGCGGTGCGGGGCCTTCCTGCGTTCGGTCGCACCGCGTGGGATCTGCCTTCGCCCTAACCCCTTCCCGCAGGCGGAGAGAGGGTTGAGGGCCCCCGCGAGTCCCTTCGCCCCGCTTGCGGTAGAGAAGGTGGCCGGCAGGCCGGATGAGGGGCAACAAAAACGGACCTGTCTACTCACTCGGCCCGGACGGACGGCGCGAACATCGCATCGCTATCCTTGGCAAGCTCGACGACCGTATGGCGCTCGAGTGCGCGGGTCACTTCCATCGGGTCGCCATCGAGCGCCTCCGGAGGAATAAGATTGCCGACGCGAAAATCGAAAAGGTCGCCCTTTTTGTTCAGGAGCTCGTGGAAGACGGTCATGTCGCGCAGTTCCGTCGACCATTTTGCGAACCAATAGAACAGCCCGGAATTGCGCGCGCTGATGTGGACGGGAAGGACCGGCAGACCATATTTGCGCGCGAAGCCGACGGCGGAGCTTTTCCACGGGCGCTCATTGAGCCGCCCGTCCGCCCAATAGGCGATACGCCCGGACGGGAAGAGCACCGTCGCCTTGCCTTCCTCGATCGCCCGGTTGGTCACCAGCAAGGTCTCGCGCGCCTTGAGCTTCGATTTGTATTCCTCCCGCCATTCAACGGGGATGACCATTTCGACGAAGCGCGGATTGACCCGGATGGCATCGCGATTTGCGAAGAACATCATGTCCGGCCGGCGGCTCTTCAGGAGGTCAAAAACCGCGATGCCGTCCGCAATGCCGGTCGGATGGTTGCTGACGAGCAGAAAGCCGCCCTTCTCCGGGATGCGCTCGGGCTTGTCGGCGCGAATGTCGAGCGACAGCAGCGCGCTCAGGTGCTCGAAGGCCTGGAAGCCCGGCATGTTGCCGACCGCATTGGCAAATTCGATCGCCTTGCCGTAGTTGAGGAGCGTGTAGAGAAAGGGCCGCATGACAGGCCACAAGGGATGGCGAGCGATCCTCTGGCCGCGCTCGGCGATCAGCGTATCGACGATATGGCCGGGACGCCCTTGCGAGACCAGCGCAATTGCCTCTGCAAAATGCGCCAGAGCGCTCGCCGAATCACGTCTTGCCATGGTCCCATCCGCCGCTGCTGACCGAAACATCGCAGTTCAATATGATCGAACAATGACAAATTCCAAGTGCTTATCGGCAAACAACTGTCTGTTAGCAAAAACATAAGGCGCCCGATGGCATGCTCGACGCAACCAAATCAACGAAGGAAGCAGGGTGCGGGCGGAAAATCGCTGAGATATTCCTCATCCCCTGGTGATCGCTGGACCGACGATGAACGAGCTTCTTGTGATTGGCCATCCCGAAGTGATGGCGGAGCGTAAGCGGTGGCTTGCGAGCCTCGCCGAGGAACGCCGGCTTTCGGAAAAGACCATCGACGCCTATGAGCGAGATACGCGGCAATTCCTGACCTTCCTGACGGGACATCTCGCCGGGCCGCCCCGGCTTGCTGATATCCGTGCCCTGCGTCCGGCCGATCTGCGCGGCTTCCTCGCGCATCGGCGCAAAGGCGGCGCCGGCGCGCGCACCCTCGGGCGCGGACTGGCGGGCTTGCGCTCTTTCCTGCGATATCTCGAGAAGAACGGCCTCGCCAATGCCGCGGGCGCCGGCGCCGTGCGTTCGCCGAAGCAGCCGAAATCGCTGCCGAAGCCGCTGACCGACCGCGAGGCGCTGAAGGTCGTGACGGCCGACGCGCAACTCGCGGAGGAGCCTTGGATCGCAGCACGCAACGCCGCCGTACTCACGCTGCTCTACGGCTGCGGCCTGCGCATATCGGAAGCGCTCGACCTTACGCCCGGTGACTTTGCGGATACGGTGACATCACTGCGCGTCACGGGCAAGGGCGGCAAGACACGGATCGTGCCGTTGATTGCCGCGGCGGGCGAGGCGGTCGTGGTTTACAGAAAGCTCTGCCCCTACCACCTCGCTCCCGGTGAACCGCTCTTCCGTGGTGCCCGCGGGGCGAGGCTCCAGCCCGCGATCATCCAGCGCGAGATGCAGAAGCTGCGCGCGGCACTCGGCCTCCCCGATTCGGCGACGCCGCACGCGCTGCGCCACTCCTTCGCCACCCATCTTCTCGCGGGCGGCGGTGATCTCCGCACCATTCAGGAACTGCTGGGCCATTCCAGCCTCTCGACGACGCAGGTTTATACCGGAGTCGATTCCGCGCGGCTCCTGGAAATCTACGACCGCGCTCATCCCCGCGCCTAAAATCCGGCATGCTTGTCCGTTAACCAAGCTCGTTAAGGAACCCGTGACCGAGGGGGCGTAGGGTTCCAGCTTATTGCCGGGGGCACCCATGACGACGATCACCAGACCCGTTCGCGATCTTGCGGCCAAAGCGGCCGACGGCCTCTTGGCGCTCATTGCGCTCCTGCATGTGGTCCTTGCCGGAAGTCTCATCATCGCATTGCTCTCCGTGTCGGCAAGGGCGGAAGACGCGGATTGCGGCGGCGACAACATATTGACGGCACTCGAGCGCTCCGACCCCGCCCGATTGGTGGCTCTGCGCGAAGAGGCCGCGGCCATCCCCAATGGAAAGGGCCTTCTCTGGAAAATCGAGGGCGGGCGCTCTCAACCTTCGTTTCTGCTCGGCACCATGCATGTGACCGACCCGCGCGTGCTGGCAATGCCAGCCGGTGCCACGGATGCTTTCGCCGAAGCTCGGACCGTTATCGTCGAATCCGACGAGATCGTCGACGACAAGAAGGCCAGCGCCGCTATCATGATGCGGCCCGACCTCACCATGTTCGCCGATAACAGGACGATCAACGACTTCCTGAAGCCGGAGGATCGGGCGCGCCTCGAGACGGGACTGAAGGCGCGGGGAATTCCCCTGCCGCTCGTAGCCAAGATGAAGCCCTGGATGATCGCAAGCTTCGTGGCGTTGCCGACCTGCGAGTTCTCGCGCAAGGCAGCCGGCGCCTCGTTCCTCGACAAGAAGCTCGCGGAGGATGCGGTGAAAGAGGGCAAGAGCTTGAGGGGCCTGGAAACGCTGGTCGAGCAGCTTGCGGCCATGGATTCGCTGCCGGTCGAACTGCATCTAAGCGCACTGATCCAGACGCTCGCCCTCGGCAAGACCATGGACGACGTGCTCGCAACGACCACGGACCTCTATCTCTCCGGCGATACCGGCATGATCATGCCGATGATGAAATTCGTCTCCGCGGATGTTTCGTCGGACGATGTCGGCTATGCGGATTTCGAGCAGCGCATCATCATCGACCGCAACAAGATCATGGCGGAACGGGCTGCGCCCATGCTGAAGGATGGCGGCGCCTTCATGGCCGTCGGCGCCTTGCATCTTCCCGGCAAGGAGGGCCTCGTGGAGCTCCTGCGGCAGCAGGGATTTACCGTGACACCTGTCAACTGACCGCCGCTCGCGGCCGGTCGTTCAACCCCGCCAGCAATGTCGGGACGATCGCCTTGTGGAAGGGCATGACGGCAGCGAGATAGAGCCGGCCGAAAAAATTCCTACGGCGCACCAACGTGGTCATGCCGATAACCTGGCTGTCGGCCGGCCCTTCGCGCACATCGACGACGATACGGAAATCCAGGTGGCGGTCATCATAGCCGACAACGGCTTCGCGATCGTCGCTGTGCAGCAGCGGAAAGGTGCCGATCAGGCCTGAATGCGCGGGGGGCGCGGCTGCGTTCAGACCGATGAGAGACGCGAGGCGGTTGCGCAATGCGAGGAGACTCTGCACCCAGCCGGGTGCGCTTCCAAGCGCTCGCCGCGCCGCCTCGGCCGCAGTCATCCGCTCGCCGAAAACGAGAAGTTCGTAGCGGTCGGCCCAGTCGGCTCCGGGAAGCCAAGTGTTCGGCAGCCTGGCGGCAACGCTTCGTGGTCTCATGAACGCTTCCCTTTCGCCTTCGCCAGTTCCGCCGATCTGAGGCGGTCATGGCTGCGGTGAATGGTCCATGATTGCGCCGGATTTCGGCGCGAAGCAGGGAGCCACTTGTCGCAGCCCCCGCGCGATTTGTCACATATGGATCGGCTTGAAGAAGGTAGAGAGCGCCGCCTCCTTCACCGCTTCCGACATCGTCGGGTGAGCGTGGCAGGTGCGGCCGAGATCCTCGGATGATCCGCCGAACTCCATCAGCACCGCGATCTCGTGGATCATCTCGCCGGCGCCGAAGCCGATGATATGGCCGCCCAATACGCGGTCAGTCTCCTTGTCGGCGAGGATCTTGACGAAGCCGTCCGTCTGCAGCATCGCGCGGGCACGACCATTGGCCGTGAAGGGGAACTTGCCGACCTTGTAGGCGACACCGGCAGCCTTCAGCTCCTCCTCGGTCTTGCCGACCGAGGCGACCTCCGGCTGGGTGTAGACGACGCCCGGAATGACATCATAGTTCACATGGCCGGCCTGTCCGGCGATGATTTCCGCCACGGCGACGCCTTCGTCTTCCGCCTTGTGGGCGAGCATCGGGCCGCGCACGACGTCGCCGATCGCGTAGATGCCGGTGATGCTCGTCTGGAAATGATGGTCGATCTCGATGCGGCCGCGCTGATCGAGCACGACACCTGCCTTCGCGAGACCCATATTCTCCGTGCAGGGCTTCCGGCCGGTCGCGACCAGTACGACGTCCGCGTCGAGCGTTGTCGATTCGCCGCCCTTGACCGGCTCGAAGGTGACCCTTGCGCCGCTGCCAGGCTTCGTAACGCCCGTCACCTTGGCACCGAGCTTGATGTCGATGCCCTGCTTCGTCAGCATCCGGTGGAGCTGCTTGGCGACCTCGCCGTCCATGCCGCCGAGAATCGTGTCGAGGAATTCGATCACCGTCACCTTGGTGCCGAGGCGCGCCCAGACCGAGCCGAGCTCGAGGCCGATGACGCCGCCGCCGACGACGATCATGCTCGCCGGCACCTTTTCCAGTTCAAGCGCGCCGGTCGAGGAGACGATGACCTTCTCGTCGAATTCGAGCTGGACGCCCGGAATGCCGGCGACGTCCGAGCCGGTGGCGATGACGACATTCTTCGCTTCGAGGACCTGCTCCTCGCCCTTGTCGTTGGTGACGGAAACCTTGCCCTGGCCGAGAACCTTGCCCAGGCCCTGGAAGCCATCGATCTTGTTCTTCTTGAAGAGGAAGGAGACGCCGTCGACATTCGCCTTAACGGTCGCGTCCTTGTGGGCCATCATCTTTTCAAGATTGAGCTTCGGGCCTGCGACCTCCACGCCGAGCGCGTCAAGGCCGTGCTGCGCGTGATGGAACATCTCGGAAGCATGCAGCAGAGCCTTGGAGGGAATGCAGCCGACATTGAGGCAGGTGCCGCCATAGGTGGCGCGCTTTTCGATCACGGCAACCTTCATGCCGAGCTGCGCCGCCTTGATGGCGCAGACATAGCCGCCGGGGCCGCTTCCGATGACGATGAGATCATAAGCCATTTGGTAATCCTTCTTGGGAGGACGGTCTTTAAGAGGACGATCATCGCCCGCCGCTGACAGTGAGAATGGCTCCGGTCACATAAGTCGCCTTATCCGACAGGAGATAGAGAATTGCGTCGGCAACTTCGCCGGCTGTGCCGGGACGCTGCATGGGAATGGAAGGCGCCATGTCACGGGCGCGATCGGGCAGCCCGCCGGACGCATGAATTTCGGTGTCGATGATTCCGGGACGCACCGCGTTCACGCGGATGCCCTCCGAGGCTACTTCGCGCGCGAGCCCGACGGTGAAGCTGTCGATCGCGCCTTTCGCGGCAGCGTAGTCGACATATTGACCGGGAGCACCCAGCACGGCCGCGACGGACGAGAGATTGACGATCGCGCCGCCCCGCCCGCCGTGACGCGTCGACATCCTCATGACCGCCTCCGCGGCGCAGCGGATCGAGCCTGTGACATTAACGCGAAACATCCGCTCCAGCCGCTCGGGCGAAATCTCGTCGATGCGCTGCGGCGCGCCGACAATGCCGGCATTGTTGACGAGCCCGTCGAGGTGACCGAAGGCGGCATCGACCGCGGCGAAAATCGCTTGCACCCCGCCTTCGGTACCGACGTCGCCCTCGACCGCAATTGCGGTACCTCCGGCATCCGATATACGGCGAACCACGTCCTCCGCCGCCTGCCGGTTGGACGCATAATTGACGGCGACCCGCCAGCCCTCGTCAGCCGCTACAAGCGAGACTGCAGCACCGATCCCGCGGCTGCCGCCTGTGACGAGAAGCACGCGCCCGTCGCTCATTTGGCGCATCCCTTGAACACAAAGACGTCGGAGCTGTCGGCATTCGCCTTGCCCTCGCCCCAGGCGCTCGACGCACGCAGCGACGGGCCGAAATCAGGCAGCAGGATCTGCTCGGCGGCCGGCGCATCCTCAGCCTGAAGCAGGTCGATACGGCCGCCCTTGTCGACCGTGTAAATCACGCCCTGCCAGACGGTGCAGGCCTCAAGTTCCGCGCCGGTCACGTCGCCCGTCGGGCAATTATTCATGACGATCCCGTTCGCGCGCAACGGCTCGCCGGACTGCATCACGACGCCGTCGAGCAAAAGCTCGGTCTCCCCGACCTTGACCTTGAAGTGATTGCTGGTGACGGCTGCTTCCGACCCGACCGGCTCGAAGCGCAACTCGTAAGTGCCGGCCGGATCGGCATAGATCGCATGCGCCTGCCTGCACTCGTCCGCGAGCGCGGGCGTTGCCACGAGCACGGCCGCAAGGGCGGCGAGACGGACGGTCCGGCCGCTTGTCATCAGGCGGCCTTTTCCGTCGCGAGCTTCAGCCCGAGCGCGATGAAGACCATGCCGCTCGCCCGGTCGATCCACTTGCTCGCCCGCGTGAATGCGGCGCGCATCCGCGGCGTCGTCATGAACAGGCTGACGCCGACGAACCAGAGGATGAGCGCGCCCGCCATGACGAGGCCGTAGCCGAACTTGACCATCATCGGCGTGTGAGCGCTGACGACGGTCGAGAAGATCGACAGGAAAAAGAACACCGCCTTCGGGTTGAGCGCATTGGCGGCGAAACCGAGGCCGAAGGCCTTCAGTGCCGATTGCCCCTTGGCTTTACCGGCATCCGCGCCCGCCTCGACCGCGATCTCCGTCTGACCGGCACGAAGCGCCTTGATGCCGATGTAGATGAGGTAGGCGACGCCGCACCATTTGACGATGTTGAAGAGGTAGATCGACTGGGAAATGATCAGCCCCAGGCCGAGAATGGTGTAGGTGACGTGGAACATCAGCGACGTGCCGATGCCGAACGAGGTGATGATCGCCTGGCGGCGACCATGCACCAGCGATTGCCGCATCACCATGGCGAGATCGGCCCCGGGGGAAACGATGGCGAAGGAAAAGATCGCCATCAGCGATGCGAGTTCGAACAGATAGTTGCTCATGCCTTTGCGACCGGTGCTTTGAAGACCCAGATGGAGCCGGAGAGAGCCTGAATGCGCGCATAACGTGCCTCCCAGACCCTAACCTCTAGCGCCATGGCTGTCGATTCCCTGCTGGTGCGTCGACGGGGACGGCGAGCGTGGAGGAGAAGGAAACGGGGGCTCACGCCCCCGCCTCCTTTAGAGATCGAGCACGAGGCGCTCCGGATCTTCGAGGCTTTCCTTGACGCGAACGAGGAAGGTCACTGCTTCCTTGCCGTCGACGATGCGGTGATCGTAGGAGAGCGCCAGATACATCATCGGGCGGATGACGACCTGGCCGCCGATCGCCACCGGGCGGTCCTGGATCTTGTGCATGCCGAGAATGCCCGACTGCGGCGCGTTGAGGATCGGCGAGGACATGAGCGAACCGTAGACGCCGCCGTTGGAGATGGTGAAGGTGCCGCCCTGCATGTCCGCCATCGAGAGCGTTCCGTCACGCGCAGCCTTGCCGAGCCGGCCGATTTCCTTCTCGATTTCGGCGATCGACATCTGATCGGCATCGCGCACGATCGGAACGACGAGGCCCTTTTCGGTCCCGACAGCGACGCCGATGTGGCAGAAGTTCTTATAGATGATGTCGGTGCCGTCGATCTCAGCGTTGACAGCCGGCAACTCCTTGAGCGCATGCGTCACGGCCTTGGTGAAGAAGCCCATGAAGCCGAGCTTCACGCCGTGCTTCTTCTCGAAGATGTCCTTGTACTTCGAGCGCAGGCTCATGACGGCGCTCATGTCCACCTCGTTGTAGGTGGTGAGCATGGCGGCGGTGTTCTGCGCATCCTTGAGACGACGGGCGATCGTCTGGCGCAGGCGGGTCATCTTGACGCGCTCTTCGCGACCGGCGTCTTCCGCCGGTGCCGGCGCACGGGCCTGGACCTTGGCCGGCTCGGCCGCGGCGGGCGCCGAGATGCCCTTGGAAATCGCAGCGAGCACGTCGCCCTTCAAGACCTGGCCCCGCTTGCCCGAACCGTCGAGCTGATCGGCGGAAAGGTTGTTTTCGGCGATGAGCTTGGCGGCAGCCGGCGCCGGCGGCATCGATGTAGGCGCCTGCGGCGCGACAGCGGCTGCCGGTTGCGCAGCGGGCGCTGCGGCGGCCGGGGCGGCAGCGGGCTCGGGCTTCTTCTCGGCCGCAGTCGCAGCCGCGGGGGCAGCGCCCGCACCTTCGGCGATCTGCCCGAGCAGGGCGCCGAGGCCGACGGTTTCGCCCGCTTGCGCGACGATTTCGCTGAGCGTGCCGGCGGCCGGCGCCGGAACTTCGATCGTCACCTTGTCGGTTTCGAGCTCGAGGATCGGTTCGTCGGCCTTGATCGCGTCGCCGACCTTCTTGAACCAGGTGCCGACGGTCGCTTCACTGACGGATTCGCCAAGGGTGGGAACGCGGATTTCTGTTGCCATGATTTTTGTTCCGTTGATCAGATATCTGTTTCTGTCGATTGGCAGGCTGTGAGGGCTCGATCAGCCCCCCAGCGCATCCTCGAGGAAGGCGGCAAGCTGCGCCATATGCTTGGACATCAGGCCGGTTGCCGGCGAAGCGGCGGCCGGGCGGCCGGTGTAGCGCACCCGCTGGTACTTCGCGTCGATATGAGCAAGGACCCATTCGAGATAGGGATCGATGAAGGACCAGGCCCCCATGTTCTTCGGCTCTTCCTGGCACCAGACCATCTCCGCATGACGGAAGCGGCTGAGCTCGTTGATCAGCGCCTTGGCCGGGAACGGATAGAGCTGCTCGACGCGCAACAGATAGATGTCGTCGATACCGCGCTTCTCGCGCTCTTCGAGAAGGTCGTAATAGACCTTGCCCGAGCACATGACGACGCGACGGATCTTCGAATCCTTCTGCAGCTTGATCGGGCCGTCCTTGATGACCTCCGCATCGTCCCAGAGCAGCCGGTGGAAGGAGCTCTCGCCGGCCATTTCGGAGAGGCTGGAGACTGCCCGCTTGTGCCGCAGCAACGACTTCGGCGTCATCAGGATCAGCGGCTTGCGGAAATCGCGCTTCACCTGGCGGCGCAGGATATGGAAGTAGTTCGCCGGCGTCGTGACGTTGGCAACCTGCATGTTGTCTTCCGCGCAGAGCTGCAGGAAGCGTTCCAGACGTGCGGAGGAATGCTCCGGCCCCTGGCCCTCATAACCATGCGGCAGCAGGCAGACGAGGCCGGACATGCGCAGCCACTTGCGTTCGCCCGACGAGACGAACTGGTCGAAGATCACCTGCGCGCCATTGGCGAAGTCGCCGAACTGGGCCTCCCAGAGCGTCAACGCATTCGGGCGGGCGAGCGAATAGCCGTATTCGAAGCCGAGCACCGCCTCTTCCGAGAGCATCGAGTTGATGACCTCGTAGCGCGCCTGGGTCTGCGAAAGGTTGGCGAGCGGGATAT
The DNA here is from genome assembly GCF_000513895.2 of Ensifer sp. WSM1721. GTDB lineage: Bacteria > Pseudomonadota > Alphaproteobacteria > Rhizobiales > Rhizobiaceae > Sinorhizobium. The sequence continues at coordinate 3,046,896 of NZ_CP165782.1, forward strand.
AGCGCTCTTCGGTTTCCTGGTCGTAGAGAACCGAATGGCGCTGCGAGAAGGTGCCGCGCTCACAGTCCTGGCCGGACAGACGGATCTTCGTACCCTCCGTGACGAGCGTGCCGAAGGCGAGCGCCTCCGCCATCGCCCAGTCGATCCCCTCGCCGGTCTGGACCATGTTGGCGCGGTTTTCCATGAAGCGCTGGATGGTGCGATGCGCGTTGAAACCGGCCGGGATCTCGGAAAGCTTGCGGCCGATCTCCTTCAATTGCTTCATCGGCACAGAGGTCCTGCCGCGGCGCTGCTCATCCTGGTTGTCGGCGGTGCGCAGGCCCGACCAGGCGCCGTCGAGCCAGTCGGCCTTGTTCGGCTTGTAGGACTGGCCGGCCTCGAATTCCTGCTCGAGATGGGCGCGCAAGTCCGCCTTCATCTTCTCCACGTCGCCCTCGGTCATGAGACCTTCGGCGATCAGACGCTGCGAATAGAGCTGGACCACCGTCTTGTGGGCGCGGATGGCGCGATACATCTTCGGCTGCGTGAACGCCGGCTCGTCGCCCTCGTTGTGGCCGAAGCGGCGATAGCAGAACATGTCGATGACGACCGGCTTGTGGAACTTCATCCGGAACTCGGTCGCGACCTTGGCGGCGTAGACGACCGCTTCCGGATCGTCGCCGTTCACGTGGAAGATCGGCGCCTCGATCATCTTCGCCACGTCCGAAGGATAGGGCGAAGAGCGCGAGAAGGCCGGGTTGGTCGTGAAGCCGATCTGGTTGTTGATGATGAAATGCACGGTGCCGGCAACGCGATGACCGCGCAGGCCGGACAGGCCGAGAATTTCGGCAACGACGCCCTGGCCGGCAAAGGCTGCATCGCCATGGAGCAGCAGCGGCATGACCTTGACGCGCTCGCGCAGCGGAATGATGTCGCCCTCGAAGACGGTAGCGATCTGGTCCTGCTTGGCGCGCGCCTTGCCCATGACGACCGGGTTGACGATCTCGAGATGCGACGGATTCGCCGTCAGCGACAGATGCACCTTGTTGCCATCGAACTCGCGGTCGGAAGAGGCGCCGAGGTGGTACTTCACGTCACCCGAGCCTTCTACGTCGTCGGGCGCATAGGAACCGCCCTTGAACTCGTGGAAGATGGCCCGGTGCGGCTTGGCCATGACCTGCGAGAGCACGTTCAAACGGCCGCGATGCGCCATGCCGAGGACGATCTCCTTGAGACCGAGCTGTCCGCCGCGCTTGATGATCTGCTCGAGCGCCGGGATCAGCGATTCGCCGCCGTCAAGGCCGAAGCGCTTGGTGCCCTTGTATTTGACGTCGATGAACTGCTCGAAGCCTTCCGCTTCGATGAGCTTCTGCAGGATCGCCTTCTTGCCCTCGGGGGTGAATTCGACGCCCTTGTCCGGGCCCTCGATCCGCTCCTGGATCCAGGCCTTCTCTTCCGGGTTGGACATGTGCATGAACTCGACGCCCATCGTCGAGCAATAAGTCCGCTCGAGAATCTCGACCATCTCGCGCACCGTCGCGTATTCGAGGCCGAGCACGTTGTCGATGAAGATCTTGCGATCGTAATCCTTCTCCTCGAAGCCGTAGGTCTTCGGCGAGAGCTCGTCGTAATCCTCGACCGGATCGGCAAGACCGAGGGGATCGAGCTTGGCGTGCAGATGGCCGCGCATGCGATAGGCGCGGATCATCATGATAGCGCGCACGGAATCGCGGGTCGACTGGTGAACCTCGGCCTCGCTGACCGGAACACCAGCGACGGCGGCGGCCTCCTCTGCTTTGGCCTTGACCTTCTTCTCGATGACCTTTTCAACCGTGCCCCAGTCACCGTCGAGCGCCGAAACCAGTTCGCCATTGGCGTGAATAGGCCAATTGCTCTTCTTCCAGGAGGCGCCCTTGGCCGCCTTCACCACATCTTCGGGCCTGTCGGCGAGCGCCTTGAAGAAGGATTGCCATTCGGCCGAAACGGAAGACGGATCCGCTTCATAGCGCGCGTAGAGCTGCTCGATATAGGCGGCATTGGCGCCGTCCAGAAACGATGTGAGCTGGAATTGCTCGTTGGCCTCTTGCCTTGTCATGGTCTCTCGCGGACTTGAGCCCGCCTCCTGACTTAAGTTGGGTTGCCGGGTTGTCCCGGTCATGTTTGCCTAATCCCGGATCAGGATGGTCTTCCAACAGTTGGACGCGTCCAGTCCGGCTTGCGTCGGTCGGAGCGGGATGCGAGCGTTTCGCCCATCGACATCTTATCCGGCCGCTTAATCATGGTGTCTTTCGTGGCTCCAATGGGGCGACCGTATGCCGCCCCATCGCACTGTTGTGGTCAGCCCTTGAGAACTTCGACCAGCGTCTTGCCGAGGCGGGCCGGAGACGGCGAGACGCGAATGCCGGCGGATTCCATTGCCGCGATCTTGTCTTCCGCGCCGCCCTTGCCGCCGGAGATGACGGCGCCGGCATGGCCCATGGTGCGGCCGGGAGGCGCCGTGCGGCCGGCGATGAAGCCGACCATCGGCTTCTTGCGGCCGCGCTTGGCTTCGTCCTTCAGGAACCGCGCCGCATCCTCTTCCGCCGAACCGCCGATCTCGCCGATCATGATGATCGACTTGGTCTCGTCGTCGGCAAGGAACATTTCGAGCACATCGATGAACTCGGTGCCCTTGACCGGGTCGCCGCCGATGCCGACGGCCGTCGTCTGGCCGAGGCCTTCATTGGTGGTCTGGAACACCGCCTCGTAGGTGAGCGTGCCGGAACGCGACAGCACGCCGACCGAACCCTTACGGAAGATGTTGCCGGGCATGATGCCGATCTTGCATTCGTCGGGCGTCAGCACGCCCGGGCAGTTCGGGCCGATGAGGCGCGAGGACGACTTTTCGAGCCGCGCCTTGACCTTGACCATGTCGGCAACCGGAATCCCTTCGGTGATGCAGACGATGAGCGGGATTTCCGCATCGATCGCCTCGATGATGGCCGCGGCAGCACCCGCCGGCGGAACATAGATCACCGACGCGTTGGCGCCGGTCGCCTCGCGGCCTTCGGCGACGGTCGCGAAGATCGGAAGCTGCTCGCCCTTGGCGCCGGTCCAGGTCTCGCCACCCTTCTTCGGGTGGATGCCGCCGACCATCTTGGTGCCGTTGTAGGCAAGCGCCTGTTCGGTATGGAAGGTGCCGGTCTTGCCGGTCAGGCCCTGGACGAGAACCTTGGTGTCTTTGTTGATCAGAATGGACATGAAACCTCAGGCTCCCTTCACGGCTGCAACGATCTTCTGGGCGGCATCGTCCAGATCATCGGCGGAGATGACGTTGAGGCCCGATTCATTGATGATCTTCTTGCCGAGTTCGACATTGGTGCCTTCGAGGCGCACGACGAGCGGCACCTTGAGGCCGACTTCCTTGACAGCAGCCAAAACGCCTTCGGCGATGACGTCACACTTCATGATGCCGCCGAAGATGTTGACCAGGATGCCCTTCACCGCCGGATCTGCGGTGATGATCTTGAAGGCGTGCGTGACCTTTTCCTTCGAAGCGCCGCCGCCGACATCGAGGAAGTTCGCGGGCTCGGCGCCGTAGAGCTTGATGATGTCCATCGTCGCCATGGCGAGACCAGCGCCGTTGACCATGCAGCCGATATTGCCGTCGAGGGCCACATAGGCGAGGTCGTGCTTGGAGGCCTCGATCTCCTTCTCGTCCTCTTCCGTCGTGTCGCGCAGCGCGACGACATCTTCATGACGGAAGAGCGCATTGCCGTCGAAGGAGACCTTGGCGTCGAGCACGCGCATCCGGCCGTTCTTCATGACGATCAGCGGGTTGACCTCGAGCAGGCTCATGTCCTTTTCGACGAAGGCCTTGTAGAGGATCGGGAAGAGCTTTTCGGCGTCTGCGCGCGCTTCGCCTTCGAGCTTCAGCGCGTCGGCCAGGGTCTTCAGATCGTCAGCGGTCACACCCTTGTCCGGGTCGATCGCAACGGTGACGATCTTTTCCGGTGTGTGCTCGGCAACCGCCTCGATGTCCATGCCGCCCTCGGTCGAGACGACGAAAGCGACCCGGCCGACGGAGCGGTCGACGAGGATCGAGAGGTAGAGCTCGCGCTCGATGTCGGCGCCGTCCTCGATATAGAGACGGTTGACCTGCTTGCCGGCCGGGCCGGTCTGCTTGGTCACCAGCGTGTGGCCGAGCATTTCCTTGGCATTGGCAACGACCTCTTCGACCGACTTCGCCAGGCGCACCCCGCCCTTGGCATCGGGGCCGAGTTCCTTGAACTTGCCCTTGCCGCGACCGCCGGCATGGATCTGGCTCTTCACGACGTAAAGCGGGCCCGGCAGCTTTTTCGCGGCTGCCTCGGCTTCGTCGGCGGAGAAGATCGCGACGCCTTCCGCGACCGGCGCGCCATAGCTCTTCAACAGAGCCTTGGCCTGGTATTCATGGATGTTCATGGGTTCTTTCCTGTCTGATAGGCCGGAGGGCGGTTACTTCAGGCTGGGGGCGATGTTGATGCAGGCTTCGCAAAGACCGGCAACAGCCGCCACCGACTTGTCGAAGGCTTCCTTCTCACCCTTGTTGAGGTCGATCTCGATGATGCGCTCGACGCCACCGGCACCGATCACCGTCGGTACGCCGACATACATGTCCTTGACGCCGTACTGGCCGGAAAGATGGGCCGCGACAGGCAGCACGCGCTTCTTGTCCTTGAGGTAGGCTTCGGCCATCTCGATCGCGGATGCGGCCGGCGCGTAGTAGGCCGAACCGGTCTTCAAGAGGCCGACGATCTCGGCGCCGCCGTCACGGGTGCGCTGGATGATCTGGTCGAGCTTCTCCTTGGTGGTCCAGCCCATCTGGACGAGGTCCGGCAGCGGAATGCCGGCAACCGTCGAGTAGCGGGCGAGCGGTACCATGGTGTCGCCATGGCCGCCGAGCACGAAGGCGGTGATGTCCTTGACCGAAACGTTGAATTCCTGGGCGAGGAAGAGGCGGAAGCGCGAAGAGTCGAGAACGCCGGCCATGCCGACGACCTTGTTCTTTGGCAGGCCCGAAAACTTCTGCAGTGCCCAGACCATGGCGTCGAGCGGATTGGTGATGCAGATGACGAAGGCGTTCGGAGCGTATTTCTTGATGCCGGCACCGACCTGTTCCATCACCTTGAGGTTGATGCCGAGCAGATCGTCGCGGCTCATGCCGGGCTTGCGCGGAACGCCGGCGGTGACGATGCAGACATCTGCGCCTTCGATCGCCGCATAGTCGCTGGCACCCGTGAGCGATGCATCGAAGCCTTCGACCGGAGAGGACTGCGCGATGTCGAGGCCCTTGCCCTGCGGGATGCCGTCGGCGATGTCGAAGAGGACGATGTCGCCCAGCTCCTTCAGGCCGGCGAGATGCGCCAGCGTGCCACCAATCATCCCTGAACCGATAAGTGCGATCTTGTTGCGCGCCATGAAAGTGCTTCCTTTGTGATCCCAATATGATCGAGGCCTGAAACGCGGCAAACGCCAAACCTTCGGAAAAGCCACTTAAACGGCAAAAGGTAAAATATCAATCCATACTTTTGAGCAGAGCAATTTCAATCGGTTAGATCAAAAAATTCTTACGTAAACGTAAGAATATCCGTCACGATTGTGTCACTGAACACCGGAATCTACCGGATGTGCGGCGATATATTCCTCGCTCTGCATCTCGATCAGACGCGAAACCGTCCGATCGAATTCGAAGCCTTCCGTGCCTTTCTTGGCAGTGAGCAGATGCTGCGGCTCGGCGACGGCGGAGGCGAAAAGGCGCGCGCCCTGATCGTAAAGAGCGTCGACGAGAATGATGAATCGCTTCGTCTCATTCCGCAGATGCGGTCCGAGATGCGGCACGTGATCGATGAAGATCGTGCTGTAATGCGTCAGGAGTGCGAGGTAGTCGGCGGCGCCGAGCGGCGCGGCGCAGAGATCGGCGAATGTGAAGCGGGCGCTTCGGCCGGCCGCCGCCGGTATGCGGATCATGCGGCCCTTGCGCCCGATCTCGGCGGAGGCGACCGGCGCCCCGCCCGTCTCCTGGTACCAGGCTCGGTCCATGGCGGCTTCCGTCTCCGGCCCGAGCGGCGACAGCCATACGGGCGTTCCGTCGGTCTTCTGAAGGCGATAGTCCGTATCCGTATCGAGGGAGATTATTTCCGCGTTCGCCTTCAGGAGATCGATGAAGGGCAGAAAGAGGCCGCGATTGAGACCATCGCGGTAGAGATTGTCCGGCTCGACATTGGAGGTCGCGACGAGCACGCAGCCCTTGGCGAACAGCTCGCCGAAAAGCCGCGCCAGGATCATCGCGTCGGCGATATCGGTGACGGTGAACTCGTCGAAACATAAAAGCCGCGCCTCACCGAAAAGCTCGGAGGCGACCGGCGGGATGGGGTCCGCCTGCTTCGTCTCGCCGTTCTTGAGCTTCTGCCGATGCTTGTAAATGCGCTCGTGCACGTCGGCCATGAATTCGTGGAAATGGGCGCGCCGCTTGCGCTGGATCGGCACAGCGTCGAAGAACATGTCCATCAGCATGGTCTTGCCGCGGCCGACGCCGCCGTGGATATAGAGGCCCTTGACCGGCGCGTGATCCTTCTTGCGCGCGGCGAAAAGCCAGCCGAGCGCGTTGGCCTTGCGCGACGGACGGCTGGCGAGCAGTTCCGCCGTCAGATTATCGAGCCTGCGCGCGATTGCAAATTGCGCCGGGTCGCGCTGCCGCTCGCCGGCGGTAACGAGCGCTTCAAGCTTGTGGTGAATGCTGTCGTCGGGGTTGAGCACGATGCGTCCGGGTGTGCCAGGAGGCTTGTTCTGAAGGTGAGACGCAGGCTGCAGGCGGAAGCCCCACCCCGGCTACAGGCCGTTTGAAGGTCCGGCGCGAAGCCGGAGCGGAATCACTCAGCGGCTGAGGCTGACCGGCTGCCCGCCATTTGTCGAGCCGTCGAAGCGCGCATCCGCCGTCTTGTAGAGACGAGCGATCGGATTCCCGCTGCGGTCCTTGAGCACGACCTGCTTTCCGGTCACCTCCCAGGAACCCATGGTCGTCAGCTCGCCGGCGCAACCGCGAGTGCCGCCGCGCGAGCCGCTGCCAAGATTGGTAAGCGTCAGGAACATGTCGCAGGAGCTGCCAGCGCTCGATACGCGCCAGTTGCCGACCATCGATTCCTTCGTCACGTCGAGCGCATTGGTCGCCGCTGCGACCTCCGTACCCGCCGGCGCGCCGGGCGTTGCGGTGCCCGCGGTCGGCGCCGCCGGAAACTGCGATGCACCGGCCGTCGGAGCCGGAAGCTGGCCCGAGGAAACCGAGGGTACGGGCTGCGCCTGTAGGGGGGCGGGGCCGGGAGAAACATCCCGGGAACCGAAACCACCGAAGGACGTCCGCTGGCATCCGGTCAGCGCAAGTACAATCGCCAACCCGGCCGCCGCATGTAAAACCCGCATATCTTCACCCCCGAGATTGTCCGCGAACCATGATGCAACGCGATAATAAAGGCCGAATTACAGCAAATCCACCTTTCAAATCAAGGCGAGCCATTTCACTCTCGTCGGTTATACGATTGAAGATGCCAACCCGACACGGGCTCGCAGGCCGTCGCGCGAGCGCCATCCGGCATCGTTGCGGCGGCCTGCCGCGGCGTTCAGAGCGCGGCGCCGCTCTGCCGGTCGAAGACGTAAACCTGGCTGCGGTCCATCGCCGCCTTGAACAGGGTTCCGTGCCGGGCCGGGTGATCGCCGTCGACGACGGCCGTGATCTGTTCCCCGGCGAATTCGAAGAGGACATGCGTCTGGGCGCCGGTCGGCTCGACGAGCAATGTCCGCCCGACAATGGCGTTACCCTTATCGCCGGCGACGAAATGCTCCGGCCGCAGCCCGATGCGAACCGCCTGCCCGAGCCGCACCTTGCGCTCCGGCGCGATGCGGATCGCCGATCCGTCCCGGAGGCGCACCGCCGGCTCGCCGTCTGCGGCCTCGACTGTCCCGTCGAGCACGTTCATGGCCGGTGAACCGATGAATCCCGCGACGAAGAGGTTGGCGGGCGTACGGTAGAGCTCCAGCGGCGTCCCCACCTGTTCGATACGGCCGCCGTTCAGGACGACGATGCGGTCGGCGAGCGTCATCGCCTCGATCTGGTCGTGGGTGACGTAAATCGAGGTGGTGGCGACCTTCTGGTGTAAGGCCTTGATCTCGGTCCGCATCTGGACCCGGAGCTTGGCATCGAGATTGGACAAAGGTTCGTCGAACAGGAAGACGGCCGGATCGCGGACGATCGCCCGGCCCATGGCGACGCGCTGGCGCTGGCCGCCGGAAAGCTGGCTCGGCTTGCGGTCGAGAAGCTCCGTCAACGCCAGCATGCGCGCCGCCTCGCCCACCCGTTTGTCTATTTCCGGCCTGGGAAGCCCGGAGAGCTTGAGATTGAAGCCCATGTTCTCGGCCACCGTCATGTGCGGATAGAGGGCGTAGGACTGGAAGACCATCGCGATGTTGCGTTCGCGCGGCGTCAGCGGATTGACGACCTTGCCGCCGATCAGCACCTCGCCGTCGGTGATCTCCTCCAATCCGGCGATCATGCGCAAGAGTGTGGACTTGCCGCAGCCGGAGGGACCGACGAGGGCGATGAACTCGCCCTCTCCGATCGAAAGCGACACTCCGTGGATCACCTCGAGCACACCGTAGCTCTTGCGGATGTCCCTGAGTTCGACCGATGCCATGATGCTTGCTCCTTGAAACGAGGGGCTCAGGATTTCACCGCGCCGGCCGTGAGGCCCGCGATGATGTGCTTCTGGGCGAGAAAGAAGACGATGACCGTCGGCAGAATGGTGAGCGTGATGAAGGCGAGCACGAGCTGCCAATCGGTGCCGAACTCGCCGCGGTAGACCATGATGCCGAGCGGCCACGGATATTTCTCCTCGGTGTTCAGCATGATCAGCGGCAGGATGTAGCTGTTCCAGCTATGCACGAAGGTGATGATGCCGACCGTCGAGACGATCGGGCGCGAAAGCGGCATGGAGATGTGCCAGAAGAAGCGGATGTAGCCGCAGCCGTCGACGAAAGCAGCCTGGAAGAGTTCTTCCGGCAGGTTCCGGAAATAGTTGCGGAAGAGCAGGATGCTCATGCCGAGGCCGAAGGCGACCTGAGGCAGGATGACGCCCCAATAGGTGTCGAGCAGGCCGAGATCGCGGATGCGGATGAAAAGCGGCAGGATCGCGGTTGCCGCAGGGAACATGAGCCCGATCAGGAAATAGTTCAGCAACTGGTTCGCGCCGAAGAATTTCACATGGGCGAAGGTGAAGGCGGCCATCGCCGAGACGATGACCGTCAGCACCACCGTCACCGTCGCAATGAACAGCGAGTTGAGCATCTGCCGCCAGTAGCGGTCGCCGAAGAGGATATCGAGATAGTTCGACCACAGCCATTCGGACGGCAGCCCGAAAGGGTTGACGCGCAGGTCGCCGAGCGACTTGAAGCCGCCGAGCGCGGTCGTCACCAAGGGTAAGAGAACGAGCATCGCCACCAGCGACAGCGACACGTAGAGATAGAGGCGGGTGCCCGTGGTCATGCGAACGGAGGAGGTCGTGTCAATCATGGCGCATGAAGATCCGTTTGTAGCCGAAGGCGAGCGTGACGCAGATGACGAAGAGGACGACGCCGACCGCGCTTCCGAGCCCCACCTGCATGCGGGTGACGCCGTAGGTGTAAAGGAAGGTCACCATGGTCTGCGTCGAGTTCGACGGCCCGCCGCCGGTGAGCGGCATGACGAGGTCGAAGAGCTGCAGCGAGCCGATAACGGCGAAGAAGATCGACAGCCTGACGGTCGAGCCGAGGAGCGGCAGCGTCACATAGCGGAATTTCTGCCATCCGGTCGCGCCGTCGATCTCGGCGGCCTCGAGCACGCTCCGGTCCACCGCCTGCAGGCCGGCAATGAACAGCATCATGTGGAAGCCGAAATATTTCCAGATGATGACCGCGAGCACCGCATATATGGCAAGGCCGCGATCGGCGAGCACATAGGGCGTTGCAACGCCGAAGAAGCCGGCGACCGCGGCGACGAGTCCGTAGTCGCCGTCATAGACGAAACGCCAGATGAGACCTGCCGCAACGTCCGCCAGAACATAGGGCAGAAAGAAGATCAGCCGGAAGGCGACGACGCCGGCGATCCGGTGCGCGAGCATCATCGCAAGCCACAGCGCGAGCGGAATCTGCAGAAGCACCGAGACGAGAATGATGGTGCCGTTGTTGATCAGCGCCTGCGAAAAGGCGGCGTTGTTGAACAGCACCTCGAAATTGCGCAAACCCACGAATTGTTGCGGCGTGCCATAGCCGTTCCAGCGATAGAGGCTGTACCAGGCCGCCTCTCCCATCGGCAGGATGACGAAGACCGTGAAGAGCAGCAGGGCCGGCGGCAGGAAGAGGATGAGCACCGGCAGCCGCCCGCGGACGGTCGGGCTCTTGTAGCGCACTTTCTTGCCGCTCGCCGTGGCCGGCACCGCGGTCATCGTCGCAGTGATGTCGGTCATCATGTCCTCGCTGAGTTCGTCGCGGAGGGTCGAGATCCGGGGCGACGGATTTCCCGTCGCCCCTGCTCACGCGCTCATTCGAGTTCGCGTGCGTCCTGGATCATCCGGGCTCCCTCTTCGGCGGACATCTGACCGGAAACGATCTCCACGGCAGCGTCGTTCACGACGCGGCCGACCGACGGGCCGAGATCCTGATCGAAATAGTTCTGGTGCCAGGTGGAGGCTGCAAGCTGATCGGCTGCCGCTCGCAGCAGCGGATTGGTGACGCCGTCCTCGGCGCCGACCGCCACCGGCAGAAGCATGCCGATGCTTGCCATCAGCCGTTCGTTCTCGGCATTCGTCAGATAACGCACGAAATCGAGCGCTTCGGGCGGAGCGTTCTTGGTCACCGCCCAGCCGTTGAGGCCGCCCAGCGTATCGGTCGCGGCACCCGCCCCTCCCTCGACGACCGGGAAGGGAAAGCGGCCGATGTTCTCGGGTGCAAGGCCCTTGCCGTCGCCGGAATTGGCGCGTTGGGTAGCCTCGGTATGCTCGAAGCTCAGGATCATCGCCGCCTTGCCGTCACCGAAGAGGCCAAGCGTCTGCGGCCAGGTCGCGCCAAGATAGCCGCCCTGGAACGGTTCGAGCTTGCCGAGCTCCGCGAGCTGTTCGCCGGCCTTGATGATCGCCGGGTGGAGGAAGCCCTCGCCCTCGTTGTTCTTGGCATCCTCGAAGACCTGCTGGCCGCCATTGCGCATGACGAGATAGCTCCAGTAGAAGTGCAGCGGCCACTTGTCGCCGCCGCCGCCGGCGACCGGCGCGATTCCGGCGTCCTTCAGCGTCTTCACCGCCCTGAGGAAATCGTCCCAGGTCTTGATGTCCTCGGCCTTGACGCCGGCCTTCTGAAAGAGCGCCCTGTTGTAGAAGAAGCTGATCGTTCCCATTTTGAAGGGAACCGCATAAATTCGGTCGTTGAAGGTGAGACCCTTGACCGCGGCGGGATTGTAGCTCTTCTCCCAAGCTCCGCCGTCGGCACGCATCGCGTCCGTCAGGTCCATCAGCGCGCCGGTCTCCGATTGCTGCTTCAGCACGCCGCCGCCCCAGCTATAGAAGAAATGCGGAGCGTCATCGGATTGCAGAAGGGTCGGCAGTTTCGCCTTGAAAGCCTCGTTTTCCAGGAATTGGAGCTGGATATCGACGCCTGGATGTTCAGATTCATACTTTGCGGCGATCTGCTCCCACATCTTCAAATGGGCAGGAACCGTCTCGAGATGGAGCCATTTGACCACCGTGTCGGCGGATGCCTGGCTCGTGCCCAAGAGAAGCGTCATGCCGGCTGCGGCGGCAAGCGCGGACAGTCTGGCGGCGCGAAGGGGCGCCAACCCGCGTTCAAACATCATCATCTATCTCCTCCCAGGGGCAAAACGTCCTCACCAATTTTTCCCCAACGCGGATTAATTCAGATGAGATACCAACAAATGTCAACAGCCGTCGCAATTTTTCCGGCGTTCCGCTTGACAGAGGGCGCGAATTGCCCGTTATTTAATTCGTATTCCGGCAAAATAATCAGATCCAGTCGGCCATAAACACGCGAGCATCCTCCCCACCATGAAGACCGCCGATCCCGAATTGATGCGCGCGATAAACCGCTTCAATGTGCTGGATACGATCCGCCGGCACGGCCCCATCTCCCGCGTCGAGATCAGCGAACGCTCAGAACTGTCGACCACGACGGTCTCGGCGATCACGGCGTCGCTGCTTGATGACGGCCTCATTCTGACGCGGCACGAGGGCGACATCCGCAACGCCGCCGCGAGGGGAAGGCCGCGCGTCATGCTGGAGCTCAATCCTGACGCCGCCCGCGTTGTCGGAGCCAAGATCGCCGCCAATCGGATGGTCTTCGTCGTCACCAACTTCCGCGGCGAGGTTCTCTCCGAGCTCACCTTGCCTATTCGGGTCGACCGCCAGCCCATCGCCGTCATCGCCGACCTGGTCGAGGACGGCGTGCGCCGTTGCGTGGTCGACGCCGACCTGTCGCTCGACGACATCGATTCGATCTGCATTGGCCTTCCGGGCGTGGTCGAGCACCGCACCGGCCATGTCCGCTCAAGCCCGATCTTCCGGGAAACCGACGTCGACTTCGCGAGCGAAATGACGAGCCGGCTCAACGTCGCGACGATTGTCGAGAGCGACGCGCACGCCATCACGCTTGCCCATCACTGGTTCGGCCGCGCCCGCGATCTCGACGACATGGTGCTCGTGTCGCTGGAGCAGACGCTGGGTCTCGGCGTGCTGCATGGCGGCCAGCTTTTCCGCGGCGCCGGCGGCTTGAGCCACAATCTCGGCGACCTCGTGCTTGGTGTCGGCCAACAGCAAACCATCCGGCTCTCGACGCTTGCCGGCGAAAGCGCGATTCTGGGCGAACATCCGATGGACGGGCGGTTCGCCGAGGCGGTGCGCCTTGGCCGCGGCATGGCGCATGCGCAGACGCTGATCGCGGCGGAGGACAATGCCCTAATCGCCGCCGCGGCGCGCGCCGGCGAGGCGATCGGCCTTGCGATCGCCAACATCGTCACGCTGTTCGGGCCGCCTCGCGTCGTCATCGTCGGTTCCAGCCTGTCGCTCGGCGCCGTCTTCGTGGACAGCCTGCGCCACGCCTATCAAAGCGCGATTCCGTCCTCGATCCGCACCGTCGCGGAACTCGTCTTCGACGAGTCGGCCGACGAGACCTGGGCGCAAGGAGCGGCCGTCGTGGCGCTTTGCGAACTCTACGAGTCCCCCTGGGGGACGACCGGTCCGGCGCCGGCGCTCTGAAGCGCTGCGCCGACCTTCTGCAATTTCCATTCGGGAGGAGACTGATGGAAAAACTCGGTATCGGCATCATCGGCTGCGGCAACATCTCGTCGGCCTATCTGAAGGCGATGGCGTCCTTCCCGATCCTCGACATCCGCGGCATTGCCGATCTGAACCGCGGCCTCGCCGAACAACGCGCCGCGGAGTTCAACGTCGAGGCCCGGGACGTCGCGGATCTCCTCGCCGATCCTTCGATCGAACTCATCGTCAACCTGACCGTGCCGAAGGCGCACGTCACTGTTGCCATGCAGGCGCTCGATGCCGGCAAGCACACCTATTCCGAAAAGCCGCTCGCCACCGGTTTTGCGGACGGGCGAAAGCTCGTTGCGCTGGCCCGGGAGAAGGGCCTGCGCATCGGCGCCGCCCCCGACACCTTCCTCGGCGGCTCGCATCAGACGGCGCGGGCGATCGTCGATTCGGGCGTGCTCGGCACGCCCATCGGCGGCACCGCCACCTTCATGTGCCCGGGCCACGAGCGCTGGCATCCCAATCCGGACTTCTATTACGACGTCGGCGGCGGGCCGATGCTCGACATGGGCCCTTACTACGTCACCGATCTCGTCAACCTCCTCGGCCCCGTCGCCAAGGTCGCCGGCTTTGCCACGGCCGCACGGAAGGAGCGAACCATCACCAGCGAAGCGCGCAACGGCGAGCGCATTCCCGTTCGCGTGCCGACCCATGTCGCCGGCGTGATGGCCTTTGAGAACGGGGCCGTGGTGCAGATCGGCATGAGTTTCGACGTGGCCGGCCACAAGCATGTGCCTCTCGAGCTCTACGGAACGGAAGGCACGCTGATCGTGCCTGATCCGAACCACTTCGGCGGCCAGATCGAGCTTTTGAAGAAAGGCGGCACCTTTGAGCCGGCCGTCACCACCGAGCCCTATGCCGACGGCAACTACCGCTCGCTCGGCGTCGCCGACATGGCGCATGCCATTCGCTCGGGCCGGCCGCACCGGGCGAACGGAGATCTCGCGCTCCACGTGCTCGAGGTCATGGAGGCTTTCGACAAGGCGGCGCAAACCGGCGCCACCGTCAGCATCACCACGAAGACCGAGCGTCCGGCGCCGCTGTCGGAATCGCTGATCGACGGCCGCGTCGGCCGCTAATTCAGTACTTGAGGAGGAGTTCGACATGCGCGAGGCACTGATCGTCTGGGGCGGATGGAGCGGGCACGAGCCGCAGGAATGCGCCCATATCATCCGCGATATGCTGGAGGAGGACGGCTTCAAGGTCTATCTGGAGCACACGACCGAAGCCTTCGCAGATCCCGCAATCCACGACCTTTCGCTGGTCGTGCCGATCATGACCATGTCGAAGATCGAGAAGGAGGAGGTGAAGAACCTGGCCGCCGCCGTCGAGGGTGGCGTCGGCATCGCCGGCTATCATGGCGGCGCGGGCGACGCGTTCCGCGAGAGCGTCGAATATCAGTTCATCATCGGTGGACAATGGGTGGCCCATCCCGGCAACATCATCGATTATCGCGTGAATATCACGCGGCCCGACGACCCGTTGATGGAAGGCATCTCCGATTTCCCATACACCTCGGAGCAATATTACATGCATGTCGATCCCTCGAACGAGGTGCTGGCGACGACGACCTTTTCCGGGGAGCATGCCTGGTGGATCGAAGGCGTGGTGATGCCCGTCGTCTGGAAGCGCAAATACGGCAAGGGCCGGGTCTTCTACTCCTCGCTCGGCCACGTGTCGAAGGAATTCGAGGTGCCGGAGATGCGCACGATCTTCCGCCGCGGCGCCAATTGGGCGGCGCGTTGAACATCATTTCCGGTCGGATCGACTTGGGCGATCAGTGACTGACCCCGGCGTAGGCGCGATCGCCCCAGAGCGTCTCGACCGTCCGGTTTCTGCCGCAGCCGTTGCGGTAGTACCAGTAGCGGATCGGGTTTCTGGCTGCGAAATCCTGATGATAGTCTTCCGCCGGCCAGAATTTGGCCGGCCCCTCGACAGGCGTGACGATGGGCTTGCCGAGCTCCGCTTCGGCCTTGATCTTTTCCGCCTTCGCGTCCATGGCCTGACCGTCGGTCAGCGCATAGATCGCCGTCGTATAGGCGAAGCCGCGATCGCAGAACTGGCCGCCGGCATCGGTCGGGTCGGTCGTGTGGAAGAGAACGCCGACGAGCTCGGCATAGGAGACTCTGTCGGGATCGAACTTGATCCGCACCACTTCGCGGTGTCCGCCCTTCGCATAATCCTCATAGGTGGGATTCTCATTCCGGCCGCCCGCATAGCCGGAGATCGTTTCGAGGACCCCGGGCACGTCATCGAAGTCGCTTTCGACGCACCAGAAGCAGCCGCCGGCGAAGATCGCGTATTGCGGCTCGGCCGCCCGCACCGGCAGCAGCAGAAAGCAACTGGCGAGAACTCCGAGCAGCAGGCGAAGCATCGGCAACCTCCATCCTCGGACTATTACCTATGCGCCTCGCCACAGCTTTCAAATCACTTACCGACACGTCGGTGTGACAACCGTGAAAACGAACGGCGGGCCGCAGCCCGCCGTCAGACAATTTGCGAAAAGTGCAGCCGTCAGAACCGCCGCTCGACCAGCATCTTCTTGATTTCGCCGATCGCCTTGGCGGGGTTCAGGCCCTTCGGACAGGCCTGGGCGCAGTTCATGATCGTGTGGCAACGATAGAGCCGGAACGGATCCTCGAGATTGTCGAGCCGCTCGCCGGTCGCCTCGTCTCTGGAGTCGATCAGCCAGCGATAGGCCTGCAGCAGGACGGCCGGACCGAGATAACGGTCGCCGTTCCACCAGTAGCTCGGACAGGAAGTCGAGCAGCAAGCGCAGAGGATGCACTCGTAGAGCCCGTCGAGCTTCTGGCGATCCTCGTGGCTCTGGCGCCATTCCTTGGCCGGCGTCGGAGAAACCGTCTTCAGCCAAGGCTCGATCGAACGGTGCTGGGCGTAGAAATTGGTGAGATCCGGCACCAGATCCTTGACCACCGGCATATGCGGCAGCGGATAGATCTTCACCGAGCCCTTGATCTCGTCCATGCCCTTGGTGCAGGCGAGCGTATTGGTGCCGTCGATGTTCATCGCGCAGGAGCCGCAGATGCCCTCGCGGCAGGAGCGGCGCAGCGTCAGCGTCGGATCGATGTTGTTCTTGATGTAGAGCAGACCGTCGAGAACCATCGGCCCGCAATCGTCGATATCGATGTAGTAAGTGTCGATCCGCGGGTTCTTGCCGTCATCCGGATTCCAGCGGTAGACGCGGTATTCGCGCAAATTGGTCGCGCCCGCCGGCTTCGGCCAGACCTTGCCTTCGTTGATCTGCGAGTTCTTGGGAAGTGCGAGTTCAACCATGTGCCTTAATCCTCGAGATCAGTAGACGCGCGCCTTCGGCTCGATCTTTTTCGGATCGATGCCGTCTGCGATGAGCTCGGTGTGGACCGGACGATAGTCGAGCCGTACCTCGCCCGCCTCGTTGACCCAGGCGAGCGTGTGCTTGCGCCAGTTCAAGTCGTCGCGGCCGCCGAGCGGGCCGTCCTTGTAGTCCTCGCGCGCGTGCGCGCCGCGGCTCTCCTTGCGCGCTTCGGCGCCGTAAACCGTGGTGATGGCGTTCGCCATCAGGTTTTCGAGTTCCAGCGTCTCGACGAGGTCGGAGTTCCAGATCATCGAGCGGTCGGTGACCTTGACGTCCGGCAGTTCCTTCCAGATCGCGGTGAGGCGCCGGCAGCCGGATTCGAGCGATCCCTGCGTGCGGAACACGGCCGCGTCTTCCTGCATGGCGCGCTGCATCTTGTCGCGCAACACCGCCGTCGGCGTGCCGCCATTGGCGAACCGCAGCCGGTCGAAGCGCTCCATGATCCGGTCGCATGCCGCCGTGTTGACCTCCGGCACCGACTCGTTGCGGTCGATGATCTGGCCGGCGCGGATCGCCGCGGCGCGGCCGAAGACGACGAGGTCGATCAGCGAGTTGGAGCCGAGGCGGTTGGCGCCGTGCACCGAGGCGCAACCCGCTTCGCCGACGGCCATCAGGCCGGGCGCGATGCGCTCGGGGTTCTGAGCATCCGCATTGAGCACCTCGCCCCAATAGTTGGTCGGCACGCCGCCCATATTGTAATGGACGGTCGGCAGCACCGGGATCGGCTCGCGGGTGACGTCGACGCCGGCAAAGATCTTCGCCGATTCCGAGATGCCCGGCAGGCGCTCGTGCAGCACCTTGGGATCGAGATGGTCAAGGTGCAGGAAGATATGATCCTTGTTCTTGCCGACGCCGCGGCCCTCGCGGATCTCCATCGTCATGCAGCGCGAGACGACGTCGCGGGAAGCCAGATCCTTGGCCGAAGGCGCATAGCGCTCCATGAAGCGCTCGCCTTCCGAATTGACGAGATAGCCACCCTCGCCGCGCGCTCCCTCGGTGATGAGACAGCCGGCGCCATAGATGCCGGTCGGGTGGAACTGCACGAATTCCATGTCCTGCAGCGGCAGGCCGGCGCGTGCGATCATGCCGCCGCCGTCGCCGGTGCAGGTATGCGCCGAAGTCGCCGAGAAATAGGCGCGTCCGTAGCCGCCGGTCGCGAGCACCACCATCTTGGCGGCAAAGCGGTGGATCGTGCCGTCGTCGAGGTTCCAGGCGACGACGCCGGTGCAGCGGCCGTCGTCCGACATGATCAGGTCGAGGGCGAAATATTCGATGAAGAACTCGGCGTTGTTGCGGAGCGACTGGCCGTAGAGCGTGTGCAGGATCGCGTGGCCGGTGCGGTCGGCGGCCGCGCAGGTGCGTTGCACCGGCGGGCCTTCGCCGTAGTTCTGCATGTGGCCGCCGAACGGCCGTTGGTAGATCTTGCCTTCCTCGTTGCGCGAGAAGGGCACGCCATAATGCTCGAGCTCGTAGACCGCTTTCGGCGCTTCCATGGCGAGGTATTGCATGGCGTCGACGTCGCCGAGCCAGTCGGAACCCTTGACCGTGTCGTAGAGGTGCCACTGCCAGCAGTCGGGCGTCATGTTCTGCAGCGAGGCGGCAATCCCGCCCTGGGCGGCGACCGTGTGCGAGCGCGTCGGGAAGACCTTGGTGACGCAGGCTGTCTTCAGGCCCTGCTCGGCCATGCCGAGCGTCGCGCGCAGCCCCGCGCCTCCGGCGCCGACGACGACGACGTCGAAAGAGTGATCGACATACTGATAGGCCTTGCCGTTCGCAGCGGGTGAACTGATCGATGCCATGACGAATTACCCTGCAAAAGCGATCTTCAGGATGGCGAAGAGACAGAACCCGCCGATCGCGATCGCAAAAAATGTGTTGAGCATGAGAAGCGCGATCTTCGCCCCCTCCGCGTGAACGTAGTCCTCGATGATGACCTGCATGCCGATCCGCATGTGGACGAGAGCGGAAGTCACGACGAGCGCCATGATCACGGCCACGAAGGGGTTCGAGAGCGCCGCGACGAGGTCCGCATGCGGTGCGCCGGCATAACGGGCCACGAAGAAGACGAAGAAGATCAGGAGCGGAAGGTTGGCGACGGCCGTCAGCCGCTGACGCCAGAAGTGATCCGTGCCCTCCTTGGCCGAACCGAGACCGCGGACCTTGCCGAGGGGTGTGCGCATATCCATGTTCAACGTCCCTTAGCGAACCAGATAACCGACGATCCAGATGACGAGCGTCAGCGTCGCCGACCCGATGATCGTCGCCTTGGCCATCTTCGTCGCGAAATGCTTCTCGTAGCCGTAGCCGAGATCCCAGATGAGGTGACGGATGCCACCGAGCATGTGGTGTATCAGCACCCAGGTGTAGCCGAAGAGGACGATCTTGCCGATCAGTGTGCCGAACAGCCAGCTCACCCAGTCGTAATAGGCAGCACCCGAGGCGGCGGCGATCAACCACCAGGCGACCAGGATCGTGCCGAAGTAGAGTGCGCCGCCGGTGATGCGGTGCATGATCGACATGACCATTGTTGGGATCGGCTTGTAGATTTGAAGATGCGGCGAGAGCGGCCGGCTTCTTGTGACATTCGTCATCGGAACCTCACGGAATCACCGGACTTGGCGTCCAAAACTGGACTAATCTTGTCCGGTATAGCACCCGATTGTGCGCAATTCAGTCATTCGGACCTTTAATCACCAGAATGCTTAACGACAAGTGTGTTTGCAGTGCAAAATAAATAAAATCGATTAGACGAAAAGCGGCATTTTACGGCCTGGCAGAGACGTGTCCGCCGTTAACGATACGCGCGGAAAACATAAGCAAATCCGTGACATTTGCCCGCGCTTGCCGCAGGATGCGCCTTAAGGATTTGTTAAGCATATCCGGAGGGCAAGGCGGAATGAATCTGTTGCGAGCGGTCCGTGCGACCAAAGTTCTAGTCCTCGCCTTCGCCCTTGCGTTGCCGGCCGGCCTGCCGGTGCGGGCCGACGATAACAGCGGCTTTGGCAATGTAGAAACCCGTACCCGCCACATCCGGCTCAAGCACCGGCAACCGCATCACGCCTGGCGCAAATGGCACGGCGGCCATCGCTTTTTTGCCGGCCGCAGACGGCACCGCTCGGTGATGTCCCGCTTCGACGATTTTCCGGCATTCGCTTCGCAAGGCCTGCCCGACGTTCAAACACGGACCCGGCATGTGCGACTGAAGCATCGCTGGCCGCGTCACGCCCGGCGCAAGTGGAATCATGGCCCGGTGATCATCATCAACGGCGGCGGATACGGCCCCGGCGATTATGGCAGCTATGGAAGCTACGACTTCCCCACCCCGATACCGGATATCGGCACCTATGCCGGCGGCCTTTCGGCCTTCCGGGAGGAGGGCAACGGCATCTATTTTAGCCGCGACGGCGGCTACCGTTATGCCGCGGAGGATTTCGTTGGCATCGCCCCGCCCTCGAAGCGTGCCAAGATCATCATCGTCTCGCCGCGGACCAACGCCAGCGCCTGCTCATGGGAACACGGCGTCTGCGTCGTGCGGCCGTAGAGTGGATAGAGCAAGCCGCGCGAGTGCGGCGGCTGCGTTCAAGACCCTCCCCAACCCCTCCCCACAAGGGAGGGGCTTATGATGCCGCACCCGCTCCTGTCATGTCTCGACGGTTCTGCAAGTTCGGACGCTGGGATTGGCGCTGGCGGGCGACGGGTGCCAGCCCCCCCTTGCGGGGAGGGGTGGGAAGGGGTCTTGTCCCGAAAGCATCGAGCGGACGCTCGTCAACTGGCCGCGGTCCCGAACCTCCAGACCGTCGTGCACTTCACTTCGCTGTCTTCGAGCGCGCGCGTCACGGGCACCTCATAAGTCGCAAGCGCCGTCATCCGCTCGCGCGGGCAATAGGCGCGCCCCGGATCGCCGACGAGGACCATGGCACCGGCGCGCTCGAGCGCATCGAACCACGGAATAAGCAGATCAGCAAAACCCTTGTCGTAGAAGACGTCGCCGGCAAGGTAGACGTCGGCCGCCCTCGCCTCGCCGACGATGTCCGCGCTTGTGAAGGCAACCGTCACCCCGTTCAGCTCTGCATTCAGCCGCACCGCCGTCTCCGCCCACGGGTCGATGTCGACGGCCAGAACCTCGGCAGCGCCGGCGACCTTCGCCGCAATGGCGACGAGGCCGGAGCCGGAGGCGAAGTCGACCACGTGGCGACCGCGCACCGTTTCCGGATGATCGAGAACATAGCGGGCGAGCCCCTGACCGCCCGCCCAGGCGAAGGCCCAGAAGGGCGGCGGCAGACCGATCTCCTCCAGTTCCTCCTCCGTCTTCAGCCACAATTCATGCGCTTCGCTCGCGAGATGCAGACGAACTTCCGGCACATGCGGCGGCGAGAGAATGCCGGTATTGGCGCGGATGAAGCTTTCGGGGTCGGTTTTCAAGGTTACTTGGTTTCAAGATTACTTGGGCGGATTGTCGAGCCCGCCCATGCGGCAGACCTCGATCCACTCGTCCTCGGTCACCGGCTGCACCGAAAGGCGCATGGAGGTGACGAGCGACATCTTGGCGAGCTTCGGGTGCTCCTTGATCTCCTTGAGCGACACCGGGCGCGGCATGTCCATGACGGCGCGGATGTCGACGCAGTCCCAGCGCGCATCGCCCTCAGCCGTCGAATCCGGATGCGAGAGGGCGCAGACCTCGGTGATGCCGACGATCTCCAGCCCCTCGTTGGAGTGGTAGAAGAAGCCCTTGTCGCCGATCGTCATCGCCCGCATGTTGTTGCGCGCCTGATAATTGCGCACGCCGGTCCATTCGGTGCCCTTATCGCCGGCATCCTTCTGCATCTGCCAGGACCATTTGTTCGGTTCGGATTTGTAGAGCCAGTAAGCCATCGCCCCTCAAGCCTCCGGATTGTTGAAGACCCAGTTGTAGGCCTTGATCTCGACGTTCGAGAAGAGGCCCGCCTTCGCATAAGGATCGGCTGCGGCGATCGCCCTCGCCTCTTCGAGCGTCTCGGCCTTGACGATCACCAGGCTTCCGGTCGGCTTGCCGTCCTCGCCGAGGAACGGCCCGGCGATCTTCAGAATGCCGCTCGTGTTCAGCTCATTGAGATAGGCGAGGTGATCGGGCCGCGTGTCGAGCCTCAATTGCAGCGCGCCGGGCTTGTCCGTGCAGACGAGTGCGAAGAGCATTAATCCTCCTGACGAGTTTGTTCCTGGATGCCGATCATTCCTGGGTTATCGGGCGCGACATCAACTGTTCGAGAGCGGTGCGTACGTCGAGCTTGGCGTCGATGATGGCGGCGACCGCTTGCGTGATCGGCATCTCGATGCCGAGATCCTGCGCGACCCGCGCCGCGACCGATGCAGCAAAGGCGCCCTCGACGAGTTCGCCGCCCCCTCCGCTCGCGCGCCCATCCTTGCCGAGCGCGATGCCGAAGCGCAGGTTGCGCGACTGGTGGCTCGTCGCCGTCAGGACGAGATCGCCGAGACCGGAGAGGCCGCGCACCGTATCGGGTTCGCCGCCCTTGGCGACGATGAAGCGCGACATTTCCGCAAGCCCCCGGGAGATCAGCGCGGCGCGGGCCGAATCGCCGAGCCCCGCCCCTTCTACAATGCCGCAGGCGATCGCCAGCACGTTCTTGAGCGCGCCGCCAAGCTGCACGCCGATGCGGTCCGTCGACGGATAGAGGCGGAAGGTCGGGCCGGAAAGCGCGCAGGCAAGCGCCGTCGCCATATCGCCGTCGGACGCTGCGATCACCATCGCCGTCGGAAGCCCGCTCGCAATATCGGCGGCAAAACCCGGCCCGGAAAGGACTGCGGTCGGATGACCCGGCAATTCCTCGTCGAGCACGTCCGTTAGCAGCCTGCCGGTCGACTGTTCCAAACCCTTGGCGCAGGTGACGATCGTCGCATCACTGCGGATCCGGGCGCCATAGCCGCGGGCCCCCGCTCTCTGCTCCTGCGAAGGCATGGCAAAAAGGACGATATCGGCATCCGCGAGCACTGCGGCATCGGAGGAAAAGGCAAGGCCGGGGGGGAGGGAAATGCCGGGCAGAACCGCTTCGTTACGGCCCGTCCGGCGGCATTCCTCTGCCACTTCGGCCCGGCGCGCAATCAGCGTGACCTTCGCTTTGTCCTTTGCCGCCGCGACGGCGGCAAGCGCCGTCCCGAAGGCGCCCGCACCGACGACGACGATCTTTGGCACGCTCTTCGATTTGCCGCTCATCTTTAGTCCATCATGCCTTAGCGCCGCGTCTGCCGGAGCCGATCAATGCCTTGGCTTCGGCGTCGAGCGGCCAGCGCGAGCGCGGTGCCACATCGAGGCCGTCGGCCGGCAGGCCCGCCGCCAGACGCTCCGCCCCGGCCCAGGCGATCATCGCCGCATTGTCCGTGCAAAGCTGAAGCGGCGGCGCGACGAAACGGAAGCCATGCTCATCGCAAAGCGTCTGGAGCGTCGCCCTGAGCGTCTGATTGGCCGCGACGCCGCCGGCGACGACGAGGGCGGGCTTGTCGACGGCGGCGAACTCCGCCTTGAACCGCTTCAAGCCGCGCCCGACGCGATCCTTGAGCGTGCGCGAGATGGCGCGCTGGAAGGAGGCGCAGATATCGGCGATATCCTGTTCGCTTACCGGCTCCAGCGACTGCGCCGCCTGTCGCACCGCGGTCTTGAGGCCCGAGAAGGAGAAGTCGAGCCGCGCGTCGCCGACGAGCGGCCGGGGAAAATCGAAGCGTTCCGGATCGCCGCCGCTTGCTGCCCGCTCGACCGCCGGGCCGCCCGGATAGGGAAGGCCGAGGAGCTTCGCCGTCTTGTCGAAGGCCTCGCCAAGCGCATCGTCGATCGTCGTGCCCCAGCGCTCGTAGTCGCCGACGCCTTTGACGAGGATCAGCTGCGTGTGGCCGCCCGAGACGAGCAGCATCAGATAGGGAAAGGAAAGCCCGTCCGTCAGTCGCGCGGTCAGCGCATGGCCCTCGAGATGGTTGACGGCATAGAGCGGCTTTCCAGTGGCGCGAGCAATCGCCTTGCCGGTCATCAGGCCGACGATGAGGCCGCCGATCAGACCGGGACCACTTGTTGCAGCGATCGCGTCGATGTCCTTCAGCGTCACGCCGGCGCGCAGCAGCGCCTCTTCGATCAGCGTGTCGAGCGCCTCGACATGGGCGCGCGCCGCGATCTCGGGCACGACGCCGCCATAGGCGCTATGCTCTTCCAATTGGCTGAGCACGACGTCGCCGAGAATGCGGCCTCCCCCCTTCTCGTCGCGCAGCACGACTGAAGCCGCGGTTTCATCGCAGCTTGTCTCGATGCCGAGGATGCGCAAGGGCGGTGACGTCACGTGCTATACTCAGTGATTGCGATCGCAGTGAAAGGTGGGTACACGAAACTCATACAGCGCCGTCCCGTGTTTCAGACGCACAAAGGACGCTGTAACGCTTTGAAGTGCTGCATGGTTTCATCCTTAAATCAGCCGATTTAAGGAACCATGCAGTAACAACGGATGGCAAAGGATGCAAACAAAACCTTTCCGCATCGGCACGCGCGGCAGCCCGCTGGCGCTGGCCCAGACTCATGAAACGCGTGACAGGCTCGCCGCCGCCCATGGTCTGCCGCCGGAAATGTTCGAGGTCGTCGTTCTTTCGACGAAGGGCGACCGGATCACCGACCGGCCGCTCTCGGAAATCGGCGGCAAGGGCCTTTTCACCGAGGAGCTGGAGCAGCAGCTCCTGTCGGGCGAGCTCGATTTCGCGGTGCATTCGTCGAAGGACATGCCGACGAAGCTGCCCGACGGACTTTTCCTATCCGCCTTCCTGCCGCGCGAAGACATCCGCGATGCCTTCATCGGCCGGACGGCCGCAAAGCTCGTGGACCTGCCGCAAGGCGCCACCGTCGGTTCGTCGTCGCTGCGCCGCCAGGCGCTGATCCGCAGGCTCCGGCCCGACATCAACGTCATCACCTATCGCGGCCAGATCGAGACGCGGCTGCGCAAGCTCGCCGAAGGCCAGGTCGACGGCACGCTTCTGGCCCTCGCCGGGCTGAGGCGCCTGGGAATGACCGACGTGCCGACCGAACTCCTCGATCCGGAGGAATTCCCCCCCGCCCCGGCCCAGGGCGCGATCTGCATCGAGAGCCGCATCGGTGACGAGCGCGTCAACGCTCTCCTTGCCGCGATCGACGACCAGCGCACCCATGAGGCCGTTTCCTGCGAACGCGGCTTCCTCGCGACGCTCGACGGCTCGTGCCGCACGCCGATCGCCGGCTACGCCCGATCCGACGGCACGCATATCCGTTTCTCCGGCATGATCCTGACACCGGACGGCACGACCTGCCATCGGATTGCCATCGAGGGCAAGGCAGCCGAAGCGACGGAGCTCGGCCGCAAGGCCGGCGAAGAGATCCGCGCCAAGGCCGGGCCGGGGTTCTTTTCTAGCTGGATCTGACCGATGCGCGTGCTCGTCACCCGCCCGCAGCCCGCCGCCGAAAGGACGGCGGCGAAGCTCCAGGCGATGGGGCACACAGCGGTCATGCTGCCTCTGATGCGGGCGGAGCATTTCGCAGGCGCCGTTCGGGCTGCATTGAATGAGCGCCATGATGCCATCGCGGTCACCAGCGCAGAGGCGATCCGCGTCCTCGGCGCGCTCGGCACCGCAATCGAACCGCATCTTACGACACCCCTTTTCGCGGTGGGCGAGGCGACCGCGAGCGCCGCTGCCGATCTCGGCTTTACCGACATCCGCATCGGATCTGGAACCGGCGAAGGGCTGGCGGACAAGATCGCCGCGCGCATGCGCGCGGGCGAGACGCTCATTTATCTCGCCGGCACGCCGCGCGCCGACGGCCTCGAACAAGGCCTACGCGACCGCCAGATCGACTATGTCACCGTCGAATGCTACCGGATGGTGCCCGTCACCTATCGCCCGGACGTGCTGTCCGATCTCGTCCGCTCCGGACCGTTCGATGCGGTGCTCATCTATTCGCGCGAAACCGCGCGGCGTTTCGTCTCCGTCTTCCACGAAAGCGGCCTCGATGCCACGGCTTTCGCCTCACGCTATCTTTGCCTGAGCCCTTCGGCCAAGGAGGCTCTCCCGAGTAGCGTTGCCGTCGAGGTGGCCGCGACACCTGGCGAAGAAAGCCTTTTCCGCCTTCTTTAGACGGGATCAACAAAGTCGGCATCGGATTCCCGCCCGCATCGGATGCGGGACTGCTGCATGTTTCCTTGAGTCATTGACGATTTAAGACCAAAAACATGCAGCTATTCAAAGGGCTACCGCGTCATTTGTGCGTCTGAAAAGACGCACGGCGCGGTAGGGTCATCTGAGGCAATTCCTCTAAAAAGGGGAGGCAGGGACTTTCCCCGCCCGATTTCCCTGACTAGGTTTGGCTGAAGAGGGATGAGGAGAACCGCCGGCATCCTGCTCCAACTGGACCAGGCCGCCCACAGGCAATGAAACGGTAAGAGGTCACCATGGTATCGGAAAAGCCGCCGCGCCGCTCGAAATCCGAGAAGGAACCGCTGACGATCGACCTCGAGGCGGAAAGAACCGTGACCGAAGAAACGGAATCCATCGCCAACCGGGATTCTGTGACGGATGAACCGGCGGATATTTCGGCAAACCAGATGTCCGAGACGGGCGAGGCTGAGCCGCGCGAGAGCGAGGCTATAGAGGCAGAGGCGAAAGAGGAGGCCGAGGAGGCCCGAGCCGATGCGGCCGCCGCCGCGTTCGACGAGGAGCCTCCGCACCTGAGCAACGATGCCGTGCCGGAACCGAAGAGAAGGCAGACGACGAGCGCCGGTGCGCTTGCCGCCGGTATCTTCGGCGGTCTCGTTGCGCTCGCCGGCGCCGGCGTGCTGCAATATGCCGGCTACATACCGGCGGTGGGACCGGAGCGGGCGAACCTCGACCAAGGCCTCGCGAGCGAGGTCGAGGCGATCAAGGCGGAGCTCCAGTCAAGGCGGGAACCGGCGGCAGTGGATGTCGCGCCGCTGGAAAGCCGCCTCGCCGCCTTGGAAGAGGCGGCCCCTGGCGCGGCTGCGGCTGGCGCGCCGGAGGTAAAGGCGCTCGAAGCGCAGGTCGCCAATCTCGCCGATGAAATCGCCGCTTTGAAAACCGATCTTGCCGATGCTCGCCAGTCGGTGGATGCCGCAAGGGCGGAACTCGCCGGTCGTATCGACCAGGCGGAACGGAAACTCAACGAGCCGGTGAACGATATTGCGATGGCGAAGGCTGTCGCCGTCACCGCGCTCAAGACGGCGATCGACCGCGGCGGGCCTTTCCTCGCCGAGCTCGAGGCGTTGCGCAGCATTGCGCCGGAGGACGCCGCGGTGAAGGACCTCGCCGAGGTCGCCGCAACCGGCGTCCCCACCCGCACGGAGCTGCGGGAGACCTTTCCGGCGACGGCGGATGCCATGCTCGACGCGCTCAACCAGCCCGATCCCAACGAGGGTATCTTCGCCCGCCTGATGTCCAGCGCCATGTCTGGCATTCGCGTGCGTCCTGTCGGCAGCGTCGAGGGGGACACGCCGGAGGCGGTGATCGCGCGCATCGAGGACAAGCTCAATAACGGCGATCTCAAGGGCGCATCGCTGGAATGGGCGGGCCTTCCCGAGCCGGCGAAAGCCGCCGGGCTGGATTTCAAGGAGAAGCTCGACCGGAGGTTAAGCGTCGAGACCGTCATCGACGCGGCCGTGGCGCACACCATGACGCGGACCGGCACACAGGGCTAAGGACAGGGAAAGAAGACGAAATGATCCGGATATTGTTCTTCATTCTCCTTGTCCTCGGCCTCGCCCTCGGCTTTGCCTGGCTTGCGGATCGCCCCGGGGAGTTGTCTCTGATCTGGCAGGGCCAGCGCATCGAAATGAGCCTGATGCGCGCCGCCTCGATCCTGATTTCTCTCTTTGCCGCGGTCCTGATCGTCATCTGGCTGATCCGTGCGATTTGGCTGTCGCCGCACACCGTGACCCGTTATTTTCGCGCCCGCAAGCGCGATCGCGGCTACCAGACGCTGTCGACCGGCCTGATCGCCGCCGGTGCCGGCAATGCCAATATCGCCCGCAAGATGGCGGCGCGCTCGCGCAGTCTGATCAGTGCCGACCAGGAGCCGCTCATCCATTTGCTGGAAGCGCAGACCGCCCTCATCGAAGGCAAGTACGACGATGCGCGCAAGAAATTCGAGCTGATGGCGGACGATCCCGAGACACGCGAGCTCGGTCTGCGGGGGCTCTATCTCGAAGCCAAGCGGCTCGGCGCCAACGAGGCGGCCCGGCAATATGCCGAGCGCGCCGCCGAAAAGGCACCGCACCTCACATGGGCGACCTTGGCCACGCTCGATCATCGCAGTCAGGCTGGTCAGTGGGACGAAGCGATCCGGCTTCTCGACCAGAGCCGTACCGCCCATGTGCTCGAAAAAAAGGAGGCGGATCGTAAGAAGGCGGTTCTGCTCACCGCACGCGCGATGGAGAGGTTCGACGGCGATCCGAAATCGGCTCGCGATGACGCGCTGGCGGCGCTCAAACTCGACGACCGGTTGGTTCCGGCCGCACTCGTTGCCGCCAAGGCGCTGTTTCGCGAGGACAATCTGCGCAAGGGCGCCTCGATTCTCGAACGAATTTGGAAGCTGGATCCGCATCCGGATGTGGCGCGGATCTATGTGCGGGCGCGCGGCGGCGATTCCGCCATCGACCGGCTGAAGCGCGCGAAGAAGCTCGAATCGCTGCGAAGCAACAATGCCGTGGCGCTGGCCACGGTCGCCGAAGCGGCACTCGAGGCGCGCGACCTTCCGCTCGCCCGAGCAAAGGCCGAGGCTGCCGCCCGGCTGGAGCCGACCGAGAGCATCTTCCTGCTGCTCGCGGATATCGAGGAAGCCGATACCGGCGACGAGGGCCGCATCCGCTACTGGATGGCGCAGGCGCTTAAGAGTCCGCGCGATCCGGCCTGGACCGCCGATGGCGTCACCTCGCCGGTCTGGCTGCCGGTCTCGCCGGTCAGCGGCCGGCTTGATGCTTTCGAATGGAAGGCGCCGCCCTCGCAGCTTTCGGCCACGGAGGACGGTCATCTGAACGCCGAGGAGGCGATCCGTAGCCTGCCGCCCGTGTCGCCCACGTCGCCCATATTGGCGCCCGCGCAGCACACAACGCCAGTGGCGCCGGAGCCGACGCCCGCCGAGGAAGCCGAAGGCGCGCGCGACGCGACGATCCGGGTTCCTGAACGAAAGGAGCCGACGGCTCCCCCGGCAAAGCGCGAGGAGACGGAGGAGCCGCCGGATCCCTTCTTCGGCCGTCCGCCGGACGATCCGGGCGTGCGCGACCCTGCATCCACGGAAAAGGACAAGGCTGGCTTCCGGCTGTTCTGAGTTGATATTTCGATTGGGCTGGCGATAGGACATGTTTGAACGGTTTAAGGTGTTTCTCGAAGAGCTGACGGGCTCAATGGCGCGGATTGACAAGGACGATCCGCGCGTGGCGGTGATCGGGCTCTGTTTTCAGGTCATGGAGGCGGATGGCGCGGTTCGCGCCTCGGAGCGCCGCAAGATGCGCGAGCTCATCAAGGAGCACTACAAGCTCGACGCCGCCGCGCTCAACGCGCTCGTCGCGGCGGGCGAGAGCGCCGAGAGCGAGGCGATCGACTTCTACCGCTTCACCTCCGAGATCAAACGCCACCTTTCGGAAGAGCAGCGGGTCGAGCTCGTCGGCATGCTGTGGGAGATCGTCTACGCCGACGGCGCACGCAGCGAGATGGAAGACCATGCCATCTGGCGGATCGCCGATCTTCTCGGCGTCTCCGGGCGCGACCGGGTCTTGAAACGGCAGGAGGCAGCCGCCAAAATCGATCTCGAGGAGGAGAGCGAGGCACAACAGGAAAGCTGACGATGCCGCAAGAGGCCAGCGACGCCAAAAGACCCGTCCTCATAGTGCTCCACCAGGAGCGGTCGAGTGCTGGCCGCGTCGGTCACATTCTGCAGCAGAAGGGCTTTCCTCTCGATATCCGCCGCCCCGCCTTAGGCGACGAGCTGCCGCCGACGCTCGAAGGCCATTCCGGCACGATCATCTTCGGCGGCCCTATGAGCGCGAACGACGAGGAGGAATTCGTTCGCCGCGAGATCGACTGGCTGTCGGTGCCGCTTCTCGAAAACAAGCCCTATCTCGGCATCTGCCTCGGGGCGCAGATGCTCGCTCGCAATCTGGGCGGCAAGGTCGCGCCCCACCACGAAGGCATGACCGAAATCGGCTGGTATCCGCTGCAGGCCACGGAGGCCGGCAAGGCGCTGATGGATTGGCCGGCCATGGTCTACCATTTTCACCGCGAGGGCTTCGACCTGCCCAAGGGCGCCGAGCTGCTGGCAACCGGCGACACCTATCCGAACCAGGCCTTCCGCTACGGCGAGAACGCCTGGGGCATTCAGTTCCATGGTGAATTGACGCGCGCGATGATGCATCGCTGGGTGGTCCACGGCGCCCACCGTTTCGTGCTTCCGGGCGCGCAGATGGGCAAAGCGCATCTGGAGGGCCGGATGCTTCACGACCACCCGTTGCGGACCTGGATGGAGAATTTTCTCGAGCTGATCTTCTTGCGCGGCGGAGATGCTTGCCCCTCGCCCTGACCCTCTCCCGACAGACGGTGAGGGGGAATTGGCCGTCCGCCGCGAGCCCCTTTCGTCCCGTTGGAGCGAGAAGGATGGCGGCAGCAGGACGAGGGCGCTTCCCGCGCTCGCCATTAAACATGATCGCGCCAGGCCGCGCGGCGTACTTGCCCGTTTAGTTTCCAATGTCTACATGTCTGTCGACAATGAATTGGAGACGGGCATGATTGCTGTCATCGGCACCTTGAATTTCATCATCAACATCGCGTGGTTTCTGATCATCGCCTCGGCCATCTTTTCCTGGCTCTATGCGTTCAACGTGATCAACGTGAATAATCAGGCGATCAACATGATCGGCCGTTCGCTCTATCAGCTCACAGAACCGCTCTACAGGCCGATCCGTCGCGTGCTGCCGGACCTGGGCGGAGTCGATCTTTCTCCGCTCGTCGTGCTGGTGATCCTCTATTTCATCCAGCTCTTCCTGAATACGACGATCGCTCCGGCCCTCATCCGCTAGATCACGATGAATTTTGGTCGGTTCGACCAAAATTCATGAACGTGATCGCTTCTACAGCGCCGTGCGTCTTTTCAGACGCACAAAGGACGCTGTAGCACTTTGAATTACTGCATGTTTTGTCCTTAAATCGGGTACGATTTAAGGAAACATGCAGTAAGGAGTAGGAGCGGGATGCGGGCGGAAAACCGCACACACTTTTCCTCATCCCGCTCTGACGTGGTGCGTGCCGCGCTCACCAGCCACGGCGACCATGTGCGCCTGACGGTACGGCTGACGCCGAACGGCGGCCGCGACGCGATAGACGGCTTCGAAACGGCGGCCGACGGCGAGGAGCATCTCAAAGTGCGGGTGCGCGCCGTCCCGGAAAAGGGCAAGGCGAATGCGGCGCTCATCGCGGTGCTCGCCAAGGCGCTCGGTCTCGCGAAGAACGAGGTCTCGCTCGTCTCCGGCGACACGCAGCGCAAAAAAATCCTCCGGATCGAGGCCGATCCGGAGGCTATCGCGAAACGCCTCGCCGACATCGCCGGCGGAGGCACGAAATAATTACTTCTTCGTCTTGGCGCGCTCGATCGCTTCCACGATCAACTCCTTGGCGACGCTCGCATCCTTCCAGCCAAAGATCTTGACCCACTTGCCGGGCTCCAGATCCTTGTAGTGCTCGAAGAAATGCTCGATCTGCTTCAAGGTGATTTCCGGCAGATCGGTGTAGCTGTGCACCTTGTCGTAGCGCTTGGTAAGATGGGCCGACGGGACCGCGATGACCTTCTCGTCCTTGCCGGAGTTGTCTTCCATCATCATCACGCCGATCGGGCGGACATTGATGACGCAGCCCGGCACCAGCGGACGGGTGTTGCAGATGAGCACGTCGATCGGATCGCCGTCATCGGAAAGCGTGTGCGGCACGAAGCCGTAGTTCCCCGGATAGGTCATCGGCGTGTAGAGGAAGCGGTCGACCACCAGCGTGCCGGCTTCCTTGTCCATCTCGTACTTGATCGGATGGCCGCCGACGGGAACTTCAACGATCACATTGACATCTTCCGGTGGGTTCTTTCCGATGGAAATCGCGTCGATCCGCATGAGCACCTCCAAGGTTATTGAAAAGTCGCCCGTCGATAAAGGGAAACATGCCGCGATGCAATAAAACTTTCGTCCGCAGTGCAGATTCAACCGGTCGTTTCGTCGTCGCGGGACGGCCTGCGTGGTGCCGAAATTTCGTTCGAGGGAGATCACGATGAACGGAAAGGTTGCATGGCTGTCGCTGGTCCTGTTGTCAGTCGGGCCGGCAATGGCAAATGAAAGCCTCTATGTCGACGTCAGTCGCAACAAGTGCAAGACGATCGAAGAGGAGCCGGGCTGGTACTCCCTGATGACTTGCCCGGGCCATGACGATTATCCGGTTCATTTCAAGGAGATCGACATCCGCGAGAGCTTCTCCTTCGGGCATCTCAACGAGCGCTATATCGACGAGGCGTTCGAGAGCTTCTTCCCCTTCAACCACGCCGGCACGACGGTGGAATGGCGCATCGCCAAAGGCGGCACCCCCGTCGCAACGATCTTGCGCTGGGTCATCGAAAACCCCGATCCGAAGACGGGCGAATCGCTTCCTGCGCTTGAAGGCCAGGTTCTTGTCGTATCGAAGGTTGCGCAAAAGGAAGACGGCAAGGGCTGCGTCGCCGGCTATGTCGATGCATTGGCCAATCCCGATCCCAACGAACTCGCCCGCAAGATCGCCGACGAGGTGGCCCCGACCTTCCGCTGCGGCATTGACCAGGCGGCCTATCATGGCAGGCGCGGCGACAAGGCAGCCGAACCCAACAGCGTACTGCCGGAGTAACCTCTTCCGATTTTAGTGATCCCGCTTTAGTTCCAGACGAAGCCGACCTTCTTCAGGTGCTTCTCGCCGAAATCTTCCATGCCTTCGGCGATGTCGCGGCCGCCGGCCGAGAGGAAGAAATTATAGGCGTGCTCGCTGTCTTCCAGGCACCAGACGACGAGCCCCTCGCAGCCGAGCGATTTCAGCAGGCTCTTTGCCTCGCCGAAGAGGACGCGGCCGAGGCCGATGCCCTGATATTCCGGGCGCAGATAGATCTCGTAGATCTCGCCCTCCTGCGGCAGCGCCCGCGCACGGCTCAAGCCCAGCGTCGCATAGCCGGCTATCGTTCCTGCGACGTCGACCACGAGCAGCGTCGCAGGGCCGCGCGTAGCCTTCCGCCACCACATCTCGTCGCGCCGGTTGACCATCCGGACCAGGGGGCGGTGCGGAATGATGCCGCCATAGGTCTGCAGCCAGGAAACGCGATGCGCGTCGGCGATTGCGGCCGCCTCATGCGGCTCCCCGGGCCTCACCTCTATCGAAACAGTCTTCATGACCTGACTCTAAACACACGACACGGCGGACCGGAATCCCGCCGGGTTGCCGCGGCCCGTTAACCCACAGGCAACTTTAACGGCATCCCCCCGAAGGTTAACGCCTTTTTAACTTTATCCGCAAGCCGGCCGCGAACGGCACACACAGCAAAAAACCCCGGATCGCTCCGGGGTTTTGCAATCGACAATCAGAATATGGATCAGCCCGTCACCGGCCCCTTACGCCGCGCCGGCGGTGCGGGACTTCTCGAAGCGCTTGCGTTCGTGCGGATCGAGGTGGAGTTTTCTCAGCCGGATCGATTTCGGCGTCACTTCGACGAGTTCGTCGTCCTGGATCCAGGAGAGCGCCCGTTCGAGCGTCATCTTGATCGGCGGCGTCAGGCGGACGGCCTCGTCCTTGCCGGCGGCGCGCATGTTGGTGAGCTTCTTGCCCTTCAAGACGTTGACTTCGAGGTCGTTGTCGCGCGTGTGGATGCCGATGATCATGCCCTCATAGACCTTTTCGCCCGGCTCGATCACCATCGGGCCGCGGTCTTCGAGGTTGAAGAGCGCGTAGGCGACCGCCTCGCCCGGCTCGTTGGCGAGCAGCACGCCGTTGATGCGGCCGCCGATCTCGCCCTTGTAGGGCTGATAGTCATGAAACAGGCGGTTCATGATCGCCGTACCGCGCGTGTCGGTCAGAAGCTCCGACTGGTAGCCTATGAGGCCACGGGTCGGCGCGAAGAAGACGAGGCGGACGCGGTTGCCGCCGGAGGGGCGGAGTTCGACCATTTCGGCCTTGCGCTCCGACATCTTCTGCACGACGACGCCGGAATGCTCCTCGTCGACGTCGATGACGACTTCCTCGACCGGCTCCAGCAGTTGGCCGCTCTCGTCCTTGTGCATGACGACGCGCGGACGGGAGACGGCAAGCTCGAAGCCCTCACGCCGCATCGTCTCGATCAGCACCGCGAGCTGGAGTTCGCCGCGGCCGGAAACGAAGAAGGAGTCCTTCTCGGAGGATTCCTCGATCTTCAGCGCGACGTTGCCTTCCGCTTCCTTGAACAACCGATCACGGATGACGCGCGAGGTGACCTTGTCGCCCTCGGTGCCGGCAAGCGGCGAATCGTTGACGATGAAGGACATGGTGACGGTCGGCGGATCGATCGGCTGGGCTGTCAGTGCCTCGGTCACCGAAGGATCACAGAAGGTGTCGGCGACGGTGCCCTTGGTCAGTCCGGCGATCGCGACGATGTCCCCGGCATGCGCCTCCTCGATCGGCTGACGCTCGATGCCGCGGAAGGCGAGGATCTTCGAAATACGGCCGGCCTCGAGCAGCTTGCCGTCCTGACCCAACACCTTCACGGCCTGGTTCGGCTTGACGGAACCGGAATATACGCGGCCGGTGATGATGCGGCCGAGGAAGGGGTTTGCCTCGAGGATCGTGCCGATCATGCGAAACGGCCCTTCCGCCACCGTCGGCTCGGGAACATGCTTCAGAACCAAATCGAGCAACGGTGCCATTCCCTGGTCCTTCGGACCTTCGGGATTGACGTTCATCCAGCCGTCACGACCCGAACCGTAGAGGATCGGGAAATCGAGCTGCTCGTCGGTCGCGTCGAGCGCGGCGAAGAGGTCGAAGACCTCGTTGACGACTTCCTCGTGCCGACCGTCCGGCCGATCGATCTTGTTGATCGCGACGATCGGCTTCAGGCCCACCTTCAGCGCCTTGCCCACGACGAACTTGGTCTGCGGCATCGGGCCTTCGGAGGCGTCCACGAGCACGATCGCACCGTCCACCATCGACAGGATGCGCTCGACCTCGCCGCCGAAGTCCGCGTGTCCGGGCGTGTCGACGATGTTGATGCGCGTCCCCTTCCACTCGACCGAGGTCGCCTTGGCGAGAATGGTGATGCCGCGTTCCTTTTCCAGATCGTTGGAATCCATCACGCGCTCGGCAACGCGTTGGTTTTCGCGGAAGGAGCCCGATTGCTTCAGAAGTTCGTCGACGAGCGTGGTCTTCCCATGGTCGACGTGCGCGATGATCGCGATGTTACGAATGCTCATTTTTTGTCTCGGAAAGTTCGTGGGTACGCCCAGCAAGGCGGGTACCGCTTTTCAGTTGCCGCGCTCATACAGGTTTTTTCGCATGAGCGAAAGGGGGCCGGAACGCAGAGCAGGCGTGCATAAAGCTCTGCCGCCTCATGCGACGGCCGCCGGGTCGAGGGTCACACGCCAGAGTTCCTGGTCCTGCCGGTCCATGAGCCGCACGGTCATCTGCCGGGTCTGGCCGCTGATGTCGACGATGCCGAAGAATTGCAGGCCCGCCGAAGGCGGCAGGTTGCTGTCGATGCCGCCGCCCGACGCTTTGATGAAGCGGACCTCCGGGCCGAAGGTCATGTCGAACTCCTTCGGCCCATAGGTGCCGGAATGGAGGGGCCCGGAGACGAATTCCCAGAAGGGCAGGAAATCCTTGAAGGCCGCACGCGACGGGTCGTAATGATGCGCCGCCGTGTAATGCACGTCCGCCGTCAGCCAGACGATGTTCTCGATCGCGTTGTCGCGGATGAAGCGCAAGAGATCGGCAAACTCCGTCTCACGGCCCGTGGGCGCGCCATTGGCGCCATTGGCGATCGCATCCGAGCCGCGCCTTGCCGAATAGTCGTCCCAGACGACGAGACCGACCGGCATGTCGCAGGCGATCACCTTCCAGGTGGCGCTGGAGGCCGCAAGCTCGCGCTTCAGCCAATCCGCCTGCCGCCAGCCGAAAAGGCCGGAATCCCCCTCCCCCTGGTTCGGTCCGCGATAGGAGCGCAGATCGACGAAGAAGACATCGAGCAGCGGACCATAGGTAATCTTGCGGAAGATGCGGCCCGGCTGCGTCGGCAGTGTGCGGATCGGCGTCATCTCGTGGAAGGCACGCGCTGCGCGAGATGCGTAGACGGCGACATCCTTTTCCGGATAGCGCGGATCGTCGCGAAGGTCCGTCGAGGCCGACCAGTTGTTGAGCACCTCGTGATCGTCCCACTGATAGAAGGTCGGGCAGGTGGCGTTCAAGTCCCGCACGTGCTCGTCGAGCAGGTTGTATTTCCATTGCCCGCGATATTCCTCGAGCGTGCGGGCGACGTCGCGTTTCTCGGGCGTCACAATCCGGTTCTTCCACATGCCGCCGTCGCGCAGCTTGATCTCGTCGGGAATGGGATTGTCGGCATAGATCGTGTCGCCGGAATGGATGAAGAAATCCGGCTCGTGCAGACGCATGGTCGAATAGGTCTTCATGCCGACCTCGTCGATGCCCCAGCCTTGGCCGGCCGTATCGCCGGACCAGACGAAGCGCACCGAGCGCCGGCGCAAGGGGGCGGTGCGGAAGCGCCCGACGACCGGCTCGGAGACGCGGTTGGCGTCATAGAGATCGGTGGCGGTGAAGCGGTAGAAGATGTCCTGGTCCGGCAGCAGATGATCGAGCCGGCACTTGATGGCGCAATCGGTCTGCGGCGTCGCATCGATGTCGGGAAGCCGGACGGCGTTCGCGAAGCTGTCGGTGGTGGAATATTCGATCGCCACCCGCGCCGGCCGATCGACACGCGTCCAGATCATGCCCGATTGCGTATCGACATCGCCGGATTGCACCCCATGCAGGAATTCCGGCCGACCGTAGCCGCGGGCATAAAAGGGGGTCGCAAGTCCGGAAGAAGCGACGAGGCCGGCGGCGCCGGCGGAAAGGAGGAAAGAACGCCTCGTCAACGTGTTTCGAACAGCCAAAACCTGCCTCCGGTCCCGTGTCGCGAATCATCTGTCTCTCGCGAGCGGACCATTGGCGAGCCGCATGTCAGCGGCTTTACAACCACGTGAAACTATTTGAACGGTTTGGCGACAGTTCTGTGAAGGCGGCTGAAGCCCGCCCGGCTTGAAGGCGTGCGGCGGGAAGCGGCGCTACCGAGAGAGGGATATCAAAACGTGCCGCACCTTTGGCGCAGCGGCGCGGGACCATGCTGCCCCTCATCTGCCTGCCGGCATCTTTTCCCCGTCAGAACTGGGAGAAGAGTGTATGCCGCACCGCCGCCGTCTAGCCCAGGACCTTGCCCTCACCCTGCGATGTGATTGGGGGGACGGAGAGCGTGCCGCTTGTCCCTTCGCCCCCTGCGGGGAGAAGGTGCCGGCAGGCGGATGAGGGGCTTTCCTCTAATGCATGAAACCGTAGTGGTTTTTTATGTTGTGATTGAAGTAGGCCCCGGCGGAACCCGCATGCAGGAGTTCCTCGTAAATGCGCTCCGGCACATCGAGGTAATGGTAGGGCCGGCGGTTGCCCAGGAACCAGATGCTCAGCGTCCGGCGCGGCGCATCGTATCTGACCTCGTGGATTGCAGAGGAGTCGAGGATTGCAGACGATCGCAGGATCGGCATTGGCGCCTCCCGATGGATTCCGGCAGCTCTTGTGTTCTTTATTGTATAACAAACGCGCGGCGCTATAAACCATGGCCGCAATCGCCGGCCCTCAGACCGTGCGCACCGTGGGTGCACGCCCTCGTCTCATGAAGGAAAACCGCGGCTGTCTCCGTTCACGAGGTCTTTCGCCTTGCGCAAGTCGAACACCCCTTCCCGCGACCGGCTCGAAACCATTCTAACGCGGCTCGACGAGCGGCGCGCCGAAGAGCGCGTCTTCATGAAGCTCTATCGCGAAACCGCCCGGGCGGAAGCCGACGCCGCGGACATGAGGCAGCGCGAAGCGAAGAGGCTTGGTCCCCTCGACGGCCGGATCGTCTCGATCAAGGATCTCTTCGACATCGCCGGCGAACCGACATTGGCGGGCTCGATCATCCGCCGCGACGGGCCGCCAGCAAAAGCAGACGCGGCCGTCGTCCGACGCTTACGTGCGGCCGGCGCCGTCATCATCGGCAAGACGCACATGACCGAATTCGCCTTCACCGCCGTCGGCCTCAATCCGCATTACCCGGTGCCCGGCAACGCGATCGACGCAAGCCTCATTCCCGGCGGCTCGTCGTCCGGTGCAGCCGTCTCGGTGGCGGAAGGCACGAGCGAGATCGCCATCGGCTCCGATACCGGCGGCTCCGTGCGCATTCCGGCCGCGCTTCACGGCCTCGTCGGCTTCAAGCCGACCGCCCGCCGCCTGCCCCTCGACGGCGCCTTTCCGCTTTCGCCCAGCCTCGATTCGATCGGCCCGCTTGCCCGCACTGTTTCCGACTGCGCGGCTGCCGACGCGGTCATGGCCGGCGAAATGCCGGAGCCATTGACGCCACTGCCGCTGGAGGGTCTAAGGCTCGGCATACCGAAAGGTCTCCTCCTGGACGGCCTTGCGCCGGATGTCGCCAGGGCTTTCGACACGAGCCTGCAAATGCTGTCGCACGCCGGAGCAAGGCTCGCCGACTGCCCGATCGACGATCTTCTCGCCCGCTTCGCCGAGGCGACCTCGATCGGCTCCCTCGCCGGGCTCGAAGCGAGCCGCGTTCATGCCGATTGGCTGATGGACGAGAACGCACCCGTCGACATCCGCGTAAAATTGACGCTCCGCCGCCGCCTCGCCGTCCCCGACGCCGCCATCGACAACCTGCTGAGGACGCGGCAAAAGCTCGCCCGCGCCATGGACGAACGGCTGACGCCCTTCGACCTCATCCTCCTGCCGACGACACCTATCTCCGCCGTCAGCATCGCCTCGGTGGAGGGGGACAAGAGAGAGTACCGTCGCGTTGAAGACCTGCTGCTGCGCAACACGCAGGTTGCCAATCAGTTCGACCTGACGGCGATCACCCTGCCGATGCCGGGCACGCGCCTGCCGGCCGGGCTGATGCTGATGGCGCGAAACGGCGCCGACGAAAGGCTGCTGAGGCTGGCGGCTTCAGTGGAGAGCTTGCTGCGGCACGTTTGATGCGCCTGGAGTTCTGCCCCTTTCCGCAGGCCTCAAGGACAAAGACATGCAGCAATTCAAAGGCTACAGCGACCTTTGCGCGTCTGGTAAAACGCGCGGCGCTGTAGGCATGAGCGACAAGCGAAGTTTCCCCGGCAAAGGTCTCAATGCATGGTCCGGGACCATTCCTCTTTGAGGATCCGGAATGCATCTTCGAGCGCCGCGACGAGAACATCGGTGAGCTCGTCGCCGTCATTGTTCATGAGGTAGAGGGCGACCGTCGAATCCCGCGGGTCGCTGTCAATCTCGCTAGACATCTCATCGTCCTTTTCGCCGCGTTACATCCCGGCTGTTGGCGCGATGGTAGAAAGGCTGACTTGCGCCGAGCTTGAGGGGCGACGAGAGGAAGCGCGGCGCCGCCTCTTGCCGTCATCCCCCCTTGTGGGGGAGATGGCCGACAGGGCAGAGGGTGCCAGCGAGCACCGAGATGTTTTTTGCTCGCCCTGTCGCTCCTGGCACGGTAGACGACGATGGAAATCACTGTCGGAACCAAGATGGCGAAGAAAACGAAGCGCGATGAGCTCCACCTGCAACGGCTCAAGACCGATTTCCCGGACATCCACGCCGCGCTGCTCACCGGGGAGATCCCGTCATTGCGCAAAGCGCTCGTCCTCGCTGGCCTGAAGCCGGAGCGTACCCGGCTCGATAAGCTCAAGAACTCCTGGATGAAGGCGAGCGATGTCGAGCGCGATAGCTTCCTGACATGGCTCGCCGCCAAAGGCGCGCTGCCCGCGACCGCCACCCCGTCCGTTCCCTCTCCGGCAGCGGATGTGCGGCCCGCCGGAACCCCGATCGCCAGCGGCCGCTACCTGCTTCCCTCCACCATCGCCGAGATCCGGACGATCATGGCCCGGCGCCGGCTGAGCCCCAACGACGTGATGCGCGAACTGGGCTTCCCGCCCGATGGCCGGCCGCTCGCTCGCGCGGTGACCCGCAACGCGAGCCTCAGACTGTCGGTGATCGCGGCATTGGAGGTGTGGCTCAAGAGGAATGCGGGGCCCGAGCCGAGCCCATAAGCTTGGCCGCCCATTGCGGACCTAACGAGCCTCAAACAGGGATGTTTGTACCGGATGCATGGGTAACACTTCGGTGAGCATCGACCCCGCCCGGGAACCGACGACGGAGAGGAAATGCCCTTTCGCAACCTGGCACTGCTCGGCATCGACGTCGGTTATTCGCACTCGCGCGCGACCACCGGTCTCGCCTGGAGCATCGGCGGCGATTGCGACGTCGCAAGGACGCACACCGATTGGGAGCGCCGCCACCGCCACATTCCCGCTTCGGCTAAATTCGCCGTCATCGCTATCGACGGCCCCCTGACGCCGCCGGATGCCCCCGACGATCTCGACCGCCTCTGCGAACGCCTCTTCACCCGCGGCGCCTTCCAGAAACGCTGCAAGCCGGGCCTCAGCCAGCACGGCCACGGCCGAGCTTTGAGAAAAGCCGCCGCCGAGACCGCCGCGCAGGTGAGCCACCTTTCGGACGCGACGACGATCGGCAAAGCCGTCATTCCCGGCACCACTATCATCGAAGCCTTCCCCAACGCCTTTCTCGGCGTTCTTCTTGCGGATGAGCGTTTTGCTATGTCGAAGGCACCGAAGCGGAAGAAGTTCGATTGGCTGTATGACCATGCGGTCGAGGCCGGCGTCTTCGAAACGCTGCTTGGTTTTCTCGGGTGGAAGAACGAGTGCCTGCTTCGGAAGGTCGCGATCGAACGCGATCATGAAAAGCGGGCAGCGTGGGTGTGCCTGCTGACAGCTGGATGTGCTGCTGTTGGTAAGTCGGAGATTATTGGCGACGAGGCCGGAGGCTGGATCTGGTTGCCGCCGGCGGAGCTTTGGACAGGGTGGGCGAGGCAGGGTTTGGCAGAGAGCAGGGCAGCAGTCTCGGCGCGCAGCAGTCATGCGCCGGCTTGAACGTTACTGGCGGAGAGGGGGGGATTCGAACCCCCGATGGGCTTGCACCCATGCCGCATTTCGAGTGCGGTGCATTCAACCACTCTGCCACCTCTCCGCGGGGCCGGTTGGCGCTCTCTCAAGCGCGGCCGGTTCATAGCGGCAGTTTCCGCCGCTGGCAAGGGGCTCGCGGAAGAATATCTGCGATATGGTGGCTTTCACCTTGACAAGCAAGATCGATTCTCTTAATCCGCGCCATGAGGTGGTGTGGTCTGACCATGCCGCGCGGGGTACAAGCTTGTGCCCTCTCACTGGCGAAGGTCAAGGTTTCCGAGGCGCTTCGCTCCAACGTAACGACTGACAAAAAGACGGCCTTGCCTTTCAGGCAAAGAGCCGGACCGAACATGAAAGGATAAAATATGTTCGCAGTCATCAAGACCGGCGGTAAGCAGTACCGCGTGGCAGCCAATGACGTCATCACCATCGAAAAGCTCGAAGGCGTTGCTGGCGACAAGATCGAATTCACCGAGATCCTGATGGTCGGCGCCGGCGCCGATGCCACCGTCGGTGCTCCGTTTGTCGAAGGTGCCGTAGTCAGCGCCGAGGTTGTGGACCAGGGCCGCGCCAAGAAGGTCATCGCCTTCAAGAAGCGTCGCCGCCAGAACTCCAAGCGCTCGCGCGGCCATCGCCAGCATCAGACGATCGTCCGCATCCTGGACATCGCTGCCGCCGGCGGCAAGGCGAAGAAGGCTTCGAAGAAGACCGAAGCCGCCGCTGAAGAAGCCGCAAACTGAGTTCCGGGATCGAAGGTTTAAAGGAGAACACCAATGGCACACAAGAAAGCTGGCGGTTCGTCGCGCAACGGTCGCGATTCTGAGTCCAAGCGCCTTGGCGTGAAGAAGTTCGGCGGCGAAGCCGTCATTCCAGGCAACATCATCGTGCGCCAGCGCGGCACGAAGTGGCATGCCGGCGCCAATGTCGGCCTCGGCAAGGACCATACGATTTTTGCGCTTACGGCAGGCAACGTGGACTTCCGTACGAAGGCCAATGGTCGCGTGTACGTGTCTGTAATGCCGAAAGCGGAAGCAGCGGAATAAGCCGGTAGCGCTCTAAAACAGCCGGCGTCTCATCGACCCGGCTGATGCACCCGCAAGGTTCAAAAGCCAGACTTCAAAGGGGAGATGGGGCGATACCCAACTCCCCTTTTCGCATCTCTGGAGGAAGAACCATGCAAACCGAGCTCTTGAGGGAAGACCAATCCCGGTCTCCCGAACAAAGGCTGAGGCCTCAGCGGTCAAGGACCGATTGCCCGATATTGTTATCGCCCCGGCTCGTTTTGCGCGCGCCGCATGAAGACGATATCGACGCCCTTGCCCATCTTGCCAACAACGCCAACATCGCCACCATGGTCTCGCGCATGCCGCACCCCTACACCACGGCGGATGCGGCCGATTTCGTGCGACGCGCAAAAGCCGGCACGATTGGCAAGTGCGTCTACGCGATCACGAAAGCGGACAATGGCGCATTCCTCGGTTGCTGCGGGATCGAGCCTCATGCCGACGGCAAGACGGTCGAACTCGGCTACTGGCTGGGCGAGCCCTACTGGAACCAGGGCTATGCCACGGAAGCGGCGCAGACCTTGACCGACATGGCCTTCCGCACCCGCGACATCGACCAGATCGATGCGCGCTGCCGGGTCATGAACATGGCCTCGCGCCGCGTCATCCAGAAATGCGGGTTCCAGTTCCAGGGCTCCGGCATGGTCGGCAGCCTGGCGCTCGGCGGCATGGTTGCCGTCGAATGGTACCGGCTCGACCGCAAGACCTGGGTATCGCTCAGAAGCTGGGGAGGCATGCGATGAACGCGCTCGTTTCCGAACGCTCGCGCCTCGTTGCCCGTCCGGATCCCGGTCCCTCTCCGGTCATCGAGACGGAGCGGCTGAGGCTCAGGCCGCATCGGCTCTCCGACGCGCCAGCGATCGCCGAATCGCTCAGCGACTTTCAGGTCGCGCGCATGCTTGCGCGCGTCCCCGCTCCCTATGACCAGCAGGATGCGCTCGACTGGCTCAACCGCCAGACGGCCAATGTCCTGCCGGACTGGACGCTGGCGATCACCGCGGGCGACGATGTCCATATCGGCTGCATCGGCATAGAGCTCCGGCACGGTCGATGGCATGTCGGCTATTGGCTGAACCGGTTCTACTGGGGCAAGGGCCTGGCGAGCGAGGCGGTTTATGCCGCCGTCGAGCGCTTCTTTCGCCGCATGCCGGAGGTGACGCTCCATTCGGGCGTCTTTGCCGACAATCCGGCTTCGCTGCGGCTGCAGGAGAAGCTCGGCTTCAAGGTGACCGGCTGCAGCCAGATCTATGCGCTGGCCCGCAACGCCATGGTGGCACATATCGAGACGCGGCTTGCGGCCGAGGGGCTGCGCCGGCCGGCGTGAACAATCCGAACCCCGCCGGCTCCTCTCCGGCGGGGTTTTTCATGTTCAATGAAGCTCGAAACCGACGGGGAGATGGTCTGATCCCGTCGCTTCGTAATCGGTCCAGGCGTCCTTCAGGCGCGGGACAAGGCCGGCGCTGAGAAAGCAATAATCGAGATGCATGCGTCTTTGCGGGTCGTCCGGATGGATCCAGCTATAGCTTTGCGGAGAAAGCCGACCCAGATGGGCAAGTGCGTCGACCGGGTTGCCGACGCGGAGCGAACGTCCGTAAAAG
This sequence comes from Ensifer sp. WSM1721, assembly GCF_000513895.2. GTDB lineage: Bacteria > Pseudomonadota > Alphaproteobacteria > Rhizobiales > Rhizobiaceae > Sinorhizobium. The sequence goes on from NZ_CP165782.1 coordinate 3,090,555, forward strand.
GCGTCGGCGGTCCCCGTCATCGCGTTGTATTCCGGCGATTCCGGCTCCATGTTGAAATCGCCCATCACCACGAACTCTTCCGGATACGGCGGCTCGGCAAAGCCGAAATCGGCGGCTCCGGAAATCGCCCCGCCCTCCAGCGGATAGTTGATGAGCCGCTCTTTCAGGAACTCGATCTGGGAGATCCGCTCGGTGGGCGACACATGGTCGAGGTGTACGGAATAGACGCGCAGCGGGCCTGCGGGCGTGGCGATCAAAGCTTCGGTCGCGCCGCGCTGCAAATTCATTGGGCTCACGGTGCGCGTGCGCGGCAGCATGATCAGCCGCGCAGACAGGATCGGCCAGCGCGACAGGATCATGTTGCCGAACTGGAAGCGGCGGTTGATCGCACGGCCGTTCTCGATCGACGAGCCGGCATCGAGGTCGCATGGAGCATGGAAAACGGAGAAATAGTTGGGAAGCAGCTCCTCGAAGGTCCGAACAAGATCGACATTGCCGTTGCGGTGGAAGTTGCGGGTCACCTCCTGCAGGGCGATGATATCGGCGTCGCGAAGGCAAGCGGCGATGCGCTCGGGATCGAAACGCCCGTCGAGACCGATGCCGTATTGGATATTGTAGCTCGTGAAGCGCACGATAGTCTTTGACCTCCAAGATAACCGCCTATATCGATGGCGGCAAATTAGCCGATACAGAAAACAGATGGCAGCCACATGAAATTTCTCGACGAAGCAAAGGTCTATATCCGGTCCGGGGATGGCGGCGCGGGCGCCGTCTCCTTCCGCCGCGAGAAATTCATCGAGTTCGGCGGTCCGGACGGCGGCGATGGCGGCCGCGGTGGCGATGTCTGGGTGGAGGCCGTGAACGGCCTCAACACCCTCATCGACTTTCGCTACCAGCAGCACTTCAAGGCCAAGACCGGCACGCACGGCATGGGCCGCAACCGCACCGGCGCCAAGGGCGCCGACGTGACGCTGAAGGTGCCGGTCGGCACGCAGATCTTCGAGGAAGACAATGAGACGCTGATTGTCGACATGGTGGAGGAAGGCCAGCGCTATCGTCTCGCCGCCGGCGGCAATGGCGGCTTCGGCAATGCCCATTTCAAATCCTCCACCAACCAGGCGCCGAACTGGGCTAATCCCGGCCTCGAAGGCGAGGAGAAGACCATCTGGCTGCGGCTGAAGCTGATCGCCGATGCCGGTCTCGTCGGCCTGCCGAATGCCGGCAAGTCGACCTTTCTCGCCGCCTGCACCCGCGCCCGGCCGAAGATCGCCAATTATCCGTTCACGACGCTGCACCCCAATCTCGGCGTCGCCACCGTCGACGAGCAGGAATTCATCATCGCCGACATCCCCGGCCTGATCGAAGGCGCCCACGAAGGTATCGGCATCGGCGACCGTTTTCTCGGCCATGTTGAGCGCACGCGCGTGCTTCTGCACCTCGTCTCCGCGCAGGAGGAGGACGTCGCCAAGGCCTATACGACGGTGCGGCACGAACTCGATGCCTATGGCGGCGGCCTTGAAGAGAAGCCGCAGATCGTCGCGTTGTCGCAGATCGACGTGCTCGATGATGAGGAGCTGAAGGCCAAATCGAAGGCCCTCGCCAAGGCCTGCGGCTCGCCGCCGCTCCTGCTCTCGGCTGTCACCAACAGGGGCATGACGGAAGCGCTGCGGGCGCTGCGTGGCGTCATTGTCGCCGCCAAATCCGGCGAGGAGAACGCGTGAGATGACGAAGACCCGCAAAGCGATCGAGAAATACCGCCGGGTCGTCATCAAGATCGGATCGGCGCTGCTCGTCGACCGTCAGACGGGGCTGAAGAAGGCCTGGCTCGACGCCTTGTGCGCCGACATCGCCGCGCTCAAGGCGAAGGGCGTGGAAGTGCTCGTCGTCTCCTCGGGCGCCATTGCGCTTGGGCGCACGGTGCTCGACCTCGCCTCCGGCCCCTTGAAGCTCGAGGAGAGCCAGGCGGCAGCGGCCGTCGGCCAGATCGCGCTCGCGCGCGCCTGGTCGGAGAGCCTCTCGACCCACGCGATCGTTGCCGGCCAGATCCTCTTGACGCTCGGCGATACCGAGGAGCGCCGCCGCTATCTCAACGCCCGCGCGACGATCGGTCAGCTCCTGAAGCTCGGCTCGGTGCCGATCATCAACGAGAACGATACCGTCGCGACGACGGAGATCCGCTACGGCGACAACGACCGGCTGGCGGCTCGGGTGGCGACCATGCTCGGCGCCGATCTGCTCGTCCTGCTTTCCGATATCGACGGGCTCTATACCGCGCCGCCGCATCTCGATCCCGAGGCGCGCTTCCTCGAAACGGTCGCGGAGATCACGCCCGAGATCGAGGCGATGGCGGGGGGTGCCGCCTCCGAGCTCTCGCGCGGCGGCATGCGAACGAAGATCGATGCCGGCAAGATCGCCACCACGGCCGGCTGCGCCATGATCATCGCCTCCGGCAAGCCGGACCATCCGCTGGCAGCGATCGAGGCGGGTGCCCGCTCCTCGTGGTTTGCGCCTGCCGGCTCGCCCGTAACCGCGCGCAAGACCTGGATCGCCGGACAGCTTCTTCCCGCTGGCTCGGTGGCAATCGACGCCGGCGCGGAAGCGGCGCTGCGCTCCGGCAAGAGCCTGCTTCCAGCCGGCGTGCGGCAGGTGACGGGGACCTTCAGCCGCGGCGACACGATCGCTATCTTGGGCGCGTCCGGTCGCGAGATCGCGCGCGGGCTTGCCGGCTACGACGCGGACGAGGCGCGCCAGATCGCCGGCAAGAAATCGGCCGAGATCGGCGCGATCCTCGGCTATGCCGGCCGCGCTGCCATGGTGCATCGCGACGATATGGTGATGACCGCCCCGGCTGCCGCGCGGGCCGAGGGGGAACGAGATGAAAGAGAGGGCAAGCTCCATGCTTGAGACGGCGAGGAACGGCGACGACGTCAACGCGATCATGCTGGAGATCGGCCGCCGCGCCAAGGCGGCCGCCCGACCGCTTGCGATCGCCAGTGCCGAGCGCAAGCATGCGGCCCTCGTCGCCATGGCGGATGCGATCCTCGCGAGGAGCGACGATATCCTTGCCGCCAACGCGGTGGACCTCGAAAACGCGCGCCAGACGGGCGTCGCGAAAGCCTTCATCGACCGGCTGACGCTGACGGCAAGCCGCATCCGCGACATGGCCGACGGTATCCGCGCGATTGCCGAATTCAAGGATCCGGTCGGCGAGGTGATCGCCGAATGGGACCGACCCAACGGCTTGCACATCGAGCGCGTGCGCACGCCGCTCGGCGTCATCGGCGTGATCTATGAGAGCCGGCCGAATGTCACCGCCGATGCCGGCGCGCTCTGCCTCAAGGCCGGCAATGCCGTGATCCTGCGCGGCGGTTCCGACAGCTTCCACTCCTCGCGCGCGATCCACGCCTGCCTCGTCGAGGGGCTGAAGGCAGCGGGACTTCCGGAGGAGGCGATCCAGATGGTGCCGGTCGCCGACCGTGCCGCCGTCGGCGCCATGCTCACCGGCCTCAACGGCGCGATCGACGTGATCGTGCCGCGCGGCGGAAAGAGCCTCGTCGCCCGCGTGCAAAACGAGGCGCGGGTGCCGGTCTTCGCGCATCTGGAAGGCCTCTGCCACATCTATGTCGACGCCTCCGCCGACCTCGACATGGCGAAGAAGATCGTCGTCAACGCCAAGATGCGCCGCACGGGAATTTGCGGGGCCGCCGAAACGCTGCTGATCGACCGCAGTGCCGCCGACGAGCTGGCAAAGCCGCTCCTCCAGGCGCTCCTCGACGCGGGCTGCGAAGTGCGGGTATCGGAGGAGCTTGAGGGCCTCTTGCCCGGCCTGAAGGCGGCGAGCGACGAGGACTGGGCGACCGAATACCTGGATGCGATCATTTCGGCGAAGCTCGTCGACGGCATTTCAGGCGCCATCGGGCACATCAACACCTGGTCTTCCGCCCACACCGAGGCGGTAATCGCCGAGGACCCGGCGATCGTCGAGCGCTTCTTCTCCGAGATCGACTCCGCAATCCTTCTGCACAATGCCTCGACCCAATTCGCCGATGGCGGCGAATTCGGCATGGGCGGCGAGATCGGCATTGCCACCGGCAAGATGCATGCGCGCGGGCCCGTCGGCGTCGAGCAGCTCACTTCGTTCAAATATCGCGTGCGCGGCACGGGACAGGTGCGGCCCTGACGACACCCGTCGAAGTGAACCCGCGCTATCTGCGCATGCCCCATGTCGAAAGCGGCATGGTGGTCGGTCTGTTCGGCGGATCCTTCAATCCGCCGCATGACGGCCATGTGCTCGTCGCCGAAACGGCGCTGCGCAGGCTCGGGCTCGACCAGCTCTGGTGGATGGTGACGCCGGGCAATCCGCTGAAGGACCGCAACAATCTCGCGCCGCTCGCCGAGCGCATCGAGTGGAGCGAGAAGATCGCGCGGAATCCTCGCATCAAGGTCACCGCCTTCGAGCAGAAGCTCGGGCAGAGCTATACGGCCCGCACGCTCGAGATCGTGCGGGCGCTGAACCGCGACGTACGGTTCGTTTGGGTCATGGGGGCGGATAATCTCAAGAACTTCCACCGCTGGCAGAACTGGCGCAAGATCGTCGGCACCTTTCCGATCGCCGTCGTCGATCGGCCGGGCTCGACGCTTGCCTACCTCTCGTCACGCATGGCGAGAACCTTCGGCCACGCGCGCGTCGACGAAGACGATGCGGGAACGCTGGCCTTTCGCCGTGCACCGGCCTGGACCTTCATCCATGGGCCGCGCTCGCCTCTGAGCTCGACGGCGCTGCGCTCTACAGCGCCGCGCGTCTCGTCAGACGCGCAAAGGTCGCTGTAGTTCTTTGAATTGCTGTATGTTCTTCCCCATAAATCGGCTTCGATTTAAGCGAACATGCAACAGCCAAATCAGGGTGATTTCCCATGATTCAATTCTCGTGTCTTGAAACCTTATAGGTTTGGTGCCTACATTTACGGACGGTTCGACCTGAAGCTCGAATCGAAAGTGCTTGTTCTGTTCATTTGGAAAGGAAAGACCCTGACAACAGCACACGCCAAGGGATATGCGGTCTCCGCATTCCCGCGCCGCGCGGAAGCAAGCGACGAAGCCGCTGTCCGTGCGCTTCAACTGGTCCTCGAAAGCCTAGAGGACTCAAAGGCAGAAAATATCGTTACCATCGACATTGCCGGAAAATCGGCGCTGGGAGACTTCATGGTCGTCGTCTCCGGGCGATCGAACAGGCATGTGATGGCTATTGCCGACCACTTGATAACGGACCTGAAGGACGACGGCTTCGGCAACGCCCGCGTCGAAGGTCTCGAGGGTGGTGACTGGGTGCTGATCGACACCGGCGATGTGATCGTTCACATCTTCCGGCCGGAAATCCGCGAGTTCTACAACATCGAAAAGATGTGGGCGGCTCCGGAGATCGAGGACGGCACCCTGCACTGAGACGCGCCGCCCGATCCTGACCCATCGTCTCGGGACGGAGCGGCGACCAGTGCCGAACTTGAAATGCGGCTGTCATCGCCGATGAGCGGTGGCAGGCACAGCGGCGCGCGTTGACCAGGCGCGAGAAAGTCGCTGCCGCACTTTTACGTCCTGCATGTTTGTTGGGGACAGATCGGTCATGCGTATCGGACTTTTCGCAGTCGGCCGCCTGAAGGCGGGGCCGGAAAAGGATCTCGCGGGCCGCTATCTCGACCGTTTCGCAAAGGCCGGACCGGCCGTCGGCCTTGAACTCGCACGCGTCGTGGAAGTGAATGAAAGCCGTGCCGCCAACGCGGAAACACGCAAGCGCGAGGAGGCCGCCCAGCTTGAAAAGGCGCTCGCCGATGGCAGCCTGCTCGTGCTCCTCGACGAACGCGGCAAGACGCTCGATTCGGAAGCCTTCGCCAGCCTCCTCGGCACGTTCCGAGATAGCGGCAAACGCGACCTGATGATCGCGATCGGCGGAGCCGACGGCCTCGACCCGGCGCTCCATTCGCGCGCCGACTCCGTGCTGTGTCTCGGCAAAATGACCTGGCCGCACCAGCTCGTGCGCATTCTCATCGCCGAGCAGCTTTACCGCGCGGTGACCATCCTCTCGGGCCATCCTTATCATCGAGCGTGAACGACTTTGAGTGGCCTCCCCTCATCCGGCCTGCATTCCGCCTGCCTCCGCCCACGAACGAGCAGCGCCGCTCACCGCCCCTCTCGCAGCAATAACGAGAATATGTATTGGTGCGCCCAGCCAAATCAGATTAGGGTTTCCTAACTTTTTGACGCATGAGTCTGGATGAGACCTCAAAGAAATAGAGCCGATTTGGTGCCGGGTGCGCGCTGTGGGCGGCGGATCGGCCGCGGCACTGCGATCGCGGCGGTGTTCCTGTCCATGATCGGTCCGGCCATAGCTCAGGACACGAATGTCGGCGCTCCTGCCGATACGAATGCCGTGAAGCAGGGCCCCCCCGATCCGACCGCCGATCTCAAGCTGCGGCGCGACAGCACGGCGAGCGAACTCGAGGCTCTGTCGAAGACGATCTCGCTTTCACGCGAGCGCGCCGAGTCCCTCGAAAAGACCATCGCCGAGATCGACAAGAGCAACGAGGCGTTGCGTGCGGCGCTCGTCGAGTCGGCCAAGAAGCGGCAGGAGCTGGATCGCCAGATTGCCGATGGCGAAAGGAAGCTCGGCGATCTCCGGGTGAAGGAAGATGTGGTGCGCCGTTCGCTGCGCGGTCGGCGCGGCGTGCTTGCTGAAGTGCTTGCCGCCCTGCAGCGGATGGGTCGCAACCCGCCGCCGGCGGTCCTGGTGACGCCGGAGGACGCGCTTGCCTCCGTCCGCAGCGCCATTCTGCTCGGCGCCGTCGTTCCGGAAATACGCGAACAAACCGAAAGTCTGGTCGCCGACCTAAAGGCGCTCGCCAACATCCGGAGCGGTATCGCGACCCAGCGCGGGGAACTGACGGCGGCGATGACCGCCAGCCTCGAAGAAGAACGGCGCATGTCGATGCTCGTTGCCGAAAAGGAAAAGCTGCGGCAGCAGAACGCGACCGAATTGGCGGCCGAACAGCGCAAGGCCGAGGAGCTTGCCTTGCAGGCCACCAATCTCGAGGGCCTGATCGCCTCGCTCGAAACCGAGATCTCCTCGGTGCGCGAAGCGTCCGCGGCCGCCCGCGCCGAAGAAGAGGAGCGCCGGCGGATGAACGAAGCCGAGCGCGAGGCGGCGCGCGAGCTCGCCAAGAGCGCCGTGCCCGACAAAAACCGCATTGCGCCTGCATATGTCTTTTCGGAATTGCGGGAGAGGCTCAGCTATCCCGCCGCGGGGTCGCTTGTACGTCGTTTCGGCGACGCGGACGGCACCGGACACTCGCTGCAGGGGATCATGCTCGAAACCAATGCAGGCGCGCTGGTGACTACGCCGGCGGATGGGTGGGTGGTCTATGCCGGCAGTTTCCGCAGCTACGGGCAGATGATCATCCTCAATCCCGGCGACGGCTATCACATCGTGCTCGCCGGAATGGAAAGCGTCAGCGTGCGCCCGGGGCAATTCGTCGTGGCCGGCGAGCCGGTTGCGACCATGGGTGCAAAAAGAGTGGCGAGTGCGGCGGCCTTGACGCTGGAAACGGACCGGCCGACACTTTACATTGAGTTCCGGAAAGACGGGAAACCGGTTGATTCCCGACCGTGGTGGACCGTAGCAGAGGTTGGAAAGGCGCGAAATGATACGTAGAGCTTCACTTGTTCTGGTCGGGGCGCTGATGGGGGCGACGGCAATGGGCGTCGTCTATTCGGCAACCATCCCGGCCGTGGCGGCGAATTCGTCGACATACCGGGAACTGGCGATCTTCGGCGACGTGTTTGAACGCGTCCGCGCGCAGTACGTGACGCCGCCGCAGGATGACAAGCTGATCGAGAATGCCATCAACGGCATGCTCTCGTCCCTTGATCCCCATTCGAGCTACATGAACTCGGCCGACGCCGAGGACATGCGCACGCAGACGCGCGGCGAGTTCGGTGGCCTCGGAATCGAGGTGACGATGGAAGAGGATCTCGTCAAGGTGACGAGCCCGATCGACGATACGCCCGCCGCACGCGCCGGCGTGCTTGCCGGCGACTTCATCTCCAAGATCGATGGCCAGGACGTGCGCGGCCTGAAACTCGAGGAAGCGGTCGACAAGATGCGCGGTGCCGTCGGCACGCCGATCAAGCTGACGATCCTCCGTAAGGGTGCCGACAAGCCGATCGAGCTGACGATCGTGCGCGACGTGATCGCCGTCCGCGCTGTCAAGGTCCGCACCGAGGGCGATGTTGGCTATCTCAGGGTAATCTCCTTCACCGAAAAGACCTTCGACGACCTGAAGAAGGGCATCGAAAAGATCAAGGCCGAAGTGCCGGCAGACAAGCTCAAGGGCTATGTCCTCGACCTGCGCCTCAATCCGGGCGGCCTGCTCGATCAGGCGATCAACGTCTCCGACGCCTTCCTGGAGCGCGGCGAGGTGGTCTCGACCCGCGGCCGCAACCCGGACGAGACCCGCCGCTTCAACGCGACGCCCGGCGATCTTGCCGACGGCAAGCCGGTTATCGTGCTCGTCAACGGCGGCTCGGCATCGGCATCGGAGATCGTCGCGGGAGCTCTTCAGGATCTGAAGCGCGCGACCGTGCTCGGCACACGCTCCTTCGGTAAGGGCTCCGTCCAGACGATCATCCCGCTCGGCGATGCCGGCGCACTGCGCCTGACGACGGCGCTCTATTACACGCCGTCCGGCAAGTCGATTCAGGGCACCGGCATCACACCGGACGTCAAGGTCGAGCAGCCGCTGCCGCCGGAACTCCTGGGCAAGGTGGAGGCGCAGGGCGAATCCAACCTGCGCGGCCATATTCCGGGCCAGAACGAGACGGACGAAGGCTCCGGTTCGGTCGCCTACGTGCCGCCGGAAGCCAAGGACGACATCCAGCTCAACTATGCGCTGGACCTCTTGCGCGGCAAGAAGACGGACCCGGCCTTCCCGGCCAATCCGGAGCAGGCCGAGCTCAAGAAATAAGGCCGACCGAGAACTGACAAGGAGGCGCCGGGCTGTTCAACCCGGCGCCTTTCTATTATGCATCGGCGATACAGCCGGATATGCGATGATTCTCCACGAAACGTCCGTTTCTACCGGTGACTTTGCTGGGGATGGTCGAGGGAATGTGCACGGATTTCCTGTCGCTGGTTTTTCGAATCGGCCGCGATGACCGACGGGCGATTCAGGCCCGATCTACAGCGCCGTGCGTCTTTTCAGACGCACAAAGGACGCTGTAGCACTTTGAATGGCTGCATGTTTTTGTCCTTAAATGAAGGAAACATGCAGTAAGCTCGACCGAGGCTCCGTTTGGGAACTGATCTCAATGCCCCGCTTGGCCAGAACCGGAAGGAGAAGCCGGCGCGCAAGCGCGATCTCGGACGCGTCCTTCGCTATTCGGGATTGAGCCTGGGCGCTCTTGCCGTCGTCGGATTTTCCGTGTGGAGTGCCCTTTTCCCCGACGGCTTGAGGCGAAGGCCTGCGACGCCGGCAGCAACGGAAGCGATCGCTGTCGCCGACGAGAAACCGGCCGCGGGGGAACCGGACAGAGGGAAAGACACCGGAGCGCTCGGCCGCAGCGGCGCGCTCGCCGGCGCCCATGTCGAGAAGGTGCTGACCGACGACGGCGCGACGGTGACGAAATACACGCCGCGATCGCGCGAAAGCGACGGGCCGGCGCTGATCAATGTCGGGCCACGCGGCCAGGACCCGCGCATGGCGGCGCTTCCGAACGAGGATCTACTGGAGGACGGCCCGGGCCGCCTGCCGATCATCGGCCCGGACGGCTTACGACCGATGGACCAATATGCGCGCCCCTGGTCCGGCGCGCGTGGCACCCGCATCGCGATCGTCGTCGGCGGGCTCGGCCTCAGCCAGACAGGAACGCAGCGCGCCATCCGCGACCTGCCGCCGGAAGTGACGCTCGCCTTTGCCGCGGCCGGCAACAGCCTGCGGCGCTGGATGCAGGATGCGAGGCGCGACGGGCACGAGATCCTGCTGCAGGTGCCGATGGAACCCTTCGACTTTCCGAACAACGATCCGGGGCCGCATGCGCTCAGCGTATCCGCGGGCGCCAAGAAGAACCTCGCGGAACTGCACCGGAGCATGGGCCAGATCACCAACTACACCGGGATCATGAACTATCTCGGCGGGCGGTTTCTCTCCGACGCGGATGCACTGGAGCCCGTGATGCGCGATCTCGGCAAGCGTGGCCTCCTGTTCCTCGACGACGGCACGTCGGCGCAGTCGCTTTCCGGAACTCTTGCCGGCGCCTTCGACGTGCCGCACGGCTTCGCCGATCTCGTTCTCGACGGCGAACTCAGCCGGAGTGCCATCCTGCGCAGGCTCGACGAACTGGAGCGCATTGCGCGGCGTAATGGCACGGCGATCGGCGTCGCTTCCGCCTTCGAGGAAAGCGTCGCGGCGATCGGCGACTGGATGGAGGAGTCCCAAGGACGCGGCATCGAATTCGTCGGGGTGGCGGCGCTCGTCAAGGATCCGCAACAAAATTGAGATACTGCATGTTTCCTCAAATCGCATCCGATTTAAGGATAAAAACATGCAGCACTTCAAAATGTTACACCGACCTTTGCGCGTCTGATAAGACGTGCGGCGCTGTAACCGAAGGCCGCGGACACAGCTAAGGAAAAAATGGATATGGGTAAGGATAAGGACAGGATTTTGAAGGCGGAGGACTTACCCTACCGGCCGTGCGTCGGCGCCATGGTCCTCAATCATGAAGGCCTCGTCTGGGCAGGGCACCGGCTTGCCGTCGGCAATTCGGAATATGACGGCTCGCCGCAGCTCTGGCAGATGCCGCAAGGCGGCATCGACGACGGCGAGGACCCGCTGAAAGCTGCCTATCGCGAGCTTTACGAGGAGACCGGCATTCGCTCGGTTTCGCTCATCGCCGAGGCGCCGGACTGGATCAATTACGACCTGCCGCCGCACCTGATCGGCATCGGCCTCAAAGGCAAATATCGCGGCCAGAGGCAGCGCTGGTATGCCTTCCGCTTCGAAGGGGATGAAAGCGAGATCGCCATCAATCCGCCGCCCGGCGGCCACGATCCGGAATTCGACGCCTGGGAATGGAAGCCGATGCACGAGCTGCCTGGGTTGATCGTGCCCTTCAAGCGCAAGGTCTATGAACAGGTCGTCGCGGCTTTTTCCCACCTGGTGCGCTGAGTAGTTAAAGAGGAAAGCTTGCGGGCATCTCGGCCCACCCACATGCGCGCCCCTCACCCTCTCTGTCATCGATGAAGAAAAGAGCGCCGCGCGCCTGAGCGGCACGCGGCGCTCGCAATCGAAGAGACTTACTGCATGTTTCCTTAAATCGTACCCGATTTAAGGATAAAAACATGCAGCAATTCAAAGTGCTACAGCGTCTTTTGTGCGTCTAAAAGGTCGCACGGCGCTGTAGCGCTTACTCGGCTTCGTCGGCCGACGCGGCGTTGAGTTGGCCGTATTTCTCCTCGCCGATCTTGTCGAGCAGGTCGAGCTGGGTCTCCAGGAAATCGATATGGCCCTCCTCGTCGGCGAGCAGTTCTTCGAAGAGCTTCATCGAGACATAGTCGCCGGCGGCGTGACAGATATCGCGGGAGTTCTTGTAGGCCGTGCGGGCGTCGTATTCGCCGGCGAGGTCGGCCTTCAGCACTTCCCTGACATTCTGCCCGATGCGAAGCGGTGCGACGGTCTGCAGGTTCGGATGACCTTCGAGGAAGATGATGCGCGCGATCAGCTTGTCGGCGTGGTGCATCTCCTCGATGGACTCGGCGCGCTCCTTCTTGGCGAGCAGCGTGTAACCCCAGTCTTCGAGAAGACGATAATGCAGCCAGTACTGGTTTACGGCACCGAGTTCGAGAAAGAGCGCTTCGTTAAGCTGCTCGATGACCTTTGCGTCGCCTTTCAATATCCGCCCTCCGGTTTTCTTCATGGAATTGTCTGAGGCGGGTCATGAAATCAAATATCTCGGCTTCCGTCGAGTGGCGGCTGGCGTGATATTCTTCGGTGGTGCGGATGATGATGTCGACGACGTTGGGGAAGCAGCCGCAGCAACGGCCGCGCTTTTCCATCGCATGATAAACTTTCGCCGGCACGATCAGCTGCCAGCAGTCCTCGTCGAGGAGGCTGATGATCGTGTCTTCGATCTCTTTTTCACTGATGAAATTGCAACTGCAAACCAGCATTTCGTCTTGCCTGTGACACGCAACGCTCTGATTTTCCGATAAAGCAAAAGAGGATATTTGCCGTCAACAAAAAACTCCTCTCCGTAAAGTTGAAGGGTGCTTTAGATCGATTCTAGACTTGACGAAAATCACCGCGTTTTCAGCACATTAGAGAATTCTAAGGAGACTGTTTTTCCTCCAGAACTTGCAATTTCGACGTCGCAAGCTGCGACATTTTTACACAGTTCAGGCTGCACGACAGCAATCTCCTAGAGAGACATCGATGCGATAGCGGGCGATGTTCAATGGAAATTGCGACCTCTCGGCATGACCTCGGCCACGTCGCTCCCCGCATCGCCCTTTGGCGCCGCATCGGCAGAGAGGCCCAAACGCAATTGCCGGAGCTTCTTCTTGTCGCGAGCATCGGCGCTCGGCCGCAAGGTCTCGTCCGTCCGATCGTTGGCGCCGAAACGCCGCGCTTCCTTGCGCAGGAGGCCGAGCATCGGCGTTATATCCTCGAGGTGATCGGCGACCACGTGAATAACACCGCTTTGGCTCTGTAAGCGGCCGCGCACCCTCACAAGCCGCGACCCCATGACCTGCGGCCGGTATTTCTGGAATGTCTTTTCCCAGACGATGATATTGGCAATCCCGGTCTCGTCCTCGATCGTCATGAAGATGACGCCCTTGGCCGAACCTGGCCGCTGGCGGACGAGCACAAGGCCGGCCACAGTCACCCATTTCCCTGTTGCCGTCCTCGCCAGATCTCGATTGCGAAGAATACCCATTCGCGCGAAATCCTCGCGCATGAAGGAAACCGGATGCGCTTTCAGGGAGAGCGTCAGGTAGCGGTAGTCATGGATGACATGTTCGCCTGCGGGCATGTCGGGAAGAGTAACTGCGGGCTCGGCCTGCAGATCCGCAGAACCCGCCCCACCGAAAAGCGGCAGACGCTCGACCGCCGACTGCTCATCCAAAGCCTTCACCGCCCAAAGGGCCGCGCGCCGATCAAGACCGATGGAGCGGAAGGCATCGGCATCCGCAAGGCGTTCCAGGACTGAACGGGTCAGTCCGGACCGGGTCCAGAGATCGTGAACGGAGCGGTATCCCTCCCCTCGATGCGCAACGAGCGCCTCCATATCCGTTTGGCTCAGCCCCTTGATCAGCCGGAAACCAAGCCGGACGGCCTTCTTGGACTTGATGACCTCCCGCATTTCGGCGTGACGCGGGTCAACGGCATCCTTGTTGAACAGCCCTTCGCCTTCGAGCAGGGCGTCCCAGTCCGAATGGTTGATATCGACCGGCAACACCTTGACCCCGTGTTCGCGGGCATCGCGCACCAATTGCGCCGGCGCATAAAAGCCCATCGGCTGCGAATTCAGGAGGGCCGCGCAGAAGATATCTGGGTAATAGGTCTTGAACCAGGACGAGGCATAGACGAGCGAGGCGAAGGAGGCGGCATGGCTTTCGGGAAAGCCGTATTCGCCAAAACCCTTGATCTGGTTGAAGCAGCGCTCGGCAAACTCCCTCTCGTACCCGTTCGCGACCATGCCTTCGATCATCTTCCGCTCGAAGGTATGGATCGTGCCGGTCCGCTTGAAGGTCGCCATGGCGCGGCGCAGGCGATCCGCCTCGCTCGGCGAAAAGCCGGCGGCGGTGATCGCGATCTGCATCGCCTGTTCCTGGAACAGCGGCACGCCCAGCGTCCTTTCGAGAACCACTTTCAATTCCGGGCTCGGATAGTCGACCGGCTCCTTTCTTTCCCGCTGCGCCTCGCGCCGCTTCAGATAGGGATGCACCATGTTGCCCTGGATGGGGCCGGGACGAACGATTGCGACCTCGATCACCAGATCGTACATCTCGCGCGGCTGCAGGCGCGGCAACATGCTCATCTGCGCCCGGCTTTCGATCTGGAAGACGCCGACCGTATCGGCGCGGCATATCATGTCGTACACGGCCTTCTGCTGATCCTGATAGATTTCGGCCAGTATTCTCTCTTCCTCATAATGCGCCTCGAGGAGCTTGAAGGCCTTGGCGAGACAGGTGAGCATACCGAGCGCCAGCACGTCGACCTTGAGGATTTTCAATTGATCGAGATCGTCCTTGTCCCATTCGATCATGTAGCGGTCGGGCATGGCCGTGTTCATGATCGGCACGACTTCATCGAGCCTGTCACGGGTCATCACGAAGCCGCCCACATGCTGCGACAGGTGCCGCGGAAAGTTCATGAGCAGGCTGGCATAGGCAAGAACGCGTTTGGTGAGTGGGTCCGCCGCGTCGAGGCCCGCGCCTCTCGCCTGCTCTTCGGTGAAGGGCGAGGTCCCCCAGCCCCAGATCGAACTGACGAGAGCCGACTGCACATCCTCCGAAAGGCCGAAGGCCTTGGCGACCTCGCGCCCGGCGGAGCGCGAGCGATAGCTGATCACCGCGGCAGTGAGGCCCGCATGCTCCCTGCCATAGGTCCTGTAGATATATTGGATGACCTCTTCGCGCCGCTCGTGCTCGAAATCGACATCGATATCGGGCGGCTCGTCGCGGTCACGCGACAGGAAGCGGTCGAAGAGCAGCGTAAACTTCTGCGGATCGACATCGGTGATGCCGAGGCAGAAGCAGACCGAGGAATTGGCGGCGGACCCCCGCCCCTGGCAGAGAATGTGCTCACTGCGGGCGAACTTCACCAGCTTGTGGACGGTCAGGAAATAGGGCTCGTATTTCTTGTCGTGGATGAGCTCCAGCTCGTATTCGATCTGGCGTCTGACCTTTTCCGGCACGCCGTGGGGATAGCGTATCTCCGCGCCTTCCGCGACGAGCCTTCGCAAGCTTTCGGCCGGCGTCTCGCCTTCGGCGTTTTCATCCGGATATTGATGGCTGAGCTCGTCGAGGCTGAAGGCGAGCCGCTTGAAAAACTGGCGCGTATTGGCGATCGCCTCGGGGTAGTCGCTGAAAAGTCGCGCCATTTCCTTCGGCCCCTTCAGGTACCTTTCGGCATTCTTCTGGATGAGGAAACCGGCGCTGGCGATCGTCACATGTTCGCGAATCGCGGTCACAACATCCGCAAGCGGCCTGTAGTGCGGATCGTGATAGAGCGCATCATTGGTGGCGAGAAGCCGGATGCCGTGCTTGCGGGCGACTGTCGCAAGCACGGCGAAATCATGCCGGTCGAAGCCGTCATAACGCGGCGTCATGCCGAGATAGAGCCGGTTGCCCGCATGTTCCCGCAATTTTTCAAGCAGCGCTCCCAAGGTTTCCGGCTCCGGCCGCCCCTCTCCCTGCATGACGATCAGCAGAAGCTCCTCCTGCCACTCGAGGAGATCGGCGAGATAAAGCGTGCACTCGCCCTTCTTCGAACGCAGATTTCCGGCGCTGAGCAGGCGGCAGAGATGTCCCCAGCCTCGCCTGTTTTTTGGATAGGCAAGAATGTCCGGCGTGTCGTCGGTAAAGGATAGGCGGGCGCCCGGCTGGAAGGGAAAACCCTCCATCTTTGCCTTGGCATGGGCCCGGACGACGCCGGCCACACTGTTGCGATCGGCAATGCCGAGACCTGAAAGCCCGACCTTCTTGGCGAAGACGATCATCTCCTCGGCCGGCGCCGCTCCTTCGAGGAAGGAGAAATTCGTGCGTGCACCAAGCTCGTGGAAGACAGGATCCGCGCTCATGCGAAAACTCCGTGCATGAACCAGCGAGCCGTGGAAACCTCCCTTCCGTAAAGGCCTTCGCGGAACAGCCAGAAACGGCGGCCTTCCTGATCCTCGACCCGGAAATAATCGCGCGTCGGATGGGCCTCGCCATCGATCCACCACTCGGCGGCGATGCGCTCCGGTCCCTCGGCGCGGGCGACGCGATAGTGGGTCTTTCGCCAGTTGAAGCTGCGCGGGGCGCCGTCCGGCACTTCGGCTGTCGCCTCCACCCGTTCAGGATGTGCGAAAATCCGAAGCGGGCGGTTTTCAGGGATGGCCTTGCCTTCAAGGGCGGAAGGCCTCATGGCCGCGGCCACGTCTCTCAAGGGTGCAAACCCGCCCGCCCGCTCCGGCAGGTGGCTTTCGAAAAGGGCTGCCTGCATCAGGCAATCCGGCCCGAAACGGGCGGAAACCTTGTCGATAAAGGCCGCCAGCGGCTGGCTTTCATCGGCAACGCCGGAAAAATCCTCTTGCGCCGGATCGAGCCTTTCGCTTCTGATGACCGCAAGCCTGAGGATTTCGAAGCCATATCCGGCATCGAGATCGTCATGGACCGCCTGCAATCGCTCGCGAAAGAGGGCGGCGATGCGATCGGCATCGTTCAAGGGCACGGCCGCATGTGCCCGAACGCGGAACACCCGGCCGTCGACACGAAACAGGAGGAGCTCGAAGAGCCGCCCGCCTTCGCCGTGTCGTTCCAGCGAGGAACGGACATCCTTGGCGAGATGCCGGGTCAATTCGAGTATGTATTCCTCATCCTGAAGCGGCTCTGCGAGCCGGCGCTCGGAGGAGAAACTCGGCACAGGCAGACGAGGAGAAAGAGGTTCGTCCTCAAGGCCTCTCGCCTGATCGAGCCTGAGGAGAAGGCAGGAGCCGAAACGGCGGGCGAGCGGCGCGCGCGGCGCTTCGAGAAGATCGCCCACCTCTTTCAACCCGACCCGTTCGAGCGCGGCCGCGGTTTCCGCCGGCAGACGTAGCGCCGTGACCGGCAAGGGTGCAAGAACGCGGTCTGCGTCCTCGGGCGCGATGACGGCGTCCTTGCCGTAGCGGGCAGCCGCCCAGGAGAGGCCGGCGGAAGAGGAAACGGTCGCCCGCGCCTCGACGCCGAGCGAAAACAGCCGCGACAGAACATCGCTGACCAGCGCCTTCTCGCCGCCGTGGAGATGCGCGCAGCCGGTGATGTCGAGGAACAGGCCGTCCGTGCCGTCGAGTGCGACGAGCGGCGTATAGCGATCGCACCAATCCGCAAGCGCTTCCAGAAAGGCTTGATCCGCCGAAGGATCAGCGGCGATCACGTCGAGCGAGGGACACATGGCGCGGGCTTCCGCCGCTCCCTGGCCGCGCTTCAGGCCTATCCTCTCCGCAAGCGTATCAAGCGCGATGAGGCGCATGGCATTGTCGATCTTGGCGGCGAAGACGACGGGCGGATGGTCAGGACGCCCGCGCGAAAGCCACGAGGCGCCCCAACGGCTGCGCGCGACCCGATCGGCCGGCAGATGCGGGAAGTGGATCGACAGGATTCGCTGGCTTGTCGTCTGTCTGAAGAGCGGCGCTCCGGCGCTCGTCGAGGGGGTAGAAGCGGCGGTCATGGGCGTTCCATTCCAGAAAGATGTCGAGAGGGGCGTAAGCCCTGCTTTTTTCGACAAGGAGGTGAAAGGCGGGATGGCCGATGCTGCCGCAAAGCACCGAACCATCGGGAAGAGGGCGTTCGCCGGCCGAGGCCGGCTTGACCTGGAACCGGAAGAAGGCGCTGCTCGCCTCCTCCTCGCCCGCTTGGCGGAAGACGAGGAGAGGCATACCGCCCGCCCGGGCCCTGACATGCAGGCGCCGGCTCTCGCTTAAGGCCAGACAGGCCGGATTGCCGCGGATTTCGAGAACTACCGCGGCGAAGACCGGCACCGAGAGTGCCGTCTCGGTGATCCAGAGCGCATCCTTGACCGTGCGCACCGAGACGAAGAGGAAGCGCTCGGCATCGAGACCGTAGGACGCGAGCCCCGGCGCATAGGGATGGCCCGCTTCTTGGCAGGCAAGGGCCTGACTGATCCACAGAATCGGCGCCAGATGTCCCTTCTCCTTTTTCTCCCGCTGATAGAGCGCCGCAAGCGCCGCGACGAAACCGGCGGCCGCACCCGCATCGCGGGTTTCGGCATTGCGGATTTCCGTCATGCCCTCGAGCGGCAGCCCGCCCTTGAGGGCGTCATCGAGCTGCGGGACCCCTACGGGCAGGAGCTTGCGGCGGGAGGCCTCCTCCTTCTCGCCCCGAAAGCCGGCGGGGTCGGCCGCGCTCGCCGCCCGGACGCATCCCGGCAGTCTGCGGTCCTCGATCCGCGCAATGGTCTCGCGAAGGGAAAGAACGGTTTGCCGTTGCATGCCGTTCCCGGCCATGACGGTCAACTCCCCACATTTGTTCATGTTATGTTCTTATGGATTCCAGAGCTTGCCGGAAGAGTCAACAGCCAGGCACGAGAATTTATTCCTCATCCTGCCCGGGCAAAATTCGACACTCGAAAAACAAAGGCAAAATCGCTATATGAGGGCAACAAGGAGTGCCCATGGCCCGCATTGACCAGACCGATGATTGGCGGGAACGCCACGCACCGACGCTTTCCACATTCGAGCAGCTCGCGTTTGAAGCCTACAGCCATCTGCCTCAGGAATTCCGCAAGCTGACGACGGATCTCATTATCGAAGTCGCCGATTTTCCGAGTGACGACGTCTTCGAAGACATGGCGCTCGAGACGCCCTTCGACCTGCTCGGCCTCTTCGAAGGCCGCGGCATCGGCGAACGCTTCACCATGGAGACCGGCGAGTTTCCGAACCGGATCACGCTCTATCGCCGCCCGATCCTGGATTACTGGGCGGAAAACGAGGAAACGCTGGGCGACATCATCACCCATGTGCTGATCCACGAGATCGGCCACCATTTCGGCCTTTCCGACGACGACATGGAGCGGATCGAGGCGAGTGTGGAACACGTCGGCGGCTGAAGCCGCTTCCGTCCGTATTTGCCCCTCATCCGGCCTGCCGGCCACCTTCTCCCCGCAAGCGGGGCGAAGGAGACTCGCGGCAATGCCCCGGCACAAAATCCCCTCTCCCCGCGCGCGGGGAGAGGGCTAGTCTTCGAGTTAAACCCGAGGAGAGGGGCAGATCCCATTCATCAACGATCCCTACTGCTCCGACAGCTTCATGTCCGGATCGTAGTCCTTGCCCTCCACCTCCTTCACCACCGCCTGACCGCACTGCATATGCTGGGTATCGGCATTGAAGGCGTAGGTGGGCGAGCCGTGCAGCGTCCATCCCTGGTTCAAGGCCGCCGTCACCTTGTGGCAGAACGAAGCGTCGTCGGGACCGGTGAGAAAGCGATAGAGTTTCAAAGTTTTGCCTTTCGTTTTTCGATGATGTACGCCTTGGCGGCGAGCTTTACCGCCTGCTCGAAATGCAGTCGTTCGACCATACGGCCGTCAAGGTTGATCACGCCCTTGCCCGCATTCTCCGGCAGCGCAAAAGCATCGATGATCGCCCGCGCCTCCTCGACCGCGGCCTCATCGATGCCGAAGCACCGGTTGGCCTCATCGATCTGCGCCGGATGGATCAGCATCTTGCCGTCATAGCCCATCTCGCGCCCCTGCCGGCACTCCGCCTCGAGCCCCTCCTGATCGCGGAAATCGTTGAAGACCGCGTCGATGGCGTCGAGCCCGCTGCCGCGAGCGGCAAGGAGTATCTGCATCAGCCAAGGGATGAGATAGGTGCGGCCGGCAAGGGCTGGAACGCTCGTCTCCTTGCGAAGGTCGTTCAAGCCGACGACGAAGCAATCGAGCCTACCGCCGGAGGTGCGGCCAACCTCGGCGATCGCCGGCGCGTTGATGACCCCGCGCGGCGTCTCGATCATCGCCCAGAGCCTCAGGCTTTCCGGGGCGTCCTTTTCCGCAAGCCAGTCGAGCACGGCTTGGATATCGGCCGGGCTTTCCACCTTGGGCAAGAGGATCGCGTCGGGCTTCGCGGCAAGAGCGGCGGCGAGGTCCGCTTCGCCGAAGCCGGACCCCGCCGCGTTGACGCGGATGATCGCTTCGCCCTCTGGCCGGTTCCCGGCAAGGTGCCGGACGAGCGCATCGCGGGCCTCAGCCTTGCGTTCCGGCGAGACGGCATCCTCGAGGTCGAAGATCACGGCATCTGCCGCGAGATCGCGCACTTTGGCGAGCGCGCGCGGGTTGTCGGCCGGAACCGAGAGCACCGAACGGCGCAACCGCACGGGATGATGGTCGATCGCTCTTGTCATGCCACCCGTTGTGCCCGCCTTTCAATTTTTGCGCAAGCGGACACGAATTGGCCCCTCTTGTAAGCCATCCATCCAGCACCCACATGCCCGATAGAAAGGTGACGATCATGCAAAGCATCCGCTCTGTTCTCTTCACGGCCGTAGCCATCACAGTCACGCTCGTGGCCTTCGTCTTCACCGCCTCGCTCGCCCTGGCGCTCGCCGGCATCGCCGCCGTCGTCGCTATCGGCAGCGCGATCGCCGCAAAGTTCAACCGGCGGCCGGTGCATGTCCATGCCCGCACGAATCCGACCGGCGCTGAGCGCGAAATGCGGATCTGGAACGACGGGCGCGGCACGATCATCGATCTCTGAGAGCAGGATGAGGAAAGGTGCGAGGCGGTTTTCGCCCGCATTCGGTTCCACCTTCGCGGCCTGCGGCCAGCGAAAGCAGATTCTCCTTCATTTCGGCGCAAAACTGATCTAAACGCTTTTGCAATATTTCCGCTGAAATCGAAGGCCCAAGTCATGGACAAGTTCGTCAAGCTCACCGGCGTTGCCGCCCCCCTGCCCGTCGTCAACATCGACACGGACATGATCATTCCGAAGGATTACCTGAAGACGATCAAGCGCACCGGTCTTGGCAAGGGCCTTTTCGCCGAAGCCCGCTACAACGAGGACGGCACGGCGAACCCGGATTTCGTTCTCAACAAGCCGGCCTACCAGAACGCCAAGATCCTCGTCGCCGGCGACAATTTCGGCTGCGGCTCCTCTCGCGAGCACGCGCCCTGGGCGCTCCTCGATTTCGGCATCCGCTGCGTCATCTCGACGTCCTTTGCGGACATCTTCTACAACAACTGTTTCAAGAACGGCATCCTGCCGATCGTCGTCAGCCAGGAGAACCTCGACAAGCTGATGGACGACGCCAGCCGCGGCTCCAACGCCATCCTCACGGTCGATCTCGAAGCGCAGGAAATCACCGGCCCGGACGGCGGCTCAATCAAGTTCGAGATCGATGCCTTCAAGCGCCATTGCCTGCTGAACGGTCTTGACGACATCGGCCTGACGCTCGAAAAGGGCGGCGCCATCGACAATTTCGAGAAGGCAAACGCCACCTCACGCCCCTGGGCCTGAGCCGGCGGATGACGCTGAAGCGCATCTCCTCCGGTTCGCCCTTTGAAAAGACGGCAGGCTATTCGCGTGCCGTCGTCAAGGGCGACTGGTGCTTCGTCTCCGGCACCACCGGTTACGACTACGCCACCATGATCATGCCGGAGACGGTGGAGGAACAGGCGCGCAACTGCCTGAGGACGATCGAGGGTGCACTGAGAGAAGCGGGCTTCTCGCTCTCCGATGTCGTGCGCAACCACTATTACGTCACCGATGCGAGCTTCGCCGATCGGGTCTTCCCGATCTTCGGAGAGGTCTTCGGCGATATCCGCCCGGCCGCCACCATGATCGTCTGCGATCTCATCCGCCCGGAAATGTTGATCGAAATCGAGGTCACGGCGTTCCGGGGTTCTTAGCCGGAACACCGATTCAAGGACAAATCGCAGCCACGAGTTTCCCCTCACCCTATCCCTCTCCCCGCGAGCGGAGAGAGGGGGGCTTGAGAGGGCGCCGCGAGTCCCCTTCGCCCCGCATGCCGGGAGAAGGTGGCCGGCAGGCCGGATGAGGGGCAATGGCGACGGAACGCGAGGCCGGCGCGGCTCCTCAGCCGATCAGCAGCGCATCGTCGTCGAGCGTCTGGCCGCGGATGCGGCGGAACATAGCGATCAGATCCTCGACCTGCAGCGTCTTGCGGCTGTCGCCGGCGACGTCGAGCACGATCTCGCCGCCGTGCAGCATGACGGTGCGATGGCCGAAGTCGAGCGCCTGGCGCATCGAATGCGTCACCATCAGCGTCGTCAGCTTGCGTTCCGAGACAATCTTCTGCGTGAGATTCATGATGAACTCGGCCATGCCCGGGTCGAGCGCCGCGGTGTGTTCGTCGAGCAGCAGCACTTCGGAACCGGCGAGCGTCGCCATCACCAGCGAGACCGCCTGGCGCTGACCGCCCGAAAGCAGATCCATACGGTCGCGCATGCGGTTTTCGAGGCCGAGATTGAGCTCGGCGATGCGCTCGCGGAAAAGTTCGCGCCGCCTCGATCCGAGTGCCGGCGTCAGGCCGCGGCTCTCGCCGCGCCTGGCGGCAAGCGCCAGGTTCTCCTCGATCGAGAGGGCGCCGCAACTGCCGGCGAGCGGATCTTGAAAGACGCGGGCGACGAGGCCGGCGCGGGCGGCCGTACCCTTGCGCGTCACGTCCGTGCTGCCGATCGTCACGCGGCCGCCGCTCGGCAACACATCGCCGGCGAGCACACCGAGCAGCGTCGACTTGCCGGCGCCGTTCGAACCGATCACGGTGACGAAGGAACCTTCCTCGATCGTCAGGCTGACGCCGTTCAGCGCCTGTTTCTGCAGCGGCGTGCCCTTGCCGAAGATGACCTGGATGTTCTCGAGCTTGATCATGCGGCACCTCTGCGGCGCAGACGGGGGAGGATGAGCGCGACGGTGACGAGCACCGCGGTCACGAAATTGAGGTCGGAGGCCTGCAGGCCGAGCGTGTCGGTCGAGAGCGCCACCTGAATGGCGATGCGATAGAGGATCGATCCGAACACGCAGCCGACAAGCGCAATGAGGATGCCGCGCGCGCCGAAAAGCGTCTCGCCGATGATGACGGCGGCGAGCCCGACGACGATGGTGCCGACGCCCGAGGTCACGTCGGCAAAGCCGTTGGTCTGGGCAAAGAGCGCGCCGCCGAAAGCGACGAGCGCGTTGGAGATCGCCATGCCGAGATAGATCTGCCGGCTGGTATCGACGCCTTGCGCCCGCGCCATGCGTGCATTGGCACCGGTCGCCCGCATCGCGAGCCCCGCGTCGCTTTCGAGGAAGCGCCAGACGAGGACGACGGCGACGAGCACCAGAATGCCGACGAAAAGCGGCCGCACGTAAAAGTCCCGCAAACCGAGGCCATAGAAGGGCGAAAGCATCGTATCGGCATTGATTAGCGCGACGTTCGGCTTGCCCATGACGCGAAGGTTGACGGAGAAGAGTGCAATCATCGTCAGGATCGAGGCAAGCAGGTTCAGGATCTTGAACCTGACGTTCAGAAGCGCCGTGACAATGCCCGCGGTCGCCCCGGCGACCATTGCCACCGCTGCGGCGAGCCATGGGTCTAGGCCGGCGATGATCAGCACCGCGGTAACGGCGGCGCCGAGCGGAAACGACCCGTCGACGGTCAGGTCGGGAAAATCGAGCACCCGGAAAGCGAGAAACACGCCGACGGCGACGAAGGCATAGACGAGCCCCAGTTCCACGGCTCCCCAGAAAGCGATTTGACTCAACGCCGGTAGTCCTCTTCTCCGATGCTCCGCAGGCTCAAGACGCACGCGGAACACGCATTCTGAAGTTGGCGCGGGATGCGCACTTTCCTCATCCCGCTCGATAAGCGAACCGCCCCCGTATGGAACGGGGGCGGCAAAAAGGCAACAAACTCTGGTTCGAAAGGCCGTAGTTGTTATTCGATCGTGCGGGTCGCCCGACCGACGACGCTCTCAGGCAGCGTGACACCCATGCGGGTGGCAGCCCCCTTGTTGATCACGAGGTCGGTGCCGTCGGCAACCTTGACGGCGATGTCGCCCGGGTTTTCGCCCTTGAGAACACGGACGACCACTTCGCCGGTCTGCTTGCCGACATCGTAGTAGTTGAAGCCGAGGGCGGCGATCGCACCGCGGGAGACGGAATCCGTATCGGCGGTGAAGAGCGGCAGCTTGCTTTCCTCGGCGACGGCGACGGCGCCTTCGAGCGCGGACACGATCGTGTTGTCGGTCGGGACGTAGATCACGTCGGCGCGGCCGACGAGCGCGCGGGCGGCACCCTGGACTTCGGCCGATTTCGTCGCGGCGGATTCGACCACGGTCAGGCCGGCCTTTTCCGCTTCCGTCTTGAGCGCCGCCAGCAGCGAGACGGAATTTGCCTCGCCGGAGTTGTAGAGATAGCCGATCGACTTGGCCTCCGGCAGGATCTCCTTGATCAGCGCCACATGCTCGGCGACCGGCGACATGTCGGAAAGGCCGGTGACGTTGCCACCGGGCTTCTCCATATCCTTGACGAGCTGTGCGCCGAGCGGATCGGAAACGGCGGTGAAGACCACCGGGATGTCGCGGGTGGAGGAGACCACGGCCTGGGCCGACGGCGTCGAGATCGGCACGATGACGCTCGGCGCCTCGCCAGCGAATTGGCGGGCGATCTGCGCGGCGGTCGCGGGATTGCCCTGGGCCGACTCGTAGATGAACTTCAGGTTCTCGCCCTCCTTGTAGCCGGCTGCGGCAAGCGCATCCTTCACGCCGTCGCGGGCAGCGTCGAGCGCCGGATGTTCGACGATCGCCGTCACGGCAACCGTGACTTCGTCGGCGTGCGCCGGCAGGGAAAGCGCTACCGTGGCGGCAAGCGCGATGAGAAGCGAACGCATGGGTGTCCTCCGATTTTGGCAAGGGATTTCGGATAGCGTCGCGCCTTCCGCATCCCGCTCAGGAATGATTTCGCCGCCTTCTTAGGAAAGCGAAGGGGTGAAATCAATCGATGGAAACTGCTTCATCCATCAAACTTCTTCATCGATCCCGATGGCCGCTGCGCCGCATTTGGGCGAAAGATTAGTCCTCGCCATGATTGGCGATCATCATCGCCTCGAAGGCGAGGCGATCGACCTTGCGCATGCGTTCCGATTCCGACTTGAGCTGGCCGCAGGCGGCGAGGATGTCGCGGCCGCGCGGCGTGCGGATCGGCGAGGCGTAGCCGGCCTGGTTGATGAAGTCGGCGAAAGCTTCGATCTGCTCCCAGTCCGAGCACTGGTAATTGGTGCCCGGCCAGGGATTGAAAGGGATGAGATTGATCTTCGCCGGAATGCCCTTCAGGAGCTTCACCAGCTCCTTGGCGTCTTCCAGGCTGTCGTTGACGTCCTTCAGCATCACATATTCGAAGGTGATGCGCCGGGCGTTCGAAAGCCCCGGATAGGCGCGGCAGGCCTCCATCAGCTCCTTCAGCGGATATTTCTTGTTGATCGGCACCAGCATGTCGCGCAGCTCGTCTTTGACGGCATGCAGAGAGATTGCCAGCATCACGCCGATTTCCTCGCCGGTGCGGTAAATCTCCGGAACGACGCCGGAGGTCGAAAGGGTGATGCGGCGCTTCGAGAGAGAAAGGCCGTCGCCGTCCGAGGCGATCAGGAGCGCCGTCTTAACGTTCTCGAAATTGTAGAGCGGCTCGCCCATGCCCATCATGACGATATTGGTGATCTTGCGGCCTTCTGCCGGCACGATCGCACCCTGCGGCGTGTCGCGCTCGGGGAAGTCGCCGAGCCGGTCGCGCGCCAGGAGAAGCTGCGAGAGAATCTCCTCGGCGGTCAGGTTGCGCACGAGCTTCTGCGTGCCGGTATGACAGAAGGAGCAGGTGAGCGTGCAGCCGACCTGGCTCGAAATGCAGAGCGTACCGCGGCCTTCCTCGGGGATATAGACGGTCTCGATCTCAACCGGCCGACCGGCGCCGCGCGGCGGAAAGCGCAGGAGCCACTTGCGCGTCCCGTCGTTCGAGACCTGCTCCTCGACGATCTCCGGCCGGGCGACGGTGAAATGCTCTTTCAGCATCTCACGCATGTCCTTGGAGACGTTCGACATCTGATCGAAGTCCGAAACGCCGCGGACATAGAGCCAATGCCAGAGCTGGCTGACGCGCATCTTGACCTGACGCTCGGGCACGCCCCTCTCGACAAGCAGCTTCGCCATGTCCTCGCGCAAGAGGCCGATCAGCGACGGCTTTTCAGTCCGCGGCACGACGCGCACCTCCGGCGCCTTGACGATGTCCGCCCTGCTCAAGATTTCTGTGGCTGCCATGCTCGTGTCGTCCTGTCCGTACAGCGAGGGGGTGTCCGGAGAACGGTCCGGATCAAGTCCCAGTCATCGAATTGAAAATCGGGTGAGCCTTAAGGTGCGCTCGACGGGCGCGCGAAGCTCTGAATTTGCCGGGCGCTTTAGCATTCTTTTCGCGACGAGTCACCATGAGCGAATGGGAGACGGCAAAACCGTCCCGTTCACGCCGATTTAAGTTTACAGTTCGCGCAGCACCGGAGCGGCTTTCTGTCCGAGGATGCGCCATGTTCCGGCGAGCCCGATGCCGACCGTTACGACGAGCGCGATTACAATCGTGGCAACGGCCACGTCCGGCAGGAAGCTCGACGGCAGCGTCATGATGCGGCTGACGACGAACCAGGCCGAAACGCCGCCGGCAAACAGCGCGAACACGGCCGTCGCCAGGCCGAGGATGACATATTCGTAGCTGAAGGCGCGGATCAGCGTTCCCCGCGTTGCGCCGAGCGTCTTCAGGACCACGGCGTCATGGATGCGGGCACGATTGCCGGCGGCAAGCGCGCCGGCGAGCACGAGGATGGATGCGACGAGCGCGACGGCAGCAGCGGCGCGGATCGCCGTAGCGAGCTGGCCGAGCAGCGTGTTGACGATGTCGAGCGCGTCCTTGACGCGTACGCTGGTGATCGTCGGATAGGCATTCGTCACCGTTCTCAGCACCGCCGCCTCCTCTCGCGCCGTGGCATCGGGATCGATGATGGTCGCGAGCCACGCATGCGGCGCGCCGGCAAACGTGTTCGGAGAGAACACCATGACGAAGTTGATCGACAGCGATTCCCACTCGACCTCGCGGAAATTGGCGATCCGGGCCGTGATATTGCGGCCGAGCACGTTGACGGTGACCGTATCGCCGAGCTTCAGACCCAGCTCGCCGGCCTCTTCCGCCGAGAACGACACGAGCGGCTCGCCGCTGTAGTCCTCGGGCCACCAGGCGCCTTCGGTAAGCGTCGAGTTCTCCGGCTTCCTCTTGGCATAGGTGATGCCGCGGTCGCCGCGCAGCACCCACTGGCCGCCCGGAGGCACATTTCGGCTGTTTACGTCCTCACCGTTGAAAGCGATGATGCGGCCGCGCAGCATCGGCACCTCGACGACCTTGCCTCCCGGCATTGCCTCGTGGAGCAGAGAGCGAAAACCTTCGATCTCGCTGCCCTGAATATCGACGAAGAAGAAGTTGGGCGCGCGCTCCGCCATGTCTCCGGTGAGCTCGCGCCTGAGATTGCCGTCGATCAGCGCCAGCGTCACCAGCAGCGCGAGGCCGAGCCCGAGCGACAGCACCACCGAAGGCGTCAGCGCGCCCGGCCGGTGGATATTGCCGATCGCCAGTCTCAGCGCCGGCGAACGGACACGCGGGCTGCGCCGCGCGAGCCAGGATATGAGGAGCGACACGCCGC
The DNA here is from genome assembly GCF_000513895.2 of Ensifer sp. WSM1721. Taxonomy (GTDB): domain Bacteria; phylum Pseudomonadota; class Alphaproteobacteria; order Rhizobiales; family Rhizobiaceae; genus Sinorhizobium. Next base: position 3,118,030 of record NZ_CP165782.1, read on the forward strand.
GCAGCACGATGAAGGCGAAGGCGATCGCACCGAGAAAGATCAGCGAGATGTAGCGGTCGTACGCCGTCCAGACGGCAAGCCCCGCAAGCGCCGCCAGACAGCCGGAGGCTCCGAGAAGATAGGGCCAGGCGGGAAAGCCCGAAGGCTCGAAACCCTGCTGTCGGAAGAGCGCCGTCGCCGGCACCCGGCGCGCGCGGCCAAGCGGCAGAACGGCGAAGGCGAGCGCCGTCAGAAGGCCGAAAAGCGCCGCGAGGCCGAGCGCCGACGGATAGAGCTCGAACGAAGTGGAGATCGGCAGCACATCGGCGAGGAATTGCGCGGCGATGAAGGGGATCAAGGCGCCAAGCACGAGGCCGATCGCAATGCCGATCAGCGCGATCATCAATATCTGCGCAAGATAGATCATCGCAACCAGCGACGCCGGCGCGCCGAGGCATTTGAAGGTCGCGATCACGCTGCGCTTGCCGTCGAGATAGGAGCGCACGGCATTGGCAACGCCGACGCCGCCGACGATAAGGGCCGTCAGCCCGACGAGCGTCAGGAACTGCGAAAAACGGGTGATATTGGCGTTGAGCGACGGAGCGGCATTGCCGCTGGTGCGGATCGACCAGCCGGCGGAGGGGAAGCGCGTCTCCGCTTGCGTGCGGATCAGTCTCACCTGCACGGGGTCGGGCACACGGACTTTGTAGCTGTGCTCGACAAGGCTGCCGGTCTGCACCAGCCCGGAGGCGGCAAGCGCCTCGTCGGAAATCATCAGCCGGGGAGCGAAGCCGAAACCGTCGGAAACCGCGTCCGGCTCGCGCACGAGCGTGGCGTCGATCCGGATCCGCGCATTGCCGAGCAGGATTTCCGCGCCCGGCGCGATGCCAAGACGTTCGAGCAGCAGCGGTGCAGCGACGGCACCGAACGCATCGCCTTGCCTTGCCAGCAATTCGGCAAGCGGCTTGGCCGGCTCGCTTTCGAGCGTGCCGTAAAGAGGATAGGCGCGGTCGACGGCCTTGAGCTCGACGAGCGCCTGGTTCGAGCCATCGGCAAGCCGCGCCATGGAGCGCAGCCCCGCCGACACCGAAACCGCGCCGTGGCTGTCGAGGAAAGCGCGCTCCTCAGCGGTCGCCACCCGGTTGTTGAGCTCGAAGCGGATATCGCCGGCCAGGAGTTCCTGCCCCCGCGAGGCGATCGTCGCGCTGATCGACTGCGACAGCGAGTTGACGCCTGCGATCGCCGCTGTTCCGAGCGCGATACAGGCGAGAAAAATATAGAAGCCCTTCAACCCCCCGCGCATTTCCCGGAGCGCCAGCCGGAGGGCAAGGAGCGGGCGGAGACGGCGAACGGCAATTGCCTCGCTCATGCGGATGCGACTCCCTGCCGGACGGAAGTCGTGAGCAATTCGGCTCCGGCATCGGAGACGATTTCGCCGGAGCGCACCCGGACCTGCCTGTCGCAGCGCCCGGCAAGCGCCGCGTCATGCGTGACGAGCACGAGCGTCATGCCGCGCTCGCGCTGTTCGGCAAAGATGAGGTCGGCGATCTGCCGGCCGGTTTCGGCGTCGAGATTGCCCGTCGGCTCGTCGGCGATCAGGAGCTTCGGCGACGGCGCCAGCGCGCGGGCGATCGCCACGCGCTGCTGCTCACCGCCCGAAAGCTGCCCGGGATAATGCGTCAGGCGCTCGCCGAGCCCCACCGCGACGAGTTCCCGACGTGCTATGTCGAAGGCGTTGGGGATATTGGCGAGCTCCAGGGGCACTGCGACATTCTCGAGCGCCGTCATGTTCGGGATCAAGTGGAAAGACTGGAAGACGATACCGATATTGCGGCCGCGGAAGTCGGCGATCGCGTCCTCGTTCAACCGGTGGAGGCTCGTGCCGTCGATGATGATTTCGCCGCTGTCGAGCCGCTCCAGCCCGGCCATGACCATCAGGAGCGTCGATTTTCCCGACCCGGAAGGGCCGACGATCCCGACCGATTCACCCGCTTCGATCGCAAGACTCACACCCTTCAGCACATGCACCGAGGCTGCCGCCTCGCCCAGAGTCAGCTCCGCATTTTTCAGCTCGATGATGGTTTTTGCCACGCCGAATAGTCCTATATGAAATCTGATAAGGCCGACGAAACGATTGCCCCGATCGAGGTCCTGAACCTAGGAACGAACTTATGGCTTTAAAAGACTTTCTCCCGTTTTTCTTGAGCCTCGCAATGACAATCGCGTTATCGGCGACCGCGCGCGCCGAGAGCGTGAGCCTGATCGGCTTCGGCGACAGCCTCATGGCCGGGTTTCAGCTTCCGCCGGAGGACGCTTTTCCGGCGCGCCTCGAGAAGGCGCTGAGGGACAAGGGGCTCGACGTGACCATCGCCAATGCGGGCGTCTCGGGCGACACGACGTCCGGCGGTCTCGCCCGCATCGACTGGTCCGTGCCGGACGGTACCAAGGGTGTTATCCTCGAACTCGGCGCCAATGACGCCTTGCGCGGGATCCCGCCGGAGGAAACGCGCAAGAACCTCGAAGCGATGATCGTGCGGCTCAAGGAACGCGGCATCGCCGTCTTGCTCACAGGGATGCTGGCGCCGCCGAACATGGGGGCGGAATACGCGTCGCGCTTCAACCCGATTTTTCCGGAGCTCGCCAAGGAACACAATCTCGTCTTCTACCCTTTCTTCCTCGATGGTGTCGTGACCGAGGCGGGCCTGAAGCTCGAGGACGGCATGCACCCGAACGGTGACGGGATCGGCATTATGGTCGAGCGCTTTCTGCCGACGGCCGAGCTTTTCGTCCACTCGCTTGCGAAAGGAGAATGACCACGCATCCACAGTTAAGAGAAAGTTAATGTTTCGCAGTATCAAATAATGGTTGCGTGCAGGTGCGATGCGTGATTCGCTGAGTTATCTGCAAGAGATTCGGGGAGCTCGCCATGCCGAGACTATTCACCGCCCTCGAAATTCCGCGCAATGCAGCAATGAGTCTTTCTCTGCTGCGCGGAGGTCTTCCCGGAGCTCGCTGGATCGATGTGGAGAACTATCACATCACCCTGCGCTTCATTGGCGACGTCGACTGGCGCACCGCCGACGAGATCATCGACAGACTTGACCGCATCGAACGGCCCGAGTTCCAGCTTCAACTCTCGGGCACCGGCGCCTTCGGCTCGAAGAAGCCGCATTCGGTCTGGGCCGGCGTCAGCAACAGCCCGGAAATGTATGCGCTCCAGGCGGAGATCGAACGCATCTGCCAGCGCATCGGGCTCGCCCCGGATCCGCGCAAGTTCACCCCGCATGTCACACTCGCGCGGCTGCGTTCCTCGCGCGTCGAGGATGTCGTCGAATATCTCTCCGGACGCGGCAACTTCCTCACCGCGCCCTTCGCCGTCTCGCGTTTCGTCCTGCTATCGTCGCGCGATTCCGTCGGTGGTGGGCCCTATCTGACGGAAGAGGTCTTCCCGCTTCACGAAGTGCGTTCGAGCTTCGCGAGCAATGAGGAGCAGCCCGCTTCAAGCGCCTGGTAGAGCGCTTCGAAGGCTTCTGCCGCCTGGTAATAGGGGTCCGGAACATCTTCGTTGCGGCCTTGGGCATAGTGCAGGAAGAGATGCACCTTGTGCGCCGCGGCCGGCGGCGCTAGCCTCCTGAGGTCGCGCACATTGCTTCCGCCCATTCCGAGGATGAGGTCGAACGCGGCGAAATCCGCCACCGCTATCTTGCGACCGCGTAAGCCCGCGATGTCTATCCCCTGCGCCCGCGCAATCGCGATCGATCGACGGTCGGGCGGATCGCCGACGTGCCAGGCACCGATGCCGGCGGAATCGACCACGACCGCCTGCCCGCAGCCGGCCCGCTTCGCGAGCCCGCGCATCACGCCTTCCGCAAGCGGTGAGCGGCAGATATTGCCGAGACAAACAAAGAGAATTCTGACCGGTTTCATCTTATTCGAGCGAGTGGCCCTACAGCGCCGCGCGTCTCACAGACGCGCAAAGGTCGCTGTAGCATTTTGAATTGCTGCATGTTTTTATCCTTAAATCGGCTAGGATTTAAGGAAACATGCAGTAGGCGCGGCGGAGTTGCGCCCGAACTTTCTCGGGCGCAACGTCGTTGTTAAACACAAGACGCAGCGAGGAGGAACAGCATGCGCCCGGAAAAATTGGACGCGGCGGCCATCGCCGAGCACCTGCACAAGATGGAAGGCTGGGTGCTTGCCGAAGACGGCGCCTCGATCTGGAAGGCGTTCCGCTTCAACAATTTCGTCGAGGCCTTCTCCTTCATGACGCAATGCGCGCTGGCCGCGGAGAAACTCGATCATCACCCGGAATGGTTCAACGTCTACAACCGCGTTGATGTCACGCTTTCGACCCATGACGCGAACGGCCTGACGGAGCTCGATTTCAAGCTGGCGGCGAAAATGGATCGGGCGGCCTCGGGCCGCATGCCAGACCATTTGAAATAGCGCCCGGCCTTCCCATATCAGGCTGCGATACTACGGCGCCGCGCATTCTATTTGACGCGCAAAGATCGCTGTAGCGCTTTGAATTACCGGAACGGACGCGATGGACGACATCAAGATCGGTGAAATTCTTCTCCCCGGCGAGGAATCCGAACAGGAACGCAGGGAGCGCAAGGTCCGCCGCCGCTTCTGGCCGACGTTCCGCCGCGCGGCCCGGCAAATCCCCTTCAGCCGGGATCTTGTCGCCGCCTATTATTGCGCCGTCGATCCGAACACGCCGACGCGCACGCGCGGCATTCTGCTCGCGGCACTCGCCTACTTCGTCCTGCCGCTCGATTTTCTGCCCGACATGCTGGCCGTCGTCGGCTTCTCCGATGACATCGCCGTGCTTACGGCTGCCTTTGCTGCAATCCGCGGCCAGCTCAAGGAGACGCATTATCAGAAGGCCGACGAGGCCATGCGTGATCGCCCCGACGAATGACGGCGGCGCCGCCCCGATGAAGCGCCGCATTCCTGCCGGAAAGTCAAACTCTTGCCTGATTCTTTGTGACATAGATTCCGGGAAAAGGGGCAGTAATCCGCGAAGGCAGCAGAGCGGCCGCTCCCCGATGAGATTTGAGACAGGATTCCTACCGGGCAACGGCTCTTGCAGCAGCAACGTCGACCGAACCGGCAATCCGTATGCGAAGGACCTTGATGCCACAGCGATGGGCGGACCGGTACTCGCGTGCGATAGCCCGTCTGGAAGCAAAGGGGCGGTTTTCCGGGATCGTTGACGGTTTAGTAACCTGAATTAAGTCAAAATAAATTCAAATCGTGACTATGCGTTGCCCGTCCGAGGCTGTATCGGGCGACGTAAGCAAGACAAGCGGCAGGAACCCCATGTTTGTAAGAAAGATCGCAACTGCACTCGCACTCGTACTGGCTGCAGCCGGCGTGGCTTCCGCGCAATCGCCGACGCGAATCCAGCAGTTCAGCGCCTGGGGCGCCTATTCCTACCAGTCCGGCAACGGCAAGGTTTGCTACGTTCTCTCCGTGCCGAAGGAGAAGAGCCCGGCCGGCGTCGATCACGGCGATATCTTCTTCCTCGTCTCGCAGCGCCCCGGCCAGAACATCAGCTACGAGCCGCAGGCGATGATGGGTTACCAGTTGCAGGACAATTCGAAGGTCAATGTGGTGATCGACGGCCGCACCTTCGTCATGTTCACCAAGGGCAATTCCGCCTGGGTCGAAAACGCTGCCGAGGAACCGGCCCTGGTCGCCGCGATGAAATCCGGCAAGGCCATGTCTGTCACCGCCAAGTCCCGCAGGGGCACGGAAACCAACTACTCCTACTCGCTATCCGGCATCTCGGCCGCGCTGAAGCAGATCGAGGCGTGCCAGTAAGCCGAAGAAGAGAGTTTTCGTCGCTTGGAAGCCGGCCCCCGGGGGCCGGCTTTTTTGCGTCGGGATCCTAAAGCGCGTCGCGTTCAAACGAATTCACGCGAAGCGCTTTAGACCTTTGTTTTTGTGCATGTCGTTGCCCCAAAACCGCTGCACGCTTTGGGCGACATGCATTAGGCCTGTTCAAGTGGTAACCTCCCGCTCGAGCGCCGGTTTTTTCGCCGTCCTTCGCTCCATCCCGCGTCTTCTCCCTTGAGATTTTTGCGGAATGCACCATTTCTTGGACGTGGCTCGGCGCTGGCGGTAGGACGCAGCAGCCGCTATCTGCAGGGTTATCAGAATGCATGTCGGAAATGCGCGCTATCTCGGTCCGCAGGACCTGCCGGAGATACTTCCGGTATTTCCCTTAACGGGCGCGCTCCTGCTTCCCGGCGCACAGCTTCCGCTCAATATCTTCGAGCCACGCTATCTTGCTATGTTCGACGATGCGCTCGCCGGCAACCGGCTGATCGGCATCGTCCAGCCCTCCTTTGCCGAGGGGCGGAACGAGATCGACGCCTCCGCCGTGCCGGCGCTCTGCCAGGTTGGCTGCATCGGCCGGATCACCTCCTTCGCCGAGACCGGCGACGGACGCTACATCACTTCGCTCACCGGCGTCTGCCGCTTTCGCCTCTTCGCCGAAGTCGCGGCCGTTCGCGGCTACCGGCGCTTCCGCATTGGTCCCTTTGCGAGCGATCTCGAAAGTCCGGACGATGAGAACCTCGTCGACCGCGAAGCGCTTCTCGCAGCCTTCCGCGCTTATCTCGACGCCAACAAACTCGAAGCGGATTGGGAAAGCGTGGAGCGGGCGAGCAACCGCACGTTGGTCAATTCCATGGCGATGATGTCGCCTTATGGGCCGGCTGAAAAGCAGGCGCTCCTGGAGGCGCCGGACCTCAAGACGCGTGCCGAGACGCTGATCGCGATCACCGAGATCGTGCTCGCCCGCAACTTCGGCGATCTCGACAATATCCTGCAGTAACGAAAACCATGGACGTCAACGCCAGCAAGGTCGATCCGAAACTCCTCGAACTGCTCGTCTGCCCTCTGTGCAAGGGACGGCTCAGCTATGACGCGGAGGCCAACGAACTGATCTCGGAAAAGGCCCGTCTCGCCTATCCGATCCGCGACGGCGTGCCGATCATGCTGGTCTCCGAGGCGCGCAAGATTGAGGATTGAGTATTCTCAACGAACCGCTGAAATCTCGCCATTACCCCAGGAGTGAATTGCCCCTCACCCTAAATTAGCCTTCTCCCCGTCAAGACGGGGGAGAAGGTCGCGGCAGCGGGATGAGGGACGGCTACAGATGAAAGCCGGCGTGTTCAGATCGGCTCGCCGGCGAGCAGGCGCGGATCGCCTCGGCCGGCAATCCCCGCCGCCTGGCGGATGAAGAAGTTCTTGAGCGACGGCAGGCGGTCGACGAGGCCGAGGCCGATGTCGCGGACGACCCGAAGCGGCATGATGTCGTTTGAAAAGAGCCGGTTGAGGACGTCCGTCGTGATGCCCATGCGGACGGTGTCGAAACGCCGCCAGCTCTGGTACCGCTCCAGAACCGCAAGCGAGCCGATGTCGAGGCCGAGGCGATCGGCCTCGACGATGGTTTCGGCGAGCGCCGCCGCATCCTTGAATCCGAGGTTGAGCCCCTGGCCGGAGATCGGGTGAATGCCGTGCGCGGCATCCCCCGCGAGCGCGAAACGCGGTGCGATGAACTCGCGGGCAAGCGTCAGCCCGAGCGGAAAGGCCCGGCGGCCGCCGACCACCTTGAGATGGCCGAGCTTGTGACCGAAGCGGCGCTCCAGCTCCTCCTCGAAAATGAAATCGTCCTCCTTCACCAGGCGTTCGGCATCATATGTGCTCTCGGTCCAGACGAGCGACGAACGGTTGTTCTTGAGCGGCAGCGTCGCGAAGGGCCCGGCCGGCAGGAAATGCTCCTCCGCCGTGCCGCCGTGCGGGCGTTCATGCTCGACCGTTGTGACGATGCCGGACTGGCCGTAGTCGAATTCCACGACCTTGATGCCGGCCGCCTCGCGCAGCTTCGAACGGATGCCGTCGCAGGCGACCAGGAGGCGCGCCTGCAATTCTTCGCCGCCCGCGAGCGTCACGTGGACCGCGTGCTCGCCGCTCGTAAAGCTCTCAACCATCGTCGACTGCCGGACCGGTATGCCGAAATCCTTGCAGGCGTCGCGCAGCGCTCCCACCAGGGCCGTGTTCGGCACCATATGGGCAAAAGGACGCCCTTCGCCGCCGTCGCCTTCGAAGGTCAGGAAGACCGGCCGGACCGGATCGGCCGTCTTCGAATCGGTGATGACCATCCTGAGGATAGGCTGCGCTTCGGGGGCAATCGCGCTCCAGACGCCGAGAACATCGAGCATCCGTTCCGCGGCCAAAGCGACCGCCGACGCGCGCTCGTCTTTTCTCCAGGCATCCTCCGGCGCGCCGTCGACCACCGTGACGTGCAGGTGCGGGGCGGCTTTCTTGAGCGAGACGGCAAGCGACAGGCCAACATAGCCGCCTCCGGCAATCAGTACATCGATCATTCGCCTGTCTCTCCCGTCGCACTTGAGTATCGTCTCCCGCCTATATAGATCAATGCCATCGCCGTTCCTACCATCGGAGACCGCCGAAAAATGTTGCGCCTCACCGAAACCGCCACGCCCATGGACGCGCTTCTCGCGATCCTTGATCTCGAAAAGCTCGAAGAGAATCTGTTCCGGGGCCTAAGCCCCCAGGTCGGATGGCAGCGGGTCTTCGGCGGGCAGGTGATCGGCCAATCGTTGGTCGCCGCCCAGCGCACCGTCGACGAAGGCCGCTATGTCCATTCGCTGCACGCCTATTTCCTCAGGCCAGGCGATCCCTCCGTTCCAATCATCTACGAGGTGGACCGCATCCGCGACGGATCGAGCTTCGCGACGCGGCGCGTGGTGGCGATCCAGCACGGCAAGGCGATCTTCGCGATGTCGGCCTCCTTCCAATATGACGAGGACGGTTTCGAGCATCAGTTCGACATGCCGGCCGTGCCAATGCCCGAGACGCTGCCGGGGGAGCAGGAACTCAAGGAGAAGTTTCTCGTCCATGCGCCGGAAGCGATCCGCCGCTATTGGGAGCGGCCGCGGCCGATCGAGATCCGCCCCGTCTCGGTTGAGCACTATTTCTCGCGCGACAAGCTGCCGCCGACCCAGGACGTGTGGGTGAAAGCCGTCGGCGCGGTACCGGACGAGCGGCATCTGCAGGCGGCCATTCTCGCCTATCTCTCCGACATGACGCTTCTCGACACGTCGCTTTACGCGCACGGCACCTCGGTGTTCGACCGCAACCTGCAGGTCGCGAGCCTCGACCATGCCATGTGGTTCCATCGCCCGTGCAAGATGGACGACTGGCTGCTCTACGCGCAGGACAGTCCGAGCGCGCACTGCGCCCGCGGCATGACGCGCGGCAGCCTGTTCGATCGATCAGGCGTTCTGATTGCCTCCGTGGCACAGGAAGGATTGATCCGCAAAAAGGCAACTGAATAAAGACTGAGCATTTTTTAATTTTTGCCCATTTTTTGGGCTGTTTTATTGATGTCTTTTTCGGCATTTCAGGGCCCCACCCTCCTGAAAGGTGGTTTTTTCGTGTCTTTTCCTCAATTTAAGCCCTCCCATCGAATCTGGCACGCCCCTTGAATGTGATTTTCCAATTGCCCGGCGCTTCAGACGCTTAAGCAGCAAGGAGAGAGGCCTCCGGCCGGAGGCAGACAAGGATGGGAAACCGATGAAAATTGTGATGGCCATTATCAAGCCGTTCAAGCTCGATGAGGTCCGCGACGCCCTTACTGCCGTTGGCATCCAGGGTTTGACCGTGACCGAAGTGAAGGGCTACGGCCGCCAGAAGGGGCACACCGAGATTTACCGCGGCACCGAATACGCCGTGAGCTTCCTGCCGAAGCTGAAGATCGAAATCGCGGTTCCGACGGAGATCGTCGACAAAGCCGTCGAAGCCATCGCTTCGGCCGCCAAGACCGGGCAGATCGGCGACGGCAAGATCTTCGTCTATTCGATCGACCACGCCGTGCGAATCCGCACCGGCGAAACCGACACAGAAGCGCTGTAAACCGCGCCGTTCAGGGAGCTTTTTTCGATGTCGTCATTCAACCTTTCCACCTCTCTTCGACGTGTGGGCGCAACCGCTGCCGCCTTGCTCGCGCCGGTCGTTGCCTTTGCCCAGGAGGCCGCGCCTGCCGCGGCCGAGGCGGCTGCCGCAACGCCCGTCCCGGACAAGGGCGATACCACCTGGATGCTGCTGTCGACCATTCTCGTCCTGCTGATGACCGTTCCCGGCCTTGCGCTCTTCTATGGCGGTCTCGTGCGCGCCAAGAACATGCTGTCGGTGCTGATGCAGGTCCTGATGATCACCGCGGTCGTCATGATCATCTGGGTCACCTACGGCTATTCGCTCGCCTTCACCGACGGCGGCTCGCTCAACTCCTTCATCGGCGGCTTCTCGAAGATGTTCCTGGCCGGCGTCGACACGACGACGCTCGCGGAAAGCTTCTCCAAGGGCGTCTTCATCCCTGAATACGTCTTCGTGGTGTTCCAGATGACCTTCGCCTGCATCACGCCGGCTCTGATCGTCGGCGCCTTCGCCGAGCGCATCAAGTTCTCGGCCGTCATGCTCTTCGTCATCCTGTGGGTCACCTTCGTCTACTTCCCGATCGCCCACATGGTCTGGTTCTGGGGTGGCCCGAGCGCCTATACGGCTCCGACCGGCCTGATCTTCTCCTTCGGCGCGATCGACTTCGCCGGCGGCACCGTCGTCCACATCAATGCCGGTATCGCGGGCCTCGTCGGCGCCATCTTGCTGGGCAAGCGCACGGGCTACAAGCGGGAGATCATGGCTCCGCATTCGATGACGCTCACCATGGTCGGCGCTTCGCTGCTCTGGGTCGGCTGGTTCGGCTTCAACGCCGGCTCGAATCTCGAAGCCAACGCCTATGCCGCTCTCGCCATGATCAACACCTTCCTGGCGACCGCAGCCGCCATCGTCTCCTGGGCCGTGGTTGAAACGCTCGTTCGTGGCAAGGCCTCGATGCTCGGCGCCGCCTCGGGTGCGGTTGCGGGTCTCGTTGCCGTTACCCCGGCTGCCGGCTTTGCCGGTCCGATGGGGGCGATCGTGCTCGGCCTCATCGTCTCGCCAGTCTGCTACTTCTTCGTTGACGTGGTGAAGAACAAGTTCAACTACGACGACAGCCTCGACGTCTTCGGTATTCACGGCGTCGGCGGCATTCTCGGCGCGATCGGAACAGGCATCCTCGTCAACCCGGCCCTCGGTGGCGCCGGCATCGTCGACTACTCCACGGCCGACTTCGCCGCCGGCTACGCCGGCACGGCAACCCAGGTCTGGGCGCAGCTCAAGGGCGTCCTGGTTACGGTCGTTTGGTCCGGTATCGGCTCGTTCATCCTCTACAAGGTAGTCGATGCGATCGTCGGCCTGCGCGTCTCGGTCGAGGCGGAGCGTGAAGGTCTCGACCTCTCCTCGCACGGCGAGGCCGCCTATCACACCAGCTAAGCGTGATTGCGGCGCCGCCTGCAGGGGGCGCCGCCAACAGTCCCGTCGCGGTCCGCATATTGTGGATCGCCCTTCGCCCGGATCCTCGCGATCCGGGCTTTTTTTGACTCAATGGTCCCCATCCACGGCTATTTCGGCCACACACGCGCATGGTTAATGTCGCATTAACCCTACTCCGCGTAGGTTGATTCCATGGCACGCAACGTGCCCGGAGCGTTCTGCTCCCGCCCGGTTTCGGGGGCGGCGAGGATGCTCTGCAATCAAAGGCTGGAATGTTCTCACCGTTCACTTGAAGAAGCGTGGCGTTCCGGCGGGTCGAAACGGGCAGCAGGCAACATGAGCAGAAGCAATCCCGCAACGCTTGACAGCCGTTCCAACCGGTTCGTGCTGACCACCTTCGTATGGCGCCAGATCGCCTCGCTGGCGGGCTTTGCCTTGATCGGCGCGCTGGCACTTGCCGTTGCCGCGCTTTCGACCTGGAACGTTTCCGATCCGAGCTTTTCCTACGCGACCTCGGACGAGCCGACCAACCTGCTCGGCTATGGCGGCGCCGCCTTTGCCGACATCTTCATGCAGTTCTTCGGCCTGGCGAGCGTGGTGGCGCTGCTGCCGGCCGTCGCCTGGGCCTTCGTTCTCATCGGCAGCAAACCCTTTGACAAGGTCCTGAAGCGGCTTGGCCTCTGGTTCGTCGGCTCGGTGCTGGCGAGCGCGGCCTTGAGCTGCGTGCCGGCGCCGATCACCTGGCCGCTGCCGAACGGCCTCGGCGGCGTCTTCGGCGATATGATCCTGCGTTTTCCGGCGCTTTTCACCGGCACATTCCCGACCGGCACCTTTGCAACGGTCCTCGCCTGCCTTTTCGCCGCGCCTGCCGCCTGGTGCCTGATCTACAGCGCCGGCCTCATCGGCGTCAGCGACGAGGAAGAGGCGGAGCCGGCGGCGGAGGCCGCACCCAGCAAGGCGCGCACGATACGCGACGAGCTCGAGGAAGAGGACGAGGGAGGGCCCTTTACCCTTTTGATGGGGTCGCTTGCGCATATGCGCTTCACCGCCCAGGCGCGGCTGCGCCGCATGTTCGGCATGACGCGCGCCGCCAAGCGGCATTACGACGAACCTTACGACTTCAACAATGATGAATTCGGCACGCTGAACGAGCCGGCCCGGCCGAAAGCGCTTGCCGGCGCCGATCGCGTCGAGCCGTCGCTCGATCGCGCTGAACGCCGCATCGTCACGCCGCCGTCGATCATGGTCGACGAGGACGACGACCTACCTTTCGATATCGACGAGCGCCGGCCCGCCGGCATCCTGCCGGATGAAGACATCGCCGCCGACTGGGCGCCACGGCCCGCGCCACCGAAGCCGACGCTCGTACCGGCAGGCTCGCGTGTGGCACCGCCGCCAGCGCGGCCGAAGAGCGGCCAGCGCGTCGAACGCGAGGCGCAGCGCTCCTTCGTCGCGGACGACGGCGATTTCACACTGCCGCCGATCCATTTCCTCGCGGAGCCGAAGAACGTCGCGCGCGATGCCTCGCTCTCTGCCGATGCGCTCGAACAGAACGCCCGCATGCTCGAGGGCGTGCTCGAGGATTTCGGCGTCAAGGGCGAAATCATCCACGTCCGCCCCGGTCCAGTCGTCACGCTCTACGAGCTGGAGCCGGCACCGGGCATCAAGTCCTCGCGCGTCATCGGCCTTGCCGACGACATTGCCCGCTCGATGAGCGCGATCGCCGCCCGCGTCGCCGTCGTGCCGGGCCGCAATGCCATCGGCATCGAACTGCCGAACCAGCGGCGCGAGATGGTCTATCTGCGCGAGCTGATCGGCTCGCGCGACTTCGAGACGACCAAGACCAAGCTCGCAATGGCGCTCGGCAAGACCATAGGCGGCGAGGCGGTGATCGCCGACCTCGCCAAGATGCCGCATCTGCTCGTTGCCGGTACCACCGGCTCGGGCAAGTCCGTGGCGATCAACACCATGATCCTGTCGCTGCTCTACCGGCTCACGCCCGAGCAGTGCCGGCTGATCATGATCGATCCGAAGATGCTCGAACTCTCCGTCTATGACGGCATCCCACATCTGCTCTCGCCGGTCGTGACCGATCCGAAGAAGGCCGTTGTCGCGCTGAAATGGACGGTGCGCGAGATGGAAGAGCGCTACAAGAAGATGTCGAAGATCGGCGTGCGCAACATCGACGGCTTCAACAACCGCGTCGAGCAGGCGCTCGCCAAGGGCGAGGCGATCACCCGCACCGTCCAGACCGGCTTCGATCGCCAGACCGGCGAGGCAATCTACGAGACGGAGGAATTCGATCTCTCTCCGATGCCCTATATCGTCGTCATCATCGACGAGATGGCCGACCTGATGATGGTCGCCGGCAAGGACATCGAGGGCGCCGTTCAGCGGCTCGCGCAGATGGCTCGCGCCGCGGGCATCCACGTCATCATGGCGACACAGCGCCCGTCGGTCGACGTCATCACCGGTACGATCAAGGCGAACTTCCCGACGCGCATCTCCTTCCAGGTGACGTCCAAGATCGACAGCCGCACTATCCTCGGTGAACAGGGGGCCGAGCAGCTCCTGGGGATGGGCGACATGCTCTACATGGCCGGTGGCGGCCGGATTCAGCGCGTACACGGCCCCTTCGTCTCCGACACCGAGGTCGAGGAGGTCGTCGCTTACCTCAAGACCCAGGGCGCGCCGCAATATCTCGATGCGATCACGGAAGACGACGACGAGGAAAACGAAAGCGGCGGACCGGCCGGCACTTCGAACCTTGCCGATTCCGAAGACCCCTACGACCAGGCGGTGGCGATTGTCCTGCGAGACGGCAAGGCTTCGACGTCCTACGTGCAGCGGCGCCTCGGTATAGGCTATAATAGAGCGGCATCGCTGATCGAACGAATGGAGCAGGAAGGCATCATCGGTCCCGCGAATCATGCGGGCAAGCGCGAGATCCTGGTGCCGACCGAGGCGGAAATCACCGGCCGTTAGAATTAGGGCGACGGCCGGTAACGGTCATTTGAGAATGGAGCCTGTCGCCGGACATACAACGCCTTGAAGGCGCCCCACTTGCTCGCCAAATGATGCCGAAATGAAGGAGACTGCGATGATGGAGAAAAAATCCGGCGACGGCCGCAATCGGGCAATCTCGCGGCGCGTCTTCGTGGGTGGCCTTGCGGCGCTCGCCGGGCTGACTGCCACGACATTCGACACGAGGCACGCTTCGGCACAGGCCCCCGCTATAGCGCAAAAGATCGCCGATCATTTCTCGTCGGTGAAGACGATGGCAGGCGAGTTCGTGCAGTTCGGCCCGCGCGGCGAACAGACGGGCGGCAAATTTTACATCCGCCGGCCGGGGCGCATCCGCTTCAATTACGAGGCCCCGTCGCCCATGCGGGTGATCGCCGACGGCAGATCCGTCGTCATCGGCAACATGAAGCTCAAAACCTGGGACATCTATCCGCTGTCGAAGACGCCGCTCAACCTGCTCTTGAGCGAAAGGATCGACTTGAGAAGCAGGATGGTGCGAGACGTCAAGGTGGAATCGGACCTCATCACCATCGTGCTTGGCGACCGTTCGATCTTCGGAGATTCGACCATCACGATGATGTTCGATCCGAAGACCTATGATCTCAGGCAATGGACGATCACCGATGCGCAGAAGAAGGACACATCGGTGATGATCTTCAATGTCCGGACCGGCATGGAGCTGGACGACAAGGTCTTCCGCATCCCCTATGACGAGGTGCGGAACAAGGGAGGCAAATGAGCTGACGCGCATTGCCTGACTACTGATATAGGCTGCCCTCGGGCGGCCTTTTTCATACTTGTCGATCCGCCCCGACCTGCTTAAAAACGCTCCGCGTTGCCGGACGCGTCACGTCCCTACCGCCGGCGAATCCCCGGGAGAATGAGGAATGCCTCTTTCCATTGCCACATGGAACATCAACTCCGTCCGCCTGCGCATGCCGCTGGTCGAACATTTATTGCAGACCTGGCAGCCGGACATCCTCTGCCTGCAGGAAACCAAGTGCCCGGACGACCAGTTTCCGTCGGCACCGCTGAGAAAACTCGGCTACCAATACATCGAGATGCACGGGCAGAAGGGCTATCACGGCGTGGCGACCATCTCGCGCCTGCCGCTCCATGAGTTGACAGACCGCCGCGATTATTGCGGTGTCGGCGATGCACGCCACCTCTCCGTCGTCTTCGAAGCCGCCGGCAAGAGGATCCGCCTGCACAATTTCTATGTGCCGGCCGGCGGCGACGAGCCGGACCGCACGATCAATCCGAAGTTCGGCCATAAGCTCGACTTCGTCGACGAGATGAAGCTCCTGCACGCCGAGGCCGAAGCGGGGATCTCGTCGATCCTCGTCGGCGATCTCAACATCGCCCCGCTCGAGGACGACGTCTGGTCGCACAAGCAGCTCTTGAAGATCGTCAGCCATACACCGATCGAAACCGAGGGCTTGATCTCGGTGATGACGGGGGGCGCCTGGGTCGACCTGATGCGTCAGCACACGCCGCCGCCGGAAAAGCTCTACACTTGGTGGAGCTATCGGGCGAAGGACTGGACGGCTGCCGATCGCGGCCGCCGGCTCGACCATATCTGGTCCTCTGCCGATCTCGCGTCCAAGCTTCTTCGCGTCGAGATCCTCAAGGAAGCGCGCGGCTGGGACCGGCCATCCGATCACGTGCCGGTGATTGCGCATTTCGAGTTTTGAGGCACTTGCCCCTCTCCTCGGGTTTAACCCGAGGACTAGCCCTGCCCCGTTTGACGGGGAGAAGCGACTACAGCGCCGTGCGTCTTTCAGACGCACAAAGGACGCTGTAGCACTTTGCAGTGGGGTTTGCCGATCGCTCCCGCTAGACGCATCGATGAGGCGGGGCGGCGCCGCGAGTTCCCTTCGCCCCGCCTGAGGGGAGAAGGTGGCCTGCAGGCGGGATGAGGGGCAAAATCGCCGCCCATTCGCTTACGCAAACCGCCCGGCAAGCGCCTCGACACGGCGGATCATCGCCTGCAGGTTCTCGCGGATGCGGGCTTCGACCATCGCCGTCACTTCCGGATACTCCTCCAGCATCCGGCGAAAGAGCGGGCGGTTGATGCGGATCACCTCGCTGTCCTCCTCGGCTGTCGCGGTGAACTTGCGCTCGACCATCGATATCAAGGCGAGTTCGGACAAAAGCGCGCCGCGACCGACGGTCTGGATCTGTCGTTGCAGGCCCTCCGCATCCGCCTTCGAGAGCGCGAAGCTGCCGGCTGCGACGGCATAGGCGCAATCGGCCGGCGCGCCCTCGCGGAAGAGCTCGTGTCCCTTGGCGACGCGGCGCCGCTCGGCGCCGAAGGCGATCAATCTCAGCTTGTCCTCGCCGATATCGGCAAAGAGCGAGACGTTGGACAGGAGCGCGATGTCGTCATTGAGCGCCAAGCGGCAAATCTCCGGTTTAATGCATGTCGCCCAAAGGTGCAGCGGTTTTGGGGCAGGAGCATGCACAAAAGCAAACACCCAGAGCGCATCGCATGAGTCCGCTTTGATGCGCCTCAGGGAACGATCTTGTAGCCGCCGTTCTCTGTCACCAAAATCTCCGCATTGGAAGGGTCGCGTTCGATTTTCTGGCGCAGCCGGTAGACATGCGTCTCGAGCGTGTGCGTCGTGACCCCGGAATTGTAGCCCCAGACCTCTTCCAGCAGCACGTCGCGGGTGACGACCTTCTGGTCGGCGCGATAAAGATAGCGGATGATCGCCGCTTCCTTCTCGGTCAGGCGAATCTTCTGGCCGTTCTCCATGGTAAGCAGCTTCTGGCTCGGTTTGAAAGTATAAGGACCGACGCTGAAGGTCGCATCCTCGCTCTGCTCGTGCTGGCGAAGTTGGGCGCGGATGCGGGCAAGCAGCACTGCGAAGCGGAACGGTTTGGTCACATAGTCGTTGGCACCGGCTTCGAGGCCGAGGATCGTGTCCGAATCGGTGTCGTGACCGGTCAGCATGATGATCGGCGCTTTAAATCCGCCCTTGCGCAGGAGCTTCACCGCCTCGCGGCCATCCATGTCCGGCAGACCGACATCCATGATGAGGAGATCGACCTGGCGGGCGCGGGCGGTATGGATCCCTTTGCCGGCGGTCGCCTCCTGCAGGAGATCGAACTCTTCGTAAAGGGAAAGCTGCTCTATCAACGTCTCACGCAGATCATTGTCGTCATCGACAAGGAGGATGGTGCGCGTCGCCATGGGACAGTTCCTGTTTGCTTCCTGATTCAAAACTAACTCAAATGCCGCTGTTGGCAAGCGCGGCTACGGTTCCAAGCCCTGATATGTGCAACCGTGCTTATGATCGCCGCGAGATCACGGCAAAGCAAAAATTTGTGAGAATAATGCGCAAGAAAACGTCGGGAGTAAGATCGAAGAAATCCCTGATCATCGTCAGGACCGCCCCGCGCAACCGAACACGCGCGCTCGTCCGATACGACTGCAGAACGGAGCAGGCGGCAATCGGGCGAGGCGGCGTCACGGCCTTCAAGCGCGAAGGCGACGGCGCCACACCGCGCGCCGCAATGAGACTGATCGGCGGCTACGTGCGTCGCGACCGCGTCTCGCTGCCGCCGACGCGCCTGCCGCTCAGGACAACGCGTCCGGACATGCTCTGGTGCGATGCGCCGCGACATGCCTCATACAATCGCCCTGTCAAAGCGCCCTTTGTCGCCGGCCACGAGAGGATGATGCGGGAGGATAGTCTCTACGATGTCTGTCTCGTCATGGACTGGAACATCTCGCGCCGACGGCGCAATGCCGGCTCGGCGATTTTCTTCCACATCGTTCGTCCGGGATATGACCCGACGGAGGGCTGCATTGCCGTCAGCCTGCCGGCGATGCGGCGACTGATCCGACAGATGCGTCGCGGTACGATCGTCAAGGTTGTATGATGCGACAGGCGGCCCGTCTGTCATTCGCCGCTATTCATCCTCATCGAGCATGCGCGGCGTCACGAACTGAACGAGGCGGCCCGTGCCGGGCGCAATTTCCGACCACTGCTCGATGGTGAAATCGATAACGGCGAGTCCGGCCGTCGGGAACTTTGCCTCAAGACGTTCCAGCGCCACCGCGTTGCCGCTGCCGGCAAGGAGAAGCGCAAGCTCCGCCATGCCGGGATTGTGCCCGACGATGAGCAGCTTTTCGACCGTCGGCTCTACCTTGCGGATCACGTCGATCATGGCCGCGGCGGCGACCTCATAGATGCCGACAGCGTCGCGGGCTTCAACCTCATGCGGCAACGCCTCGGCGACAAGCTCCCAGGTTTCCTGCGCGCGCCGGGCGGTCGAAACAAGCGCAAGGTCGGGGATCAGTTCCTGCCTTGCCATGAAGGCGCCGATTGCCGGCGCCGCCTTCCGGCCGCGGCCGGCAAGCGGGCGACGATGATCGGCAACGCCGTCCGGCCAAGCGGATTTGGCGTGGCGGAGCAGCATGAGTCGGCGCGTCGGCGGTCTGGCGTCGTCGGGCATGGGGCACTCCTCATGTGTCGCGCTGGGCCGTCCATTGTTGCATTGTCGCGGGCATAAAAAAAGCCGCCCCGAGGAGCGGCCTATCGCATGCGTCCTTAAATCGACTCCGAATTAAGGACGCATGCAGTAATTCAAATCCGGCTTATTTCCATTCGCGGATGTCGACGAAATGCCCGGCAATGGCCGCGGCGGCAGCCATCGCCGGCGAGACGAGATGGGTGCGTCCCTTGAAGCCCTGGCGGCCTTCGAAGTTGCGGTTCGACGTGGAGGCGCAGCGCTCGCCCGGCTTCAGCCGGTCGTCGTTCATCGCCAGGCACATGGAGCAGCCGGGCTCGCGCCAGTCGAAGCCCGCTTCCTTAAAGATCTTGTCGAGACCTTCGGCTTCCGCCTGTTCCTTGACGAGGCCGGAGCCCGGCACGATCATGGCCGAGACGGTCGGGGCGACCTTGCGGCCCTCCACGACCTTGGCGACGGCGCGCAGATCCTCGATGCGGCCATTGGTGCAGGAGCCGATGAAGACCCGATCGATGGCGATATCGGTGATCTTGGTGCCCGGCTTCAGACCCATATAGTCGAGCGCCCGCCACTTCGAAGTCCGCTTCGTCTCGTCCTGGATGTCGTCCGGATTGGGAACGACGCCCTGCACGGACACGACGTCTTCCGGCGAGGAGCCCCAGGAGACGATCGGCGGCAGGTTGGCGGCGTCGAGCACGACGACGCGGTCGTAATGGGCGCCCTCATCCGTGTGCAGCGTCTTCCAGTATTCGAGCGCCATATCCCAGGCCTTGCCCTTCGGCGCGCGCGGACGATCCTTGATGTAGGCGAAGGTCGTCTCGTCCGGCGCGATCAGGCCGGCGCGGGCGCCGCCTTCGATCGTCATGTTGCAGACGGTCATGCGGCCTTCCATCGACAGCGAACGGATCGCCTCGCCGGCGAACTCGATGACGTGGCCGGTGCCGCCGGCGGTGCCGATCTCGCCGATGATGGCAAGAATGATGTCCTTGGCGGTGACGCCCGGCGGCAACTGCCCGTCGACGCGCACCAGCATGTTCTTCGCCTTCTTCTGGATCAGCGTCTGCGTCGCCAGAACATGCTCGACCTCGGAGGTGCCGATGCCGTGAGCGAGCGCGCCGAAGGCGCCGTGCGTCGAAGTGTGGCTATCGCCGCAGACGATCGTCATACCCGGCAAAGTGAAGCCCTGCTCCGGGCCGACGATGTGGACAATGCCCTGGCGCTTATCGTTTTCGGAATAATATTCGACGCCGAAATCGGCGGCATTTCTGGCAAGCGCCTCGACCTGGATACGGCTTTCCTCGTTCTTGATGCCGAGGTGGCGATCGGGCGAGGTTGGGACGTTATGATCGACGACGGCAAGCGTCTTTTCCGGCGCGCGGACCTTGCGGCCGGCCATGCGCAGGCCCTCGAAGGCCTGCGGACTCGTCACCTCGTGCACGAGGTGACGGTCGATGTAGAGAAGACAGGTGCCGTCGTCCTGGCTGTGAACCAGATGATCGTCCCAGATCTTGTCGTAAAGGGTACGGGGTGCGCTCATGGCGATATATCCATCGAATAGTCAGAATAATGGAAAGAGCCAGCAGCAGCGGCCGGCGAACTGATCGAAACGATCAGGATAGGCGGCTGGTGAGCGCCCCTGAGACGCGCGCGAAAAAACGTGCCGGCAGACGCTTGTGGTCCTGCAGCACGACGATTCTCTGTTCGCGACATCCGAATTTGGATTCCATGGCCGGTGCTCATATCAATTTTTTGACAGCTCGGCAATCCGCGAGATCGAGGCGCGTCGTTGCACCACCGCGGTAAATATGATAAGCAAACCTTATTATCTCCCCTGTGAACGATCCAATGCCGAGAAAACTCGAATCCGATACCATCGGGATGCTGCTCACCGATGTCTCCCGGCTGCTGCGCGGCGCCTTCGATCGCAAGGTCAACGCGATGGAGCTCGGGATCACGCCCGGCGAGGCGCGCGCGCTGATCCAGGTGGCCGTGACGGAGGGGATCAAGCAGGCTGAGATCGCCACCCGGATGGGCATCGAACCGATGACGCTCTCGGCCTATCTCGATCGTCTCGAAGCGCTGGGGCTCGTCGCGCGCGTGCCGGATCCGGCCGACCGGCGCGCCAAGAATGTTATCGTCACCGACAAGGCCGACCCGCTGCTCGCCGAGTTGATGACGGGTCTGCGCGAAATGATGACGGCCTATACCGACGGTCTGGGGGACGAGGGACGGGAACTGTTGCGCAGCAGCCTCCGCATCCTGCGCGACAACCTTCGCCGGCTCGACCCATGCCTCGCCGGCAAGGAGAAGGGGACGGCGGAATGACCCGGCGCATGAGCGAGCGGCGCACGAGCATCATCGGCGCCTTCCTGGTAGCGCTCGGCCCGGTTTCGATGGCGCTCTACACGCCGGCGATGCCGGAACTCGTCCACGCCTTCGCGTCCAGCGAAGCGGCGATCAAGATGACGCTCTCGCTCTATTTCGGCGGCTTTGCCTTCGCCCAGCTCGTCTCGGGCACGCTCTCGGACGTGATCGGCCGGCGACGGGCGACGCTCATCTTCATGGCGATCTATCTCGCTGGCAGCCTGATGGCGGCCTTCGCGCCTTCCATCGCGATGCTGCTCGCGGGTCGGCTCGTACAGGGAATCGGCGCCTCCGTCGGCATGACGGTGGCGCGCGCCATCGTGCGCGATCAGTTCACCGGCACCACGGCGGCGCGCATCATGAACATGATCGGCATGATGCTGGCGCTCGGGCCGGCGGTCTCGCCGACGCTCGGCGGCATCGCGCTCGGCCTCTTCGGCTGGCAGTCGATCTTCCTGCTGATGGTCGGCTTCGCGCTGATAGCCTGCTTCATCGTTCAGTTCTTCATGATCGAAACGGTGACGCCGGACCGCAGCAAAGGGCGTGTCGGGCCCATCCTCGCGGCCTATGGCGAGCTGCTGGCGGATGGCCGCTTCGTCTCCTCTACCCTAGTGATCGCCGGAGCGGTCGGCGCGCTCTACGCATGGGCGACCATGCTGCCCTTCGTGCTGATCGGGCAAGTCGGCCTGACGCCGACGGAGTTCGGCGTCGGCATGCTCATGCAATCGGGTCTGTTCTTCTCCGGCACGGTAACCGTGCGGCTCCTCATGCGCCGCTTCACGCCGCAGGCGCTCGTGCCAGCCGGCCTCGCCTTCATCGGTGCGGCGAGCCTCGCCCTCGCCTTCAGCATGCACACGCTTGAGCCGACCTTCCTCCTGGTGATGGCGCCGATCGGCATCTATGCCTTCGGCATCGCCTTCGTCATGCCCTATATGATGACCGCGGCGATGGCGCCCTTCCCACATATAGCCGGCACTGCATCGGCGGTGATGGGTTTCATCCAGATGAGTGCCGGGCTTCTCGGCGGCGCGCTCGCAGCACTCGTCGGCGCACCGGCGTTGGCGCTCGGAACGATCATCCCGGGCTTCGGCCTCATCTCCATAGCAAGCTATGTCTGGTATCGAAGGACTGTCCGCCTAAATCCGCTGGCGGTGCCGGCTTCATCGGAGGAGCCGCTTCGCGACGCAGCCGAATAAGGGCAGAAGAAGAGAGCCGCGGCGGTTTGACCGGCCGCGGCTCTTGATTTGAGGTAATTTTCCCAGATCTCAGCGGTTGCGCGCGGCGAGCGTGCGCAGGCGCAGCGCATTGAGCTTGATGAAGCCGGCTGCATCCTTCTGGTCGTAGGCGCCCTGGTCGTCCTCGAAGGTGACCAGCTTGTCCGAATAGAGCGACTTCGGGCTTTCGCGGCCGATAACCATGACATTGCCCTTGTAGAGCTTCAGCGTCACTTCGCCTTCGACATGCTCCTGGCTCCTGTCGATCGCCGCCTGCAGCATCTCGCGCTCCGGCGAGAACCAGAAGCCGTAATAGATGAGCTCCGCATAGCGCGGCATCAGCTCGTCCTTCAGGTGCGCGGCACCCCGGTCGAGCGTGATGCTCTCGATCGCCCGGTGGGCGGCAAGCAGAATCGTCCCGCCGGGGGTCTCGTAGACGCCGCGCGACTTCATGCCGACGAAACGGTTTTCGACGAGGTCGATGCGGCCGATGCCGTTGTCGCGGCCGTAGTCGTTGAGCTTGGCGAGCAGCGTTGCCGGCGACATGCGCACGCCGTTGATCGAGACCGCGTCGCCGCGCTCGAAACCGACCTTGATGACGGTCGCCTGATCGGGTGCGGCCTCCGGGGAAATCGTGCGCATGTGCACATATTCCGGCGCTTCCTGAGCCGGATCTTCCAGGACCTTGCCTTCGGACGAGGAGTGCAGCAGGTTGGCGTCAACGGAGAAGGGCGCCTCGCCCTTCTTGTCCTTGGCGACCGGGATCTGGTGCTTCTCGGCGAATTCGAGCAGTTCCGTGCGGCTCTTGAACGACCAGTCGCGCCAAGGGGCGATGATCTTGATGTCCGGGTTCAGCGCGTAGGCCGAGAGCTCGAAGCGGACCTGGTCGTTGCCCTTACCGGTCGCACCGTGGGCGATCGCGTCGGCGCCGGTCTTCCTGGCGATGTCGATCAGGTGCTTGGAGATCAGCGGACGGGCGATCGAGGTGCCGAGCAGGTAGACGCCTTCATAGACCGCATTGGCGCGGAACATCGGAAAGACGAAGTCCTTCACGAACTCCTCGCGGACGTCCTCGATATAGATCTCCTTGATGCCAAGCATCTCTGCCTTCTTGCGGGCCGGCTCCAGCTCTTCGCCCTGGCCGAGGTCGGCGGTGAAGGTCACGACTTCGGCGCCCAGCTCGGTCTGCAGCCATTTGAGGATGATCGAGGTGTCGAGACCGCCGGAATAGGCGAGAACGACCTTTTTCACGTCTTTGTGCGATGTCATGAGTCTGTCCGTCTGCTCTTCAAGGGCGGGCGAGGCCGCCGTGCAAAATCTGCGGCACTTTAGCCAGAACTTGAAGGGATAC
This sequence comes from Ensifer sp. WSM1721, assembly GCF_000513895.2. Taxonomy (GTDB): domain Bacteria; phylum Pseudomonadota; class Alphaproteobacteria; order Rhizobiales; family Rhizobiaceae; genus Sinorhizobium. The sequence continues at coordinate 3,141,850 of NZ_CP165782.1, forward strand.
AAGCGGAACCAGCGGCATTCAGACGAATCTGCTGGCAAAAGCGGGTAAGCTTCGGTATCAGCAAGGATCAGCCGTCTGAGGAATAGCCATGGATTTCGTCCCGAGCTTGCCGACCCTGCTTGCTTTTGCCGCCGCGAGCCTGCTTCTGGCCGCGACGCCCGGACCCGACATGACGCTTTCAATCAGTCGGGCGCTGGCGCAGGGAAAGAAGGCCGCGCTTTTCGTCGTGGTCGGAACCGGGCTTGGCATCGTCGTCCACACGCTGCTCGTCGCCTTCGGCATCTCGGCCCTCATCACCGCGTCACCGACCGCCTTCATGGTCTTGAAGACCGGTGGCGCCGCCTATCTCTTCTGGCTGGCGGTCCAGGCGATCCGCCATGGATCCAGCCTGTCGGTGAACAGGGTGGAAGAAGCGAAAGGTACGCCGCTTGCCAACGTCTCGACCGGCTTCTGGGTCAACCTCCTGAACCCGAAGGTCGTGATCTTCTTCATGACCTTCCTGCCGCAATTCGTGACCGCGAACGATCCGGCGGTCACCGGCAAGCTCCTGTTCCTCGGCTTCTTCTTCATCGTCATCGGCATGCCGGTGAACACGATGGTGGTGCTGGCCGCCGATTGGCTGGCGGGATGGCTGCAGCGCAACAAGCGCGTGATGCGGGCGATGGACTACAGCTTCGCCGGCGTCTTCTCCGTCTTCGCGGTGAAGATCTTCTTCACGCAGGCGCGCTGAGTTCAACCACCCAAGCTGGTTAGGGCGGCGCGGGATACTGACCCCATATGATGAAGAATCCTTTTTCATTGACCGCGCGGCATGCGCCGCGCTATCAAGCATTCCCGTGGTGATTTGGCCGGCCGGCTTGCAGCCACGTTAAAGAAATCGCTAAAGGGCCGAGGAGAACGGATTTCCGAGGACCGGTCGCGATGATTTCGCCGCCGGTTTTTTTGTATTTGATCGAGTGGACCCATGCCCATCAAGATTCCCGATACGCTGCCCGCCTTCGAAACGCTCGTCGACGAGGGTGTGCGGGTGATGACCGAGACCGTGGCAATCCGTCAGGATATCCGCCCGCTTCAGATCGGGCTCTTGAACCTCATGCCGAACAAGATCAAGACCGAAATCCAGATGGCCCGGCTGATCGGCGCCACGCCGTTGCAAGTGGAGCTGACCCTGGTCCGCGTCAACGGCCACCGGCCCAAGAACACGCCCGAGGAGCATCTGCTCGCCTTTTATGAGACCTGGGAGGAAGTGAAGGGCCGCAAGTTCGACGGCTTCATCATCACTGGTGCCCCGGTCGAGACGCTCGACTACGAAGAGGTCACCTATTGGGAGGAGTTGAAGCGCGTCTTCGACTGGACGGAGACGAACGTGCATTCGACGATGAATGTCTGCTGGGGCGCGATGGCGGCAATCTATCATTTCCACGGCATTCCGAAATATCCGCTGAAGGAAAAGGCCTTCGGCGTCTACCGCCACCAGAACCTCAAGCCCTCTTCGGTCTATCTGAATGGCTTTTCCGACGATTTCGCCGTTCCCGTCTCCCGCTGGACCGAGGTGCGCCGCGCCGATATCGATCGGGTGCCGGCGCTGGAGATTCTGATGGAATCGAAGGAGATGGGCGTCTGTCTGGTGCACGAGAAGAAGGGCAACCGGCTCTACATGTTCAACCACGTGGAATATGACTCGACGTCGCTGTCGGACGAATATTTCCGCGACGTGGATGCTGGCGTGCCGATCAAGCTGCCGCACGACTACTTCCCGCACAACGATGCGACGCTGCCACCACTGAACCGCTGGCGCAGTCACGCGCACCTCTTCTTCGGCAACTGGATCAACGAGATCTACCAGACCACCCCTTACGAGCTGGAGAAAATCGGCACGGGGGAGCGCTGAGCCTTTCGCCCGCTTGCTGGAACAGGTGCGACAGCCGGGATGGGGCGCTCTGGATCGTCCTGACCCAAGGCACCGCGCGGCAGAAAAGCATGACTTTCGGATTGCCGCGCGGTGGGAAATGACGCAGGTTGTCCGCCGATTCCACGACGTTCTGACGCGGGACGCGCTGCAGCCCCGCGAGAGGAGAGACGAATGAGCACCGACACGGAAATCTTCGGCCACCTGCCTTCGGGCGAGCCGGTCCATCGCGTGACGCTCAGGGGCGGCGGCCTGACGGCCAAGGTGATCACTTGGGGCTCGGTCATTCAGGATTTGCGGCTTGAAGGCCATGCAGCCCCGCTGGTGCTTGGCTTCGAGAATTTCGAGAACTATCCCGCCTACTCCTCCTATTTCGGCGCGACACCCGGCCGCAACGCCAATCGCATCGGCGGCGGGCGCTTCATGCTCGACGGCAAGGCCTATCAGCTCGAACTCAACGAGAACGGCGTCACGCATCTGCACGGCGGCAGCGACAACATCGCCAAGCGCAACTGGACGATCGTCGGCCGGACCGACGACAGCATCTCGCTCCGGATCACGGATCCCGACGGCCGCGCCGGCTATCCCGGCAATTGCACGGTCACCTGCACCTATGCGCTGAAGCCCGGCGGCATATTGAACGTCGTTTACGAATCGGCAACCGACGCGCCGACGCTGGCCAATGTCTGCCAGCACAGCTACTTCAATCTCGACGGCGACCCCGATGCCTTCGGCCACGATATCATGATCGCCGCCGACTATTATCTGCCGACGGACGAGCGGCTGATTCCGACCGGCGAAATCCGCCCCGTCGAAGGTACCGCCTTCGACCTGACGGAAATGACGCCCATGCGGCGGCAACTCGAAGGCGACAAGGTCACCTATGACCACAACTTCTGCCTGTCTCCGGATCGTGTGCCGAAGCGTTCGGTGGCGCTGGTGCGCAGCATCAATTCCGGGGTCTCGCTCGAAGTACTGACGACCGAGCCGGGCGTGCAGCTCTATACCGGCAGCAAGCTCAACGTGCCCGCCGCCGGCCTCGAGGGCCGCCGCTATGGCCCCTTCGCCGGCTTCTGCCTCGAAACCCAGATCTGGCCCGATGCGGTGAACCACGAAGGTTTCCCGAAGGCAGTGCTGAGGCCGGGGGAAACGCTCCGGCAGGAAACGGACTATGTTTTCATGAAGAGTTGACGGTTCAGCGTAGCCGACGGGGCACGTATGCGCGGGATGCCGGCGACCGGATCCGAGGAGGTCCAAGCTGCGCCAGCGCAGCCTTTATCTCCAGGAAGACCAGAAGCACGACACTGCGTTGTCGCTAAAGCTTTGATTTTTGAGAAAACTGGAGCGGGCGAAGGGATTCGAACCCTCGACCCCAACCTTGGCAAGGTTGTGCTCTACCCCTGAGCTACACCCGCTCATCAGCCCCAGGCCCGGGGTAGTCGGTGGACCGTGGGTGCCGCCCCGTGTCGCGGCGACGGGCGCTATATGGCCTAAGCATTTTTCAAATGCAACAGGGAAATGACGCGGATGCGAAGAATTTTTTCAGCTGCGCGCCGAAAGCCTGCAAATGCCGGGCTCCCATTGGCATGAGGACAAAGGGTTAGCGTCCCGCTCCGATGCCGCTCCAGCGCATGGGAATCGCCGCCCTTGAGATTGCACAACCGGCCGCTTGCCCGTAAAGCAAGCAAAAATTCGGATGGCAGAAAGGATCCAGCATGAGCGAGGCACAGCCGAAGACCGCGGAGGACCTGTTCCGCTTTCTCGACGAGCTCGGGATCGAACATAAGACAAAGCGGCATGCGCCGGTCTTTACCGTCGCCGAATCGGTGGCGCTGCGCGACGAGATCCCCGGCGGACATACAAAAAACCTGTTCGTGAAGGACAAAAAGGACAATTATTTCCTTCTGACCGTCGAGGAGAATGCGACGGTGGACCTGAAGACGGTCCATCAGACCATCGGCGCCGCGGGGAAGGTCTCCTTCGGCAAGCCTGAAAAGCTGATGGAATATCTGGGGGTGATCCCTGGTGCCGTCACCGCCTTCGGCGCGATCAACGACATCGAGGGCAAGGTGAAGATCATTCTCGATGAGGCGCTGATGCAGTTCGACACGATCAACTGCCATCCGCTATCGAACGACCAGACGACTTCGATCGCGTCGAAGGACATGCTGCGCTTCATGGAGGCGACCGGGCACGCGCCGCTTGTCTTGAAAGTGACGGCCTGACATACGATCTTTGGCGCGAATGATGCAGTCGGACGGCAAGTCCGCGAGGAGAGAAGAATGAGCGGTAGCGACAATCCCTATCAAGGTTCCTTCGGCAGTCAGATGACGGCGTCGGCCTCCTTCGGAGGCGAGCCGGCGGCGAAGACCGCGGGCGGCCCGAGTGACCTGATCAAGGAGACGACCACCGCCACCTTTACCCGAGACGTGCTCGAGGCATCGCGCCAGCAGCCGGTGCTGGTCGATTTCTGGGCCCCCTGGTGCGGCCCCTGCAAGCAATTGACTCCGGTGATCGAAAAGGTCGTACGCGAGGCCGCCGGCCGCGTGAAGCTCGTCAAGATGAACATCGACGACCATCCTTCGATTGCGGGCCAGCTCGGCATCCAGTCGATCCCGGCCGTCATTGCCTTCGTCGGCGGCCGTCCGGTCGACGGCTTCATGGGCGCAGTGCCCGAGAGCCAGGTCAAGCAATTCATCGACCGCATCGCCGGCCCGGCCGTCGACGGCGGCAAGGCGGAGATCGAGGCCGTGCTTGCCGATGCGAAGGCGCTGCTCGATGCAGGCGACGCGCAGAATGCCGCCGGCCTTTACGGCGCCGTCCTGCAGGCCGAACCAGAAAATGCGGCTGCGATTGCGGGCATGGTCGAATGCATGATCGCGCTCGGTGAACTTGCCGAGGCGCGCCAGGCGCTTTCGGGCCTCCCCGAGGCACTCGCCAAGGAGGCGGCTATCAGCGCCGTTTCGAAGAAGCTCGACCAGATCGAGGAGGCCCGCAAGCTCGGCGATCCGGCCGCGCTCGAGCACCAGCTCGCGCTCAATCCGGACGACCATGCCGCAAGGCTGAAGCTCGCCAAGATCCGCAATGTCGAAGGCGACAGGGCAGCCGCCGCCGACCATCTCCTGATGATCATGAAGCGCGATCGCAGCTTCGAAGACGACATCGCCCGACGCGAGCTCCTGTCGTTCTTCGAGGTGTGGGGTCCGAAGGACCCTGCGACGGTCGCCGCCCGGCGCAAGCTTTCATCGATGCTTTTCTCGTAACTTGAGAGACCGCGCCCGCATCAACCGCGACGCGCTTCAGCACGTTACTTATCCGTTGCTTAACCGCTGACGGCGCGGGCCGAGCGCGATTAACCGTAAATCACCGTTGTTTTATCGCTCCGCCCCGGGCTTTCGCCGATTCCGAGGGCGTCGGGTCTTGTGCATGGCAGCGTTCGGCATCATATTTGTCCACAGGCATGCTGGAGCCCCGCAGCGGCGCCTGGGCGCTGGAGGAACGAAACGTTCGCCGCCCGACACCGTCACTTCAACCGGGGCTTATATGAGGAAACAATGGCTGATCTGAGAAACTACCAAACCCGAATGTCGCCCGCCGGCGCTCAGGCGGGTGCCGTGATCGACGAAGGCCTTCGCGCTTACATGCTGAAGGTCTACAATCTGATGGCTCTCGGCCTGGCGATCACCGGCGTGGCAGCTTACGGAACCTATGCGCTTGCCGCCTCTAATCCGGCATTCGCCCAGCTTATCTACGTTTCGCCCCTAAAATGGGTCGTGATGCTGGCTCCGCTCGCGCTGGTGTTCTTCATGAGCTTCCGCATCAATTCCATGAGCGTTTCCGCGGCGCAGACGACGTTCTGGGTCTACGCAGCGCTGATGGGCCTGTCGCTCTCCTCGATCTTCCTGGTCTTCACCGGCCAGAGCATCGTGCAAACATTCTTCGTGACGGCCGCCTCGTTCGGCGCCCTTTCGCTTTACGGCTACACGACCAAGAAGGATCTTTCGGGCTTTGGCTCGTTCCTGATCATGGGCCTCTTCGGCCTGATCATCGCTTCGATCGTCAACATCTTCCTTGCCTCTTCGGCGCTTGGCTTCGCGATCTCGGCCATCGGCGTTCTCATCTTCGCCGGCCTGACCGCCTACGACACGCAGAAGCTCAAGGAAATGTACTATGAAGGCGACGACGCCCTGGTCGCCGGCCGCAAGGCCATCATGGGCGCGCTGACGCTCTACCTCGACTTCATCAACCTGTTCATGTTCCTGCTGCAGTTCCTTGGCAACAAGAACGAGTAGTGCGGACGGAATGACGAAAAAGGCGGCTCCGGCCGCCTTTTTTGTTGCTTCGATTCGATCTTGATCGATCCGGCTCGGCATGTAACGAGATGACGAGAATGAGGACCTTGCCGGTCGAAGCGAAAACACGAAGAACTCCATGACTTTTACCCTCCGCGACGCCGTCGCCGCCGATCTTCCCGCCATCACCGAGATCTATCGCGAGTCCGTCCTGAACGGTGTCGCGACTTACGAGGTGACGCCGCCTTCCGAGGCCGAGATGGCACTGCGCTTCTCCACCGTCACCGGCAACGGCTATCCCTATATCGTGGCCGTGGACGAGAGAGGTGCGGTCCTCGGTTATGCCTATGCTTCCGCATTCCGCACCCGGACCGCCTATCGGTTTCTCGTGGAGGATTCCATTTATCTCGCGCCGGAAGCGCGCGGCAAAGGCATGGGCAGGGCGCTGCTCGAGGAGCTGATCCGGCGTTGCACCGCGCTCGGCTTCCGCCAGATGGTGGCGGTGATCGGCGGTGCACATCCCTCTTCGATCGCGCTCCACCGCGCACTCGGATTCGAGTATCAGGGGCTGATGAAGGCGACCGGCTTCAAGCATGGCCGCTGGCTGGACACGGCCATCATGCAGCGTCCGCTCGGCGAGGGGGCGGAAACGGATCCCGTCGAGGGCGTCTATCCGGATACGCTTTACAGGGGCTGAACTGATTCCAGCTAATTGGAATTACCCCGCAGAAGGTGCCGGCAGGCGGATGAGGGGCAATTCCAAAGCAGATTGTTGCCTCAGGTCTCTACCAGCTTCAGCACCTTATCGAAGACCTTGAGCACCTGGGCGAGCTCATGGCCGCGTTTCAGTATGGTGCCATGCGCGTTCAGCACACTGTAGGCACCTTGTCTGGCGGCAAGCTTCGGGTTCTTCTCGATCCGGTAGAGGGGCACTTCGCCGGAGCGCTTGAACACCGAGAACACGGCCCGATCCTTCATATGGTCGATCGCATAATCGCGCCACTCGCCCTCGCCGACCATACGGCCGTAGAGCCTGAGAATCTGGTCAAGCTCGCGGCGGTGGAACGTAACGGGTGGTGGATTTTTGGCTTGCTTGTATTCGTGAAGATCGACGACCACTTCCGAAGTGGTCTGACCGTGGTGACGCGCTTCGCCTCGCGGCAAATCCGGTTGATCGGTCATCGGCAATTCGGCCTTCTGATGTGACAGGACTACGACAGTGTGCCTCACACGAACCGAAAAGCAAGTCGGAAGCTGTTGACGAATACCAGCAATTTTTGCCGCTGCCGCAATTCAGTCAAATCGCCGCCCCAATTCGCCGCAACACTCCGTCCGCTGCCGGACAGAGTCGTTGCCACCGTATGTCCGGACAGGCGTCATGCTGCGGGAGGTTACGAACGCAAGCATGGCCGGTTCGGTCCGGTAACTTCGAACCCTCAGCCCCAGCCCCTCGATGCTGCCGGGCCGAACCACCCCCCGCTTCCAATTACACACAGGCACCGGTGAGAGGTCGAAAGCCGCGCGCTTTCCTCGTCGCTTAAAGCTTGCCCTGCGGCCCCGCGAGAAGCGTCGCGGCTCCGATGATGGCTCCGGGCGTTTCCTTGTCCTTCATCGATTGCAGCAATACTGCGCAACCACTATTGCCCTGCCCCTCAATCAACACCGAGGCCGGGAGCGTGAATTGGGCGGGCTTACCCTCCCACATGCCGATCGTCTGTATGTCGCGCACTGCATGCCAATAGGCGATCTCTTTGCCGCTGTTCTCGCCTTTCTCGACCTTCACCACCCTGGCGCGGTCGAAATAGACGACGACGACATTCGCCCGGCCCTGCCCGGCGCCGATCTTGATCGAGATTTCATCGCCGCCGATCGAGGCGTCGACCGGTACGGAGAGCCCCTTGCCCTTGGCGCTCATCCCCGCAATCCGGTTCCTGATCGCCTGCAGGTCCGAGCCGTTCGCATGATCGCGTCCGTTGAGGATCACCTGCGGCGTATAGACGCCGTAGCGGCCGAGCATGCGCGCATAGGCATATTGCCGCTCGGTGTTCTCCTTGGAAGCGAGCGTGTCCGCCCAGCCGAGATAGTTCCAGTAGTCGACATGGTAGGCGAGCGCGACGACGTCGCCCTCGTCGATGAGCTGCTTCAGCGCCGCATCCGCAGGCGGGCAGGAGGAACAGCCCTGGCTGGTGAAGAGTTCGACGACACCCTTGAGCGTCTTGCCGTCATCCGCCATGGCCGAGCCGCAGATTGCACCAAAGATCCCGACAGTCAGGGCGAGACGTCGGATCATTGGCTTGCGGGCGGATGTCATGGCGTCACTGTTCGTTTCCGTTGGGCGGGCGGCTTGCCGAGCGAGAGTTCACTACATACGACGGCCGCCCTTCAACGCAAAGTCACGTTGGAGTGACCGTCTGAAGCCCTGGGGAAGGCAAGCGTCATGCGAGGGAGAGGCGGTGCGCGCCTGCGGAAAAATCGTGTTTCGCTTGCCCCGTCTGCATCCGCGAGGCATCAAAAAAGCCGGGGCATCGTGGACGCCCCGGCTTCTTTCTTGCTCAATCGTCGATCAGGCGGCGAGATCGCGCAGAACCGTCTGCAGGATGCCGCCATTGTTGACGTAGGTGACTTCGTCCAGCGTATCGATGCGGCAGATGAGCGGAACCTCCTTCACCGAGCCGTCGCCATAGGTGATCTTGGCCACGCGCTTCTCGCGCGGTTGAACATTGGTGAGGTTCTCGATCGTCACCACCTCGTCACCCTTGAGACCCAGCGACTCCCAGGTCATGCCTTGCTCGAAGACAAAGGGGATCACGCCCATGCCGACGAGGTTCGAGCGATGAATACGCTCGAAGGACTGGGCGATCACGGCCTTCACGCCGAGCAGGTTGGTGCCCTTGGCGGCCCAGTCGCGCGAGGACCCGTTGCCGTATTCGACGCCGGCGAAGATGACGAGCGGAACGCCCTCTTCCTTGTACATCATGGCCGCGTCGTAAATCGACATCTCTTCCTTGGAAGGATAGTGGATCGTGTAGCCGCCTTCCTTGCCGTTCGGGCCGAGCATGTGGTTGCGGATGCGGATATTGGCGAAGGTGCCGCGCATCATCACCTCATGGTTGCCGCGACGCGTGCCGTACTGGTTGAAGTCGGCGACGGTGACGCCGTGTTCGAGCAGGTAGCTGCCTGCCGGCGAGGCCGCCTTGATCGAGCCGGCCGGGGAAATATGGTCGGTGGTGATCTTGTCGCCGAAGAGGCCGAGAACGCGGGCGTTCTTGATGTCGGAAATGCCGGTGCCCTTCTTGCCCATGCCGACGAAATAGGGCGGGTTCTGGACATAGGTGGAGGCCTCGTCCCAGGCGTAGGTCTGGCCGGCCGGCACCTGAACCGCCTGCCAGTTGGCGTCGCCCTTGAAGACGTCCGCATACTTCGTCGCGTAGAGCTCACGGGTGACGTATTTGAAGATGAAGTCCTGGATCTCCTGCGAGGTCGGCCAGATGTCCTTCAAATAGACCGGCTGACCGTTCTGATCTTCGCCGATCGGTTCCTTGGTGAGGTCCTTCTGGACGGAACCGGCGAGCGCATGGGCGACGACGAGCGGCGGCGAGGCGAGGTAGTTGGCCTGCACGTCCGGCGAGATGCGGCCTTCGAAGTTGCGGTTCCCGGAGAGGACGCCGGCGACGATCAGGCCCTTGTCGTTGATCGTCTTCGAGATCTCCGTCGGCAGCGGGCCGGAGTTGCCGATGCAGGTCGTGCAGCCGAAACCGACGAGGTTGAAGCCCAGCTTGTCGAGATCGGTCTGCAGGCCGGACTTCGCCAGGTATTCGGCGACGACCTGCGATCCGGGAGCCAGCGAGGTCTTCACCCAGGGCTTCGTCTTCAGCCCCTTGGCGACGGCGTTGCGGGCGAGCAGGCCGGCCGCGATCAGCACCGAGGGGTTAGAGGTGTTGGTGCAGGAGGTGATCGCCGCGATCGCGACGTCGCCATGGCCAATATCGAAATCCGTGCCTTCGACGGCATAGCGGTTCGCAAGCTGGCCCGGCTTCTTGTAGTCGTTGTCGAGCGCGGCCGCGAAGCCGGAAGCGATGTTCTCGAGCGCGATGCGGCCCTCGGGGCGCTTCGGACCGGCCATCGACGGCACGACGTCGCCGAGGTCGAGTTGCAGCGTGTCGGTGAAGACGAGCTCGGAACCGTCGCCTTCGCGCCACATCCCTTGAGCCTTGGAATAGGCCTCGACCAGCGCAATGCGGCTCTCTTCACGGCCGGACATGGTGAGATAGTTGATCGTTTCGGCATCGACGGGGAAGAAGCCGCAGGTGGCGCCGTATTCCGGGCCCATATTGCCGATCGTCGCGCGGTCGGCGAGCGTCATATTGTCGAGGCCGGGGCCGAAGAATTCGACGAATTTCGAGACGACGCCCTTCTTGCGCAGCATCTGCACGACGGTGAGCACGAGGTCGGTCGCGGTCACGCCTTCCTTGAGCTTGCCGGTGAGCTTGAAGCCGATGACTTCCGGCAGGAGCATCGAGACCGGCTGGCCGAGCATCGCCGCTTCCGCTTCGATGCCGCCCACGCCCCAACCGAGGACGCCGAGACCGTTGATCATCGTCGTGTGGCTGTCGGTGCCGACGCAGGTGTCCGGATAGGCGGTGATCTCGCCGTCTTCTTCACGGGTCCAGACCGCCTGGCCGAGATATTCGAGGTTGACCTGATGACAGATACCGGTGCCGGGCGGCACGACGCGGAAGTTCTTGAAGGCTTGCTGGCCCCATTTCAGGAAGCGATAGCGCTCGCCGTTGCGCTGGTATTCGAGTTCGACGTTGCGGGCAAAGGCGGTCGGCGTGCCGAATTCGTCGACGATCACCGAGTGGTCGATGACGAGATCGACGGGAACGAGCGGGTTGATCTTTTCCGGATCTCCGCCGAGCGAAACCATGGCGTCGCGCATCGCCGCGAGGTCGACGACGGCCGGAACGCCGGTGAAGTCCTGCATCAACACGCGCGCCGGACGGTAGGCGATTTCGTTTTCGGCCGTGCCCTTGTCGCTGAGCCAGGCGGCGACGTTTTCGATATCCTTCTTGGTGACCGAGCGTCCATCTTCATTGCGCAGCAGGTTCTCCAGCAGAACCTTCATCGAATAGGGAAGCTTCGAGATGCCGGCGAGGCCGTTCGCTTCCGCCTTCGGGAGGCTATAATAGACATAGTCCACGCCATCGACCGTGAGCGTGGAGCGACAATTGAAGCTGTCTAGGGATTTGGACACTGGATACCCCGTTCCGTCTGATCGCCAAAAACTGACGTACGAACGCCCGAGCGCCTGTGAGGCGCGAAATGGGATGCGGGTGCGGCCATTTCCGCTGTCCGTACGTGGAATGTCATTCCATGTTCGGCGCAAGGATGAAATTCACGCCGACCGCTGGCGTGTTGGGCGCGTTATAGATAATTTCTTGAAATCGTGCCAGACCAACCAAGGTCCAATCGGAACTTTTTTTGCTCTGCGAAAAGACACCTGAAGGGAAGCTGAAAATTCATGCGCCTGCTGGCTGAAGGTTTGAGTGCGCGGCGAGGCGAGGACCTGATTTTCAACGATATTTCCTTTTCGCTTGCGGCCGGCGAGGCCCTCGTGGTGACGGGTCCGAACGGCTCGGGAAAGACGACCCTTCTGCGCGTTCTGGCGGGTCTTCTCAGAGCCGAATCGGGCCGGCTCTCGATCGAGAACGGACCTTCCGGCTTTGCCCATCCGCACGAGCTCAGCCACTACCTCGGCCATCGCAACGCGATGAAGCGGGAGCTGACGGTCGAAGAAAATCTTTCCTTCTGGCAGCGCTTTTTGGCCGACTCGCCGGGCGGCTCCGGCATCGACCTCTCAGCCGCCGCAGAGGCCGTCGGCCTCGCCGGTATCGCCCAACTGCCCTTCGGCTATCTTTCGGCCGGCCAGCAGCGGCGCATGGCAATGGCGAAGCTGCTGGTCGCCTACCGGCCGATCTGGCTTCTCGACGAGCCGACGGCGGCGCTAGATGTCAGCGCCGACCGGCTCTTTGCCGGGCTGGTCGCCGCCCATCTCGATCACGGCGGCATCGTCATTGCCGCCACCCACCAGCCGCTAGGGATCGCCCAGCCGAAAACATTGCAGATGAAGGGGTTCGCGCATTGATCGCCCTCTTCTTCCGGGACCTGAAGCTTTCGGTGCGCGCCGGCGGCGGCGCCATGATCGGCGTGCTCTTCTTCATGACGGTCGTCGCCGTCATTCCTTTCGGCGTCGGGCCGGACCTCAATCTGCTCGCGCGCATCGGCCCGGCCATCCTCTGGATCGGCGCGCTGCTTGCCTCGCTCCTGGGGCTCGATCGGCTCTTCCAAGCGGAGCGCGAGGACGGCTCGCTCGATCTCCTGCTGATGCAGGAGACACCGCTCGTCCTCACGGTCTTCGTCAAATGCGCCGCCCATTGGGCCGCCACCGGCCTGCCGCTGGTGGTAGCCTCCCCCTTTCTCGGCCTCTTCATGAACATGAACGAGCTTGCCATCGGCGCGACCATGCTCACCCTTCTTGCGGGAACGCCGGCGATCACCTTTATCGGCGCCGTCGGCGCAGCGGTTGCCGTGGCGCTGCCGCGCGGTGGCCTGCTCGTCTCGATCCTGGTGCTGCCGCTCGCGATACCGGTGCTGATCTTCGGCGTCAGCGCGACTTACGCTGCGGTCGAAGATCCCGCCCCCTTTTTGCCGCCTTTCATGATATTAGTGGCGATAACCCTGTTCTTCGCGGTGATCGGACCCGTTGCGGCGGCTGCCGCGCTCAGGCATTCGGCCGATTGACGGCGGACGCAAACCGGCCGAACTAACGCAAACTTGAATGATCACTGCATAATTCCTTAGATCGACTTCGATCTGAGGATAAGATTATGCAGCAGTTCAAAGTGCTACGGCGACCTTTGCGCGTCTAAAGGACGCGCGGCGCTGCAGGTCGATTGCGGAAGGAGTCCTTCCGCGTTAAAGAGCCGTCATGAGCGAAAACAGCCTCGCCATTCGCAAATTCAGCCACCTCGCCAATCCGACCCGATTCCTGGCGCTGGCTGACCGCATCCTGCCTTGGCTCGCGGCTCTCACGGCGCTGTTCTTCGCTGCCGGACTGTGGCTCTCCTTCACGACCGAGGGCGATTACCAGCAGGGCGAGACGGTGCGCATCATGTATGTGCACGTGCCTTCCGCCTGGCTGTCGATGATGTGTTATACGGTGATGGCGATTTCGGCGCTCGGCACGCTCGTCTGGCGCCATCCGCTCGCCGATGTCTCGGCCAAGGCGGCGGCACCGATCGGCGCCTCCTTCACCTTTCTGGCGCTCGTCACCGGCTCGTTCTGGGGCAAGCCGATGTGGGGCACCTGGTGGGTATGGGACGCGCGGCTGACCTCCGTCTTCGTGCTCTTCCTCATGTATCTGGGGCTGATCGCGCTGAACCGCGCGATGGAGGATCCTGCCCGCTCCGCCCGCGTGTCGGCGGTGCTGATTTTCGTCGGCTTCGTCAACATCCCGATCATCAAATTCTCGGTCGAATGGTGGAACACGCTGCATCAGCCGGCAAGCGTGATGCGCCTCGATGGGCCGACGATCGATCCGGAATTCCTGCGGCCGCTTCTGGTCATGGCGGTTGCCTTCACCCTCCTGTTCTTCACCCTTCACATCGCCGCTATGCGCAACGAGATCTGGCGCCGCCGGGTGACGTCGCTCCGGCGCCAGGCGGCCCGTCATGCCGGCCGGGAGACCTTGGCGCCATGATGAGCCATGCAGCCTATGTCATCGCGAGCTATGCAGTCGCCGCCGTAACCGTTGCGGCGCTCGTCGCCTGGGTTGTCGGTGACGGCAAAGCCCGTCAGCGGGAGCTGAGGGCACTCGAAGCCGCCGGCATTTTCCGCCGTTCGGCGGAGGCGCCTAGCGGAGAAGGCAAATGACGAGCACGCAGGCGCCGCGACCGGACGAGCGCAAGCCCGGCCCTCTGCGCTACCTGCTGGCGGCCCTGCCGCTTTTGATATTCGCGGCTCTGGCTCTCATCTTCTGGAGCCAGTTGAATTCCGGCAGGGACGTCAGCGAGATTCCATCGGCGCTGATCGGCACCAAAGCGCCGAAGCTCGATTTGCCGCCGCTCGAAGGCGCCGTGACACCGGCCGGTCAGCCTATGCCGGCACTCACCGATGCGGCCGTCAAGGGCAAGCTCACCCTCGTCAACGTCTGGGCCTCCTGGTGCGTACCCTGCCGCCAGGAGCATCCGATCATCCTTGAATTGTCGAAGGACCCGCGCCTCACCGTCGTCGGCATCAATTACAAGGACCGCAACGACAATGCGCTGAGGTTCCTCGGCGAACTCGGCAACCCGTTCTCGGCGATCGGCGTCGATCCGAATGGCAAGGCGGCGATCGACTGGGGCGTCTACGGCATTCCGGAATCCTATCTCGTCGGCGCCGACGGGACGATCCTTTACAAGCGGGTCGGCCCGTTCGACGAGAAGAGCCTCAAAGAAGGACTGATGCCGGCGATCGACAAGGCGCTTGCGGCGGCGTAGGAGGTTTGCCCCTCATCGGGCCTGCGGCCACCTTCTCCCCGCCTGGGGAGAAGGTCGCGGCAGCGGGATGAGCGGCATATTCTCGAGGTATTAGACTCCGGCCTGCCACGCCTTCACAGCATCGAGGGGCCAGACAAGCATCAGCACGTTGAGTGTCAAGTTGTCCCGGATCATCCAGCCGGTGAAGACTTCGAGCACAATCGCGATCGCGACCGTCAGTGCCACGGGCAGACGCGAGGCGAACAGGAAGCCTGCCGCCATGGCAAGGGTATCCATGGTCGAATTCAGGATGCTGTCGCCGAAATAGTCGAGCGAGATCGTTGCGGAACGGTAGCGGTTGATCACCATCGGCGTGTTCTCGGCGATCTCCCAGGCGGATTCGATGGCGGTCGCGAGCAGCAGTCGCGTGGTCAAGGGTCTGCCGCGCATGAGAAGATGGCCAAGGCCGTAAAAGAGAAAGCCGTGAATGATGTGGGACGGCGTGTACCAGTCGGCGATGTGCTGGGAGTTGCCGCTGGAATTGACCACGCCTTCCCAGAATTTGACGTAGCCGCATTCGCAGATCCACAGCCTTCCCATGAGATGCTGCGTCAGGATCTGAGCGGCGAGGACGGCGAGGCAGGCGATGAGCCAGTTCCAGGCGCGTTGTCTTTGATCGTCGGTTCCGGCGGCGATCGTCACTCGGCGCTATCCTGCTCGAGCGAGTGCTTCATGATCAGCGGCATCTGGGCGAGGGTGAAGAGGATGGTGATCGGCATCGTGCCCCAGACCTTGAAGGCGACCCAGAAATCGGTCGAAAACGAGCGCCAGACGATTTCATTCAGGACGGCAAGGAACAGGAAGAACACGCCCCAGCGGATCGTAAGCTTCCGCCAGCCGTCGTCATCGAGCCTGAAGGCGGCGTGAAAGACATAGCCGAGCAGCGATTTGCCGAAGACAAGCCCGCCGAGCAGGATCGCTCCGAAGAGCGTGTTGACGATGGTCGGCTTCATTTTGATGAAGGTGTCGTTCTGCAGCCAGAGCGTCAGCGCGCCGAAGACGAAGACGACGATGCCGGAGACGAGCGGCATCATCGGCAGCGTGCGCGTCATGATCCAGGAGGCAATGAGCGCCGCCGCCGTCGCCGCCATGAAGAGGCCGGTGGCGATGAAGATCGGCCCGCCGAGCTCGGCAAGCGCGGGAAAGCGGCTCGCAAGCCAGTCGCCGCGGGAATTCGCGAAGAAGAAAACCATGAGCGGACCGAGCTCCAGCAGAAGCTTCAGGAGCGGGCTTACCTCTGTCCGCGGTTTCGTGGCCTCGATTGTCGACATCTGCCGATCCTGTTCCGTCATCTCTTCTGTCGCGCCTCGTGCAGGGCGCGGGCGGGAACCTGCCTCGCCCCTCTTTGCCCGCTCCGTCCGCTCATAACACCAGCATTGCGGCAAAACCATATCAACGCCGCGGCTTCAGTAAAGCTCATGCGGGCGTCACGACGCCCCAAGGCCGGCGATTGCTTCGGCGAAGTCCTTCGCTTCGAATGGCTCGAGGTCGTCTATGCCCTCGCCGACGCCGATGAAATAGACCGGCAGCTTGTGCTTGGCGGAGATCGCGACCAGGATGCCCCCGCGCGCCGTACCGTCGAGCTTGGTCATGATCAGGCCGCTGACGCCGGCGACATTACGGAAGATTTCGACCTGTTGCAGCGCGTTCTGTCCGGTCGTCGCGTCGAGCGTCTGCAGCACGGTGTGCGGCGCGTCCGGATCAAGCTTGCCGAGAACACGCACGATCTTTTCGAGTTCCGCCATCAGTTCGGCCTTGTTCTGCAGCCGCCCGGCGGTGTCGATGATCAGCACGTCGGATTTTTTCTCGCGGGCGAGCTGGAACGCCTCATAGGCGAGGCCGGCCGCATCTGCGCCGAGCTTCGACGCCACGATGTCGGACTTCGTCCGTTCAGCCCAGATCTTCAATTGCTCGATCGCCGCGGCGCGGAAGGTGTCGCCGGCGGCAAGCATTACCTTGAGGCCGGCGCTGGAGAGCTTGGCGGCGAGTTTGCCGATCGTTGTCGTCTTACCGGTGCCGTTGACGCCGACGACGAGGATGACGTGCGGCTTGTGACTGAGATCGAGCTCGAGAGGCTTGGCGACCGGCGCCAGCACCTTGGTGATCTCGCCGGCCATGATGCGCGAGACGTCCTCGCCGGTCACGTCCTTGCCGTAGCGCTCGGAGGAGAGCGTATCGGTGATGCGCATCGCCGTTTCCACACCGAGGTCGGCCTGGATCAACAGGTCCTCGAGATCCTGCAGCGTCGCTTCGTCGAGCTTGCGTTTGGTGAACAGGCTGGCGATCTGGCCGGTGAGCTGCGAAGAGGTGCGCGAGAGGCCGCGGCGTAGCCGCTGGTACCAGTTAAGCTTCGGCTGAGGGCCGGGGGCCTCTTCCTTCAGGCCCCGGTCGGCGGCCGCGAAGCCCTTGGGGAGGTTGGGTGCGGGAGCGGCTGCGAGATCACCCCGCGTCTCTGCCCCCTCTGCCCTGCCGGGCATCTCCCCCACAAGGGGGGAGACTGAAGGCGGGGCGCTCTCGTTGTTCGCCGGGACGGTTTCGTCCGCGACGACATCGGCACGTGCGTCAGTCGCCGGGACGGTTTCGTCCGCGACGACATCGGCACGTGCGTCAGGGCCTTCGCGCGTGGCCTCGGTCTCCGGTGCCGCTAGCTCGCGAGCGTCTTGTGTGATTGCATCTGGCGAGGCGGCGCGCTCGTCCGCGCCTGCCTCTGTCTCCCCGGCAGCGGCACTTTCATCCGGGGCGGTCGCCTCGGTCTCCCCCTGCTCTCCCCCCTTGTGGGGCAGATGTCCCGAAGGGACAGAGGGGGGTGGCGGGGCCTCACCGACAAGCGCAGAGTGCTCGGAAGTGGCCCCACCCCCCTCTGCCCTGCCGGGCATCTCCCCCACAGGGGGGGAGATCGGAGGCGGCGCGCTCTCGTCCGCAACGCCAACGGTTGCGTCTGCGGCGGGACCAGTGCTTCCCGAGGCGTCTTCGCTTGTGGTTTCGCTCTCTGGTGCCGCCCCCTCCGGCGAGGCGGCGAGGTCGCCCTTGACGGCTGCCTCAGTTGCCCTCTGCGCTCCCCCCTTGGAAGGGAGATCTCCGGAGGGGACAGAGGCGGGTATCGGCGCCTCGTCCCGCACCTCCGGCGCAACCTCCTGCGGCGGCACGGGCTTCTCCTCGACGGCGTCCTTGCCGAAGGAAAAGATCTTCTTGATGAAACCAATCGCCATGGGAATGTCCGGTGTCAGGCCGCAGCCATGTGTTTTCTTTGCATCGTCAGATGCTTGCCATTGTGGCCGGTGATTTCGACCGCAATAAGCGACCGCGGCTCGAGACCGGCCGCATCGACGAGCGTGAAGTTTTCGGTGTGTGCCAGCCCGTTCATCTCGACGAGGATCGTCTGCTCGCTGCCGACCATGCGGCCGAGGTGGCTCGCGTAGAGCGCCGCTCCCTTGGCGCGCAGGCGCGCGGCACGTTCCTTGACGAGCGCGCGATCGAGCTGCGGCATGCGGGTCGCCGGCGTGCCGGGGCGCGGGCTATAGGGAAAGACGTGCAGATGGGCAATGCCGCAATCCTCGGCAAGGCGCACGGCGTTGTCGAACATCGCCTCCGTCTCCGTCGGAAAGCCGGCGATCATGTCGGCGCCGAGGCTGATCTCGGGCCTCAGACGCCGAACCTCGTCGCAGAACGCACGGGCCTCAGCGCTCGAATGCCGCCGCTTCATCCGCTTCAGGATCAGGTCGTCGCCGTGCTGCAGAGACAAGTGCAGATGCGGCATGAAACGCGGCTCGTCGGCGATCAGGTCGAGGAGATGCCGGTCCGCCTCGATGCTGTCGATCGAGGAGAGCCTCAGGCGAAGGATTTCCGGTACATGCTTCAGAAGCGTCTTCGCCAAAAGCCCGAGGGTCGGCGTTCCGGCCAGGTCGGCGCCGTAGCTCGTCGCATCGACGCCGGTCAGCACGATCTCGCGATAGCCGCTCTCGACGAGCCGGCGCGCCTGCTCGACGACGGCGCCCATCGGCACCGAGCGGGAATTGCCGCGGCCATAGGGAATGATGCAGAAGGTGCAGCGGTGGTCGCAGCCGTTCTGCACCTGGATGAAGGCGCGCACGTGCCCGTCGATGTGCTTCACCATCTGCGGCGCGGTGGCACGCACGCTCATGATGTCGTTGACGCGCAGTTTTTCCTCGGCCGAGACGCCGAAATCCGGCAGCGAGCGATAGGAAGCGCTTTTCAGCTTCTCCTCATTGCCGAGCACGGCGTCGACCTCTGCCATTTCGGCGAAGGTTTCCTTCTCGGTCTGGGCGGCGCAGCCGGTGACGATGATGCGGGCATGCGGATTGTCGCGCCGCGCGCGGCGGATCGCCTGGCGCGCCTGGCGCACGGCCTCGGCGGTGACGGCACAGGTATTGACAAGGACGGCATTGTTCAGCCCCGCCTTCTCGGCTTCCGCCCGCATCACTTCGGATTCAAAGGTGTTGAGGCGGCAGCCGAAGGTTATGACCTCGACGCCGCTCAAAGCGCCCGCGCTCCGCTTTCGCCGCTTGTCGTGTCGCGCTCGAAGGCACCGGTCTCCGGGTCGAGTCTGCCCGACCATTCCCACTCGGCCGGGCCCGTCATGATCACGTGATTGTCGCTCTCGCGCCATTCGATCGTAAGCGGCCCGCCCGGAACGTTCACCGTCACCTTCCGCTCCGTACGGCCGGTCCGGGCGCTACTGACGGCGGCGGCGCAGGCGGCCGAGCCGCAGGCAAGCGTCAGCCCCGCTCCGCGCTCCCAGGTCCTCAAGTCCATCTCATGGCGGGAACGGACGCGCGCGATCGAGATATTGGCCCGTTCGGGGAAGATCGGATGGTTCTCGAGCAGTGGCCCGAAGCGATCGAGCTCGTAGCTCCGGACATCGTTTTCGACCCAGAAGATCGCATGCGGATTGCCCATCGAAGCCACGGAAGGGGAGTGCAGCACCGGATCGTCGATCGGGCCGATCTGCAGCTCGATGCGGCTCGTATCGTGGAATTCCTCCGCGAGCGGAATTTCCTTCCAGCCGAAACGAGGCGTGCCCATGTCGACCGAAATCGTGCCGTCGTCGTGCTCCTTGGCTTCGAGCAGACCCGCAACGGTGTGGAAGAGGAAGGCTTTCTTGCCGGTCTCGGCGGCGAGCGCCTGGACGACGCAACGGGTGCCGTTGCCGCAGGCCTGAGCCATCGATCCGTCGGAATTGAGGATGTCGATCCAGGCGTCGGTGCCGGCCGCCTTCGGGTCGTGGATCGCCATGATCTGGTCGAACTCGGTCGCCGGATGGGCGTTGAGCGCGATTGCGGCCGCGGGCGTGACGCGGTCCTTGCGGCCGCGCATGTCGACCACCAGGATCTTGTTCCCAAGCCCGTTCATCCTGGCAAATTGCACCTGGTCGGCCATGTTGCGATTGTCCAAATCCGGCCTCCAATCCGGGAGGCGCCTTTCATTCGGGCTGTATATGGCGGAAAAGCCCGGAAATTACCAGTGCCGGCGTCATTCGTCCGTCGGCGACGAGACGGGAACATCGAAGACCTCCCCCGGGCGCAGCGCCCTGAAGCGGGTTCGTTCGATGCCAGCCTTGTCGAGTGCGGCTTCGAGCGCCCGGAGCGGCTCCTCTATCCCCTCATTGGTCAGCCGGAACGTGCCCCAGTGGTGTCCGGCCACGTGCTCGGCGCCGCAGGCGACCATGCCCATCACCGCCTCTTCCGGGTTCTGGTGCTGGCTCGCCATGAACCAGCGCGGCTCGTAGCAGCCGAAGGGCAGATTGGCGAGGCGGAAGCAACCATGCTTTTCGCGCGCCGCATGATAGTTGATGCCCTCGTGAAAGCCGGTATCGCCGACATGGTAGATCTTGCCGGCCGGCGTCTCGATGACGAAGGCGGCCCAGAGCGCCATGCGCCGGTCGCGCGAGCGGCGCGCCGACCAGTGATGGCAGGGCTCCGCATGGATGACGACGCCACCGCCGAGATCAATCCGGGCGCCCCAGTCGACGGCGGATATCTCCCCATCCGGCGCGGCACGGCGGATGATCGTATCGTTGCCGAGTGGGGTTACGACATGCGGCGCATGCTCGCCGTTCAAAGCGGCCAGTGTTTCGAGGTCGAGATGGTCGTAATGATTATGGGTGACGAGCACTATGTCGATCGGCGGCAGGTCGTCCATCCGGACGCCGGGCGCGTTGCGGCGATGGGGACCGGCGAAGGCGAAGGGGCTCGCGCGATGCGACCAAACGGGATCGGTGAGGATGTTCAGGCCGGCGACCTGGATCAGAAGCGTCGCGTGGCCGACCATGGTGACACGCAGGCGATCGCCGTCGACATTCAGATCGGGCCGCGCCGGCGGGAATGTGCTGTCGTAACGGCTCGGCCATCGCGCCCGGCCGCCGCCGAACTGCCAACGCAAGAGGTCGACGAAGCCGCGCGGAGCGGCGCCGCCCGGATTGAAAAAGCGAACACCGTCGAAATGATCCGAAACGGGACCGCTGTAATAGGGATTGCCACCTTTCCTCATCGCTGCCTCGGCTGCAGGGATTCTAAAAGTTGAGCCGCGGGATGCGGGCGGAAAACCGCGCACACTTTTCCTCATCCCGCGCTAGCGCAAGAGATAAGCGCTTTACCGCCCGATCACAGAGCCCCAGGCAAAGGCTCGTTAAGAATTTCTTGAAGATGACAACTCGATTGCTACGATGCGCCGATGCTCGTGCGATTCGATAAGCAGGAACGCCTCTACAAGGCCATCAAGCTCGTCCGTCCCGTTCATCTCAACGTCAACAGGACGCTGGAGAAGATGCTCGACGGCGTTGGAATCACGGTCGCCGAACGGGCCGTACTGGAACTTATCTGCGACGAGCCGCTAACGGTGCCGGAAGCCGCCAGACGGCTGTCGATGAAGCGGCAGTTCGTGCAGCGCGTCGCCGCGGGCTTGATAGCGAAGGGCTTGGTCGAGAAACAGCCCAATCCCGAACACCGCCGCGCCTATTTCTGCATCCCTACCACCACCGGCAGGGATTTGTTCAACGCCGTCCATCAGCGCGAGCTCGATATGCTGCATGCTGTTCTCGGCGACATCAACCAGACCGAGGTGGTCGTGGCGCTCAGAGTGATGACGCGGATCGATGCCGCTTTCGAAACGCTCGCCTCTCAGGCGGAGGCGGAGCATGATCGGAACGGTTCCGCGCTCCATCCTTGACTTTTGGTCCGCTTTCCTGTTTATCGCGGCGAAATTCCTTCGCAAGTGATAACTTCGAAGCCGCCGACCGGGCCCCGCAAAGGTATAAAGAGAGCCCGGAGGTCACCATCCGACAGCGCGTTGCGCCCTCGGGTGGTTTTTGGCTTTGCGCCTTGTTTTCCGCGCGAGGGAACCCACGTTTCCGGGTGATCATGGTCAACCGGAAACCAGAAGGAAGAGAGAATGTTCGAGAGCCTCCAGGACCGTCTTGGTTCCATATTGAATGGACTGACCGGCCGCGGCGCCCTGTCGGAAGCTGACGTTTCCGCGGCGCTTCGCGAGGTTCGCCGTGCGTTGCTCGAAGCGGACGTCGCGCTCGATGTGGTGCGCTCCTTCACGGAAAAGGTCCGCGAGAAGGCTGTCGGCGCCGAAATCCTGAAATCGATCAAGCCCGGCCAAATGGTGGTCAAGATCGTCCATGACGAGCTTGTCGCGATGCTCGGCTCCGAAGGCGTAACGATCGACCTCAATGCGCCGGCTCCCGTCGTCATCATGATGGTCGGTCTGCAGGGCTCGGGTAAGACGACGACGACCGGCAAGATCGCCAAGCGGCTGACGACACGGGACAAGAAGAAGGTCCTGATGGCCTCGCTCGACACCCGTCGTCCGGCCGCGCAGGAGCAGTTGCGGCAGTTGGGCGTGCAGACCGGCGTCGATACGCTGCCGATCATCGCCGGCCAATCGCCGACCGATATTGCCGCGCGCGCCGTGCAGGCGGCGAAGCTCGGCGGCCATGACGTCGTCATCCTCGACACCGCCGGCCGCACCCACATCGACGAGCCGCTGATGATCGAGATGGCGGAGATCAAGCGGAAGTCCAATCCGCATGAGATCCTGCTCGTCGCCGACGCGCTGACCGGTCAGGACGCCGTCAATCTCGCCCGCAACTTCGACGAGCGCGTCGGCATCACCGGCCTGGTCTTGACCCGCATGGACGGCGACGGCCGTGGCGGTGCGGCGCTCTCCATGCGCGCAGTCACCGGCAAGCCGATCAAGCTCATCGGCGTCGGCGAGAAGATGGACGAGCTCGAAGAGTTCCATCCCCGCCGCGTCGCCGACCGCATCCTCGGAATGGGCGATATCGTCTCGCTCGTCGAGAAGGCGGCGGAGAATATCGATGCCGAGAAGGCGGCCGCCATGGCCGCCAAGATGGCCAAGGGCAAGTTCGACTTGAACGACCTCGCCGATCAGCTTCGGCAGATGCAGAAGATGGGCGGCATGGGCGGCATCATGGGGCTGATGCCCGGCATGGCCGGCATGAAGGACAAGATGAGCGCCGCCGGCCTCGACGATTCCCTCTTCAAACGCCAGCTCGCAATCATTTCGTCGATGACCAAGGCCGAGCGTGCCAATCCGGATATTCTCAAGCATTCGCGCAAGAAGCGCATCGCCGCCGGCTCCGGCACCGATGCCTCCGACATCAACAAGCTTCTGAAAATGCACCGCCAGATGGCCGACATGATGAAGATGATGGGCGGCAAGGGCAAAGGCGGCATGATGAAGCAGATGATGGGCGGCCTTGCCAACAAGATGGGCCTCGGAGGCCTTGGCGGCGGCATGCCGGATCTCTCGAAGATGGACCCGAAGCAGCTCGAAGCCTTGCAGAAGCAGGCCGAGGCCGCTGGCCTCGGCAAGCCGGGCGCCGGCCTTCCTGGCCTCGGTGGAGGTGGTCTACCCGGTTTGGGCGGTGCCAAGCTGCCGGGCCTCGGCGGACTCCCGGGTCTTCCGGGTCTCCCGAAGAAGAAGTGAGGATCGCGACGAATGCTTGATCCCGAGATCAAAGAGGAATTGGCGAGCTATCGGCAGTCGATCGACAATATCGATGCCGCGCTCGTCCACATGCTGGCCGAACGCTTCCGCTGCACCAAGGCGGTCGGCGTTCTCAAAGCCAAGCATCAGTTGCCGCCGGCCGACCCGGCGCGCGAAGAATACCAGATCGAACGCCTTCGCCGTCTGGCAAAGGATGCCAATCTGGATCCGGATTTCGCCGAGAAGTTCCTGAACTTCATCATCAAGGAAGTCATCCGGCATCATGAAGCCATCGCCGCCGATCGCTCGCAGCCCGCGGGCGGCGCCGGCACCACCCGTTCCGCTTGAACGAAGCGGTCAAGAAAGCCTGCAAGGAGTAAATTGAAATGGCACTGAAAATTCGTCTCGCCCGCGGCGGTTCCAAGAAGCGCCCCTATTACCAGATCGTCGTTGCCGATGCGCGCTCCCCGCGTGACGGCCGCTTCCTCGAAAAGCTCGGCTCCTGGAACCCGATGCTCGCCAAGGACGATGCAAAGCGCGTCGAGCTCGACGCCGAGCGTGTCCAGCATTGGATCGCCCAGGGCGCGCAGCCGACCGACCGTGTCCTGCGCTTCCTCGACCAGGCCGGCCTCGCCAAGCGTCCGGCCCGCAACAACCCGGAGAAGGCGCAGCCGGGCAAGAAGGCACAGGAGCGTGCCGCCGAAGCCAAGCAGCGCGCCGAAGAGGCAGCCGCTGCCGCCGCGGAAGCAGCCGCGGAATAATATCGCCGTCTGGAGCGGGATGAGGAAAAGTGTGCGCGGTTTTTCGCTCGCATCCCGCTTTAATTCTTGGTCTTGTGGCAAACGGGTGGCATTTCCATGCCGCCCGTTTTGCTTTATGTGCACCTTCAAAGAATTGGAGCGGGATCGGAGCGACAAGACACGTCCGCTCGCACCCGGATGTCTGAAATGACGAAACTCGAGAACCCTGTCCTGATGGCGACGATCGGCGCGGCGCAGGGGCTGCGCGGTGAGGTCCGGGTGAAGTCCTATACAGACGACCCGACGGCGCTCGGCGACTATGGCAACCTGCACAGCGAGGATGGCCGCGTCTTCGAAGTTCTGGAGATCCGCGAGGCCAAGAACGTGGTCGTCGTGCGTTTCCGCGGCATCAATGACCGCACCGCGGCCGAAGCGCTCAACGGCCTCGACCTCTTCATCGAGCGTGACAACCTGCCCGACGAGGACCTCGACGAGGACGAGTTTTTCTATGCCGACCTTGAAGGGCTGGAGGCCATCGACGGCACGGGCAAAAGCTACGGCTCCGTAACCGGCGTTTTCGACTTCGGTGCCGGCGATCTCCTGGAACTCAAAGGACCGGGCCGACGACCGGTCCTGATCCCGTTCACCGAATGGTCCGTGCTCGAAATCGATCTCGAGGCCGGCAAGCTGCTGGTCGATCCCGTCGCCGCCGGACTCGTCGACGACAAGGACGACGGCGCCGGCAAGCCGTTTCCGACGAAGCGCAAGTGAGCTTTGCCAAATGCTCTTTCGCGCAACGGTCCTGACGCTCTATCCGGAGATGTTCCCCGGGCATCTCGGTGTCTCGCTCGCCGGTAAGGCACTGGAGCGTGGGCAATGGTCGATCGAAGCCGTCCAGATTCGCGATTTCGCCGAGGACAAGCACCGCACGGTCGACGACACGCCGGCGGGCGGCGGCGCCGGAATGGTCTTGAAGCCGGACGTTCTCGCCCGCGCGATCGATCATGCTTCGGCGAATGACGGCCGGCCGCGTCTCTTGATGAGCCCCCGCGGTCGGCCCCTGACGCAGGCCCGCGTGCGCGAGCTCGCGGCCGGCCCCGGCGTCGTCGTCGTTTGCGGCCGCTTCGAAGGCGTGGACCAGCGGGTCATCGACACGCGCAATCTCGAGGAAGTCTCGATCGGAGACTACATTCTCTCCGGCGGCGAGCCGGCAGCGCTGGTCCTGCTCGACGCAGTGGTGCGGGTCCTTCCGGGTGTGATGGGCAATGAACTTTCCGGCGTCCACGAGAGCTTCGAAGGCGGCATCCTGGAGCACCCGCATTACACGCGGCCGCAGGTCTTCGAGGGCCATGAAATTCCGGCAGTCCTCACCTCCGGCAATCACGGCGCCATCGCCAAATGGCGCGAGTCGGAAGCCCGCCGGCTGACGGCCGAGCGCCGGCCGGATCTTCTGGAGCGTGATCCGAAAAATGGGAACCGGTTTTCGGAAAAATCACGCGCAGATCAAAACCTGGAGCGCGATCCCGCTCAGCCGGTGAAGAAGTAATAGGCGGCAAGCAACAGGCCGACCGCGACCACCAGCGCGCGCACGACCGCTTGCGGAACCCGCCGCGCCGTCCACACGCCCATGTAGCCGCCGAGTGCCGCGCCCGGCACCATGATCGCGGCGTGCAGCCAGGAGACGACGCCGCCTGCGGCGAAGACGAGGATGGCGATCGCGGCGATGACGA
Source organism: Ensifer sp. WSM1721 (assembly GCF_000513895.2). Classification (GTDB taxonomy): domain Bacteria; phylum Pseudomonadota; class Alphaproteobacteria; order Rhizobiales; family Rhizobiaceae; genus Sinorhizobium. Next base: position 3,168,073 of record NZ_CP165782.1, read on the forward strand.
TCGAGACGAAGTTCTTGAGCGCATTCAGGCGGTGGTAGCCGCCACCGGTCGCAAGGCCGAGCACGGCCAGCATCATGATGCCCATGCCGGCGCCGAAGAAACCGCCATAGACGGAGGTCGCCATCTGGCTTGCGACGCCGAGCGGGCCGATCCGGTGCTCTTCGCTACGCGCCTTCGGCTTCAACAGGGGACCGGCCGCGAAGATCGCGGTGGCCGCGATCAGGAGCCATGGCACCATCTGCCGGAAGGACGGATTGGAGAGCGACAGCAGAATGAGCGCGCCGGCAAGGCCCCCGACCGCGGAAATCGCACCGAGCACGATGGCGTTCCGCCGGTCGGCGCGGATCTCCTTGGCATAGGCGAGCGTCGAGGTGATGTAGCCCGGCAGCTGGATGATCGACGAGGTGGCGTTGGCGACGATCGGCGGCAGGCCGCCAAGGGTCATGGCGCCGAAGGTCAAGAAGGTGCCCCCGCCGGCAATGGCGTTGACGACGCCGGACAGGAATCCGGAAACAAAAAGCAAAAGGGCCTGGACGATCGTCATGGCTTCCCCCGAACCGTGTCGCTCGGGGATAGCGGCTGGAGCAATCGACCGCAAGCGTCGTTCTCGCTTCCGGAAATTTCAGCCAATTCTGATAGAATGTTCTCCGACCGCGAGCGATGGGCGATAAAATCCGCTTTCGGGGATGACAAGGCCGGTCGTTTGGTGTATGTGCCGCCCCGGTTCGGGTTCTTTTCCCGTCGACCGTCAACAAAGAATGGCGAATCCGCTCCTGCCGTCAACCGGCAAAGCCTCAAGGCGAAGTCCCACAGGCCGATCGAGAGCGCTCTGGCTGTTTCAGAAGAACGCAAAGGTTAGACCTATGAACATCATTCAGCAGCTTGAGGCCGAACAGGCCGCCAAGATCGCCGCCAAGCGCACCCTTCCCGATTTCTCCCCGGGCGACACGGTCCGCGTCAACGTCCGCGTTGTTGAAGGCAACCGTACTCGCGTCCAGGCCTATGAAGGCGTCTGCATCGCCCGCTCCGGTGGCGGCCTCAACGAGAGCTTCACCGTTCGCAAGATTTCCTACGGCGAAGGCGTCGAGCGCGTATTCCCGGTCTACTCTCCGCTCGTCGAGAGCGTCGAAGTGGTTCGCCGCGGTAAGGTTCGCCGCGCCAAGCTCTACTACCTGCGCGATCGCCGCGGCAAGTCGGCTCGTATCGTCGAGAACACCGGCACCCGCGCGCGCAAGCTGAACGAAGCCGAGCGTCAGGCCGTAGCCGACGAGAAGGCACGCATCGAGGCTGAGAAGGTCGCAGCCGCCCAGGCTCTGGCGGCCGAAAAGGCAGCAGCCGAAGCCGCCGAAGCAAAGGCAGCGGAAGAGGCAAAGGCAGCGGAAGCGGCTGCAGAATAAGACTTCAATTCCTCGGAATTGCAGAGAGGCGGCCCTTCGGGTCGCCTTTCTTTTTTTAGACTATCTGCTTGTCTTCTCGCGAGAATTCGTGACATTTTCTGTCGCCACAAATTTCGGGAGTTTCTCCAATGACAATCCGTCGCCACGTGCTCGCGGGCATCGTCGCAGCCCTCGCCGTTCCATTCGCATTCTCTGCGCCCGTTCTCGCGAGCGACCTGCCGGACCTCGGCGGCAAGACGGTCGTCGTCGTGACCGAGAACGCCTATCCGCCGCTGCAATTCGTCGACCCTAAGACGGGCCAGGCCGTCGGCTGGGAGTATGATGCGATGAACGAGATCGCCAAGCGGCTGAACTTCAAGGTCGAATACCAGAACACCAGTTGGGACGCGATGATCCAGGCGGTCTCCGACGGCCAGTACCAGATCGGCATGACGGGCATCACCATCAAGGAAGATCGCAAGGAGAAGGTCGACTTCTCCGATCCCTATATGCGTTCGCAGCAGTTCATGCTGGTGCGTGGGGACGAGACGCGCTTCAAGGACGCCAAGAGCTTTGCCGCTGTCGAGGATGCGCTGATCGGCGCCCAGCCCGGCACCTCGCCCTTCTACACGGCCGTCTACGAGATTCTCGACGGCAACGAGCAGAACCCGCGCATCAAGCTGTTCGAAACCTTCGGCGCGACGGTGCAGGCGCTCAAAGCCGGCGACGTCGACCTCGTGCTTACCGACAGCGTCGCCGCAAAGGGTTATGTCGATTCCTCCGGCGGCGCGCTCAAGGTCGTTGGCGAGCCGCTCGGCACCGAGGATTTCGGCTTCATCTTTCCGAAGGGTTCCGACCTCGTCGCTCCGATCAATGCCGCCATCAAGGCGCTGAAGGAGGACGGCACCTTCGACGCGCTGAACAAGAAGTGGTTCCTCGACTACAAGATGGGCGGCTGATCGCCGGAGCGGGATGAGGAAAGGTGTGTGCGGTTTTCCGCCCGCATCCCGCTCCAACTTATTGGAATCATAATGGCGCCGGTATCTTCCGAGACTTCCGAGAAGGGCGACTATCCCTGGTGGCTGGTCGCCCTTCTCTTGATCGCCGTGGCGCTCGCCGCGGTGATCGTCACCAACAACATCTTCGCACAGGTCTTCACCGTCGTTCTGAAGGGCATTGGCGTCACCGTCTTCGTGACGCTGGTGGGCTTCGCGCTCGCGACGGTGCTTGGTCTCGGCGTGGCATTAATGGCGCTCTCCGAACATGTGGCGCTGCGCCAGATCGCCCGCTTCTATACCGAAGTCATCCGCGGCGTGCCGATCCTCGTGCTCCTCTTCTATATCGCCTTCGTCGGCGCGCCGGCGCTGGTGGTTGTCGCCAACTTCGCCGCGGCGCCCTTGATCTCGGCCGGCTGGATGGAGCCGTTCGTCGTCCGCGACGTGTCGCTCATGTGGCGGGCGATCATGGCGCTGATGATCGGTTATTCGGCCTTCATCGCCGAAGTCTTCCGCGCCGGCATCCAGTCCGTCGACAAGGGACAGGTGGAGGCGGCGAAAGCGCTCGGGCTTTCGCGCTACCAGCGCTTTCGCCTCGTCGTCTTTCCGCAGGCGATCCGCGTCATCCTGCCGCCGCTCGGCAACGACTTCGTCGCCATGGTCAAGGATTCTTCGCTCGTGTCGGTTCTCGGCGTCGCGGACATCACCCAGATGGGCAAGATCTATGCCTCCGGTTCCTTCCGCTTCTTCGAAACCTATTCCATCGTCGCTTATGTCTATCTCGTCTTGACGATCGGCCTGTCGCTTGCGATCCGGGCGCTCGAGCGGCGGCTGAGAAGAACGGAAGCGCGATAGCTCAGCATCCGCTTCGAGAAGACCCTTCCTACAGGGGAAATGAGCTTCGATGCCGCGCGGGCACCGTCCTCGTCCCGAATGCGGAAAGGACCGATCTCAGCCCTCGAGTTCCTCGCGCAGCATCTCGAGCTCCAGCCATTCCTCTTCCATCCGCGCGAGCGCTTCTCTCAGCTTTTCAAGCTCGGCAGCGAGCTTGGCGAAACCGTCCGGATCGCGAGAAAAAAGATTGGGATCGTGCATCCTCTCTTCGCGGCTGGCGATCTCGGCTTCGGTCTTGGCGATCTCCTTCGGCAGGTTCTCGAGCGCGAATTTCTGCTTGTAAGAAAGCTTACCCTTCGCCTTCTGAGGCTCGGCGGCCTCAACGGGCGTCCCGCTCGGCTTAGTCTTCTCTGCCCTTTCGATCCGTCGCCTTTCCTCGATTGCGCCCCGGCGCTGCGCCATCATGTCGGAATAGCCGCCGGCATATTCGATCCAGCGGCCGTCCGGCGCCTCCGGATTGGCCGGCGCGATGGTCGAGGTCACCGTGCGGTCGAGGAAGTCGCGGTCGTGGCTGACGAGGATCACCGTCCCGGCGAAGCCGGCGACGATCTCCTGCAAGAGGTCGAGCGTCTCGATGTCGAGGTCGTTGGTCGGCTCGTCGAGAATGAGGAGATTGGTCGGGCGCGCGAGGATGCGCGCGAGCATCAACCGTGCGCGCTCGCCGCCGGAAAGTTCGCTGATCGGCGTGCGGGCCTGTTCCGGCTGAAAGAGGAACTCTTTCATGTAGCCGGTGACGTGGCGCTGTTCGCCATTGACGAGGAGCGTCTCACCACGACCGTCGGTCAGGTAATGCGCCAGCGTCTCGTCGAGGTTAAGCTCATCCCGCCTCTGATCGAGAGTGGCGATCTCGAGATTGGTGCCGAGTCTCATGGTGCCCGCATCCGGTTCGATCTGCCCGGTCACGAGCTTGAGCAGTGTCGTCTTGCCGGCGCCGTTCGGCCCGACGAGACCGATCCGATCACCGCGATGGACGCGGATCGAGAAGGGCGCGACGATCGTCCGTTCGCCATAGGATTTGGTGATTTTCTCCGCTTCGATGACAAGCTTGCCCGATTCCTTGGCGTCCGACACCGTCGCCTGAATGGTGCCTTGGGGGCCTCTGTGACCCCGGTAGCGCGCCCGCATGTCGCTGAGCTCGCCGAGCCGGCGCATGTTGCGCTTGCGCCGTGCGGTGACCCCATAGCGCAGCCAGTGCTCCTCCCGTTCGATCGCCTTGCCGAGCTTGTGCTGCTCCAGTTCCTCCGCCTCGAGCACCTCGTCGCGCCAGGCTTCGAAGTGACCAAAGCCACGGTCGAGCCGGCGCGACTGCCCTCGGTCGAGCCAGACGGTCGCAGTCGAGACTTTCTCGAGGAAGCGCCGGTCGTGGGAAATCAGCACGAGCGCCGAACGGCTGCGCACGAGTTCGTCTTCAAGCCATTCGATCGTCGGCAAGTCGAGATGGTTGGTCGGCTCGTCGAGAAGCAGGATGTCCGGCTCCGGCGCCAACACACGGGCAAGTGCCGCGCGCCGCGCTTCGCCGCCGGAAAGACGCTTCGGATCCTCCTCGCCTGTCAGTCCCAGGTGCTGCAAGAGATAGGCTACGCGATAGGGATCGTCACCCGGGCCGAGCCCCGCCTCGGCATAGGCCTGGACCGTATTGAAACCGTCGAAATCCGGAGCCTGGTGCAGGTAGCGGATCGTCGCCGACGGGTGCCGGAAAACCTCGCCCGATTGCGCCTCGGCAAGCCCGGCGGCGATCTTCATCAGCGTCGATTTGCCCGAGCCGTTGCGGCCGACGAGGCAGATGCGGTCGCCGGGCTCAACCTGCAGGCTCGCGCCGGCGAGAAGCGGCGTGCCGCCGAAGGTCAGGAAAATATAGTCAAGCTTCAGGATGGGGGGCGCCAAGGCGTCAGGCTCCGGAAAGATCATAGGGACGGGCAAGCACGACCGCCCGGCCGGATTTCAGGGAAAGGCGGACCGGACCTTCCGCGACATTGGAAATCGTCCGGGAGGACCCGAATGGCAACCTAAAATCGCCGAGAGGATAGCGGGCGCTCTCGATCGACAGGCCCTCGAGTTCGGTGAAGCCAAGGATCGAGAACAGGCTGCCCTTCGGCAGGTCGATCTCCCGCGTGCCCGGCAGGAGCGGATAGGCCTCCTCTTCGCCGGAGGTCATGAACGAGGCGTATCCTTCTTCCGCAAGCGCCGCGAGCTGCAGGAGGTGCAGGAAGGCGTGGTCGCTGCGCGTACCGCCGAGCGCACCTGCAAAGATCAGCGAGGTTGCGCCGCGCGAAAGCGCCGCCTCGACTGCCATCTCGCCGTCGGTGACGTTCTTGGCGGCCGGATACTTCTCGCGCGGAACCTCGGCGAAATCCGAAAAGAGCGCCTCCTCGGTCGAGTCGAAGTCGCCCACCCAGAGATCAGGCACGACGCCGAGCGTCTTAGCGTGGCGCATGCCGCCATCGGCCGCGATGAAGCGGCTGCCGGAAAGTTGTGTTGCCAGGCGCTCTGTGAGCGTCAGGGCACCGCCGAGAAGGATGGTAAAGGTCGAACGGGTCATGGCAGAAGCCCATAGCGCAAAGCGGCTCCCAAGGAAAAGGGCCGCGCGGTCCTTTCCGGCACGGTCACGCTCATTTCGCCAACGCGATCGCTTGGGATCAGGTTCCCGACGCGCTATCGGGCAAGAGCATGCCGGCATAAATGCCGGGCGTCGAAACCGGAATCTCCACCGCACCGACGGCACGTGCATAGAAATCGACCGGGCCGGCGCCGCCAATGATCGCATAGGCATAGCCGGCGGCGCGCATGGAAAGCAGGCTTTCGAGGAGCAGCGCTTCGCCGATGCCTCGCCCGCGCATCGCTTCGTCAACGCCCGTCGGTCCGAAGAAGCCGAGAGCCGTCACGTCGTGACAGGCAAAGCCCGCGAGCTGTCCCTGATATAGCGCAATGTGGATCCTGGTCGGCGTCGACGAAAATGCCGCTTCCGCCTCGCCTGCCCAACCGGCACCGAACCGCTCCTCGATCCACGAGACGACGATCCGCCGCTCGGGCGCCATCGCACGACGAATGCTGATGTCGGGGCCGAGCCGCGACGCGCTGGTTTCGGGCAGGGCATAGAGGCGAACGAGCATATCCGGCATGAAATGACCTCGATTGGCGAACAAAACGCCGCCGCCGTTGTTTGAATCTCGGAAACTCAGATAGCGCAGGCGGCTCGCAGCGCCAATGCTCCACGGAAACTCCGCTTGCCTTGGCTGCCGCCGAAAGCTAAATCTTTGCTGCTCTAACGGGGTGCCTGCGGTCCGAATACGACTAATGGCTGAGAGGCTTCGAGCCAACCCGCGGAACCTGATCCGGTTCATACCGGCGGAGGGATTAGAAGCGATCGGACCGATACGCCCTTTTCCCGTGCAGCATCAACAATAGGGGGAGAGGTGCCCTTCATGTCCAGTTCACTCTACAGCACAGCCCTTAGCCGGCTTGCAATCGCCGCAGCGGCTGTCGCCGCGTTTTCCGCGCACGCGCTCGCCGCGGAAAAGACGCTGACGATCTACACCTATGAGAGCTTCATCACCGAATGGGGACCGGGCGCCAAGGTCGCCGAGGCCTTCGAGAAGGACTGCGACTGCAAGGTCGACTATGTCGGCGTCGCCGACGGCGTAGAGCTCCTGACGCGCCTGAAGCTCGAAGGCGAAGGATCGAAGGCCGACATCGTGCTCGGCCTCGACACCAACCTCGTCGCCGAAGCGAAGGCCACCGGCCTCTTCGCCCCTCACGGCGTCGATACCGCGGGCCTAAAGGTTCCGGGCGGTTTTTCCGACGACACCTTCATCCCCTATGACTACGGCCATTTCGCCGTGATCTACGACACCGAGACGATGAAGAACCCGCCCAAAAGTCTGAAGGAGCTGGTCGAGGGCGATCCTTCGCAGAAGATCGTCATCGAGGACCCGCGCACCTCGACGCCCGGCCTCGGCCTGCTGCTCTGGGTGAAATCAGTTTACGGTGACAAGGCCGGCGAGGCCTGGGAAAAGCTCAAGGAGCGCGTTCTAACTGTCACCCCCGGCTGGTCGGAAGCCTACGGCCTCTTCACCAAAGGCGAGGCACCGATGGTGCTGTCCTACACGACCTCGCCCGCCTACCACATGGTGGCTGAGAACACCGACCGCTACCAGGCCGCCTCCTTCGCCGAGGGCCATTACATCCAGATCGAAGTGGCCGGCATGACGCAGAACACGAAGGAGCCGGAGCTTGCGCGGAAGTTTCTCGCTTTCATGACGGGTCCCGAATTCCAGTCGATCATCCCGACGACCAACTGGATGATGCCGGTGGGAGCGACCAAGGAGCCGCTGCCGGAGGCCTTCGGCAAGCTCGTCAACCCGCAGAAGACCTTCCTGCTGCCATCCGAAGAGGTCGCCGCCAACCGCAAGGCGTGGGTCGACGAATGGCTGGCGGCGATGAGCAAGAACTGAGGCCCGCTTGTTCGGCGCCACCGAGAACAGGATGACGACCGCCGCCGGGGCCTTGAGCCTCGGCGGCATTCTGCTTTTCGTCGGCCTCGCCGCCATCGCGCTGCTTGCTCAGTCCCGCGGCGGCGATGCCGGTCCACTGTTCGACGCCTATCTCTGGCGGGTGACGCGCTTCACCCTGCTGCAGGCAAGCCTCTCGACGCTCATCTCCGTCCTCTTCGCAATACCCGTCGCCCGCGCACTCGCCCGGCAGGCCTCTTTCCCCGGCCGTATCTGGGTGCTGCGGCTGATGGCCCTGCCGCTCGGCCTGCCCGCCCTCGTTGCCGCACTTGGGCTGATCGAAGTATGGGGCCGTCAGGGGCTTCTGAACACGGCGCTAGCGGCAGCCGGGCTGGCCCAGCCGATCAGCGTCTATGGGCTCTTCGGCATTCTCACTGCCCACGTCTTCTTCAACATGCCGCTCGCCGCACGGCTGATGCTCGCAGGCATCGAGCGCATCCCTGCCGAATACTGGCGAACCTCCGCCAATCTCGGGATGGGCCCGCTCGCGACCCTCCGCTTCATCGAATGGCCGGCGATCCGTGGCCTGCTCCCCGGTATCGCCGGCCTCATCTTCATGCTCTGCGCCACCAGCTTCACGCTGGTGCTGACGCTCGGCGGCGGCCCGGCCGCAAGCACGATCGAGGTGGCGATCTACCAGGCGCTCCGCTTCGATTTCGACCCGCCGCGGGCGATCGCCCTTTCCGGGCTCCAGGTCGCGCTCACCGGCGCTTTGCTTATCCTGCTGAAATTCATTGCGCCGCCGCCCGAGGAGGGAGAGACGACCGGCAGGGCAATCCGGCGCTTCGACGGCGCAAGGGGGATGTCGCAACTTTTCGACCGGATCTGGCTTGCGCTTGCCATAGCCTTCGTCGGCGTGCCTTTTGCGGCGATCGCCTATTCCGGAGCGAAGGCGGATTTGCTCCGTCTCGTTCGCGAGCCGGCATTCCACCATGCGCTTGCCATGAGCATGATGATCGCCCTCCTTTCCGCCACGGTCTCGGTCGTGATGACGGCACTGATGATCCGCGCGGAGCGCCTCGCGCTCGCGCCGCGGCGCCCGCGAAGGGCAGCGCGCCTCTTTGCCGGCGCAATCGAATCCAGCACGTCCTTTATCCTGCTGGTCCCGCCCGTCGTGCTCGGCGCCGGATGGTTTCTGCTGCTCAGGCCCCTCGGCGATGTCGCCCGTTTCGCACCGGCGATCGTCATCGCCATCAACGCGCTGATGGCGCTCCCTTTCGTCTACCGCGTGCTTGCCCCCGCCATGGCGACGCATGCCGTACGCACCGAGCGTCTGGCCGCAAGCCTTGGCATTGGCGGTTTTCATCGCCTGCGATGGATCGATTGGCCGGCGCTCAGAAGGCCTCTTCTCATGGCCTTGTCCTTTGCCATGGCGCTCTCTCTCGGCGATCTCGGCGCCATAGCCCTGTTCGGCTCCGAGGAGATGGTGACACTGCCGTTCCTGCTCTACAGCCGTATGGCAAGCTACCGCACCGCTGACGCCGCCGGCCTTGCCTTGATGCTCGGGCTCGTCTGCCTGATCTTGACCGTGCTCGGCACCGCCGGCGAGGAGAAACCGCCCGAAGGACGAAGCGCATGAGTTCCACGGCCCTTTCCCTCAAAGGCGTGGAGGTGCGCTTTGAAACGGCGACACTCCTCTTCGACTGCGAGGTTCCGGCCGGACGAATAGTCGCGGTCGCCGGCCCCTCCGGTTCGGGCAAGTCTACGCTCTTCAACGTCATCGCCGGTTTCGAGCAACCGGAGCGCGGCGACGTCCGCATCCTCGGTGAGGACATGGCCGGTCGCCTGCCGGGGGAGCGGCCCGTATCCGTCATTTTCCAGGAGCACAATCTCTTCGCCCATCTCGACGTCGCCGCTAATGTCGGCCTCGGAATCAGCCCGGCGCTGCGCCTTGATCCCGCCGAGCGCGCGCAGGTTGAAGCTGCGCTGGCGCGAGTGGGCCTCTCCGGCTTCGGCGGACGCCTGCCGCCGACGCTGTCGGGCGGCGAACGCCAGAGGGTGGCGCTCGCACGAGCCATGGTTCGACACCGCCCGCTCTTGCTGCTCGACGAGCCCTTCGCCGCCCTCGATCCCGGCATGCGTAGCGAAATGCGCAACCTCATCGGCGATCTTCACGAGGAGGAAGGCAACACCATTCTGATGATCACGCACCATCCCGACGACGTGAAGCTGCTCGCCGACAGCGTGCTTTTCCTCGACCAGGGTCGTATCATCGCCCATGACGACATCGCTCATTTCCTCGAGCGGCGCGACTTGGCGGCCATCAACCGATTTCTCGGTAACGAGTAGGCGATCCGAAAAGCTTCATGTTCGTTGCGGCTTTGCACTCGCTCGCGCCCTCCTCATGCTGCTGCGGCGGCCTTCCGTTTTGACGGGGAGAAGGAACAAGTGGCGGGCTCTGCAGTCCCCTCTTCCGCTGGCGGAAAGAGTCGGGGTGAGAGGCAAAGAGCCGCATTCGACGGTGTAATTAAATTGCCGTTCGCCACAATTTGACCGCCCGGCTGTGCGACGCGCGGAGGATGCGGACGGAGGGTGCCGCAATATTCGCGCATCCGTTGCTGCGATATCACGGGGCAACTATTTCTGCTGGGGCCGGCTATGCAGGCAACGCTGAAATCGGATACAGCAAATTCCTGGCCGGAACGCTCGCGCCGGGCGGTATCCGGCTGAAAAAGTAGGATTTTTACGCTTGCGAGATGGCTTTCAAGCCGCGGGTCGCGCCGGCGGATGGGAACGGGCTGAGGCATGATAAGGCAGGCAGTCATCAACGGCTGGTTTCCGACGCGACGCGGCGGCGCACGTGCACGAACACTGATTGCATTGGCGGCCACCACGCTCCTTTCGGCCTGCCAATCGGTGATCGAGCAGACCTATGAGCCGACCGTCTCGCCATCCGCCAGCCCGCAGATCGTCGAAGAGGTGCAGAAGAACGATCCGCGCGCCCAACTCGGCGCGCGCGAGCATCCGCGCATCGTCGCAAGCTACGGCGGCGAGTACCGCGACGCCAAGACCGAACGGCTGGTCGCCCGCATCACCGGCGCCCTGACGGCCGTCTCGGAGAACCCGCAGCAGTCCTACCGCATCACCATCCTGAATTCCCCGGCGATCAACGCCTTCGCGCTGCCGGGCGGCTATCTTTACGTTACGCGCGGGTTGCTCGCGCTCGCCAACGACGCCTCGGAAGTGGCGGCCGTGCTGTCGCACGAGATGGCGCATGTGACCGCCAATCACGGCATCCAGCGCCAGCAGCGCGAGGAAGCCGAGGTGATCGCGAGCCGCGTCGTCTCCGAAGTGCTCTCCTCCGATCTCGCCGGGAAGCAGGCGCTTGCCCGCGGCAAGCTCAGGCTCGCCGCCTTCTCGCGCAATCAGGAACTGCAGGCCGATGTCATCGGCGTCCGCATGCTCGGCGAAGCCGGCTATGACCCCTATGCCGCCGCCCGCTTCCTCGATTCCATGGCCGCCTACAGCCGCTTCAGCGCGGTCGATCCGGAGGCGGACCAGAGCCTCGACTTCCTTTCGAGCCACCCCAACGCGCCGCAGCGCGTCGATCTCGCGCGCCGGCATGCTCGCGCTTTCGGCGTCGAAGGCGCGAGCGGCGATCGCGGGCGCGATTATTACCTCGCCGGCATCGACGGGCTTCTCTACGGAGACAGCCCGGAGGAAGGCTATGTCCGTGGCCAGACCTTCCTGCACGGCCAGCTCGGCATCCGCTTCGACGTGCCCGCCGGTTTCCAGATCGACAACAAGGCCGAGGCCGTGCTGGCCACAGGACCCGGCGAAGTGGCGATCCGCTTCGACGGCATCGCCGACAATGCCCGCCGCCGCCTGACCGATTATATCGCCAGCGGCTGGGTGACGGGCCTGCAGCCCGACACGATCCGCCCGATCAGCGTCAATGGCCTCGAGGCCGCAACCGCCCGGGCGTCAGCCGATCGCTGGGACTTCGACGTCACGGTGATCCGCATCGACGACCGCATCTACCGGTTCCTGACGGCGGTGCCCAAGGGCTCGACCGCGCTCGAGGCGACGGCGAACCAGTTGCGCACCTCCTTCCGCCGCATGACGGGCGCCGAAGTCCAGTCGCTGAAACCGCTGCGCGTCCGCGTCGTCACGGTGAGACCCGGCGATACGATCGCGACGCTCGCGGCGCGGATGATGGGAACGGATCGGAAGCTCGACCTCTTCCGGTTGATCAACGCGATGCAAATCACCTCCACCGTCAGACCCGGCGACAAGGTGAAGATCATTTCCGAGTGAAGTGCGAGACCGGCCGTGAACTGAAGGGCCGGCGCGCGGAAACCCATTCGCCGGTTCGCGCTGTCCCGCGACTGATCCGCCTTCAGAGAATCTCGTCTAGCGCCGCGATGAGTCTCGCGCATTCCTCGTCGGTGCCGACGGTGATGCGCAGGAAATCCGAGATTCGCGGCTTGGCGAAGTGGCGGACGATGACCGCGCGTTCACGCAGCTTCGCCGCCAGCGCCTGCCCCGCATGCTCCGGGTGACGGGCGAAGACGAAGTTCGCCTGCGAGGGCAGGACCTCGAAACCGCGCGGCTTGAGGGCATTCGTCAAATTCGCGCGCGTGGCAATGATCTTGCCGCATGTCGTCTCGAACCATGCCTCGTCCTCGATCGCGGCTGTGGCGCCGGCCTGAGCGACGCGCCCGAGCGGATAGGAGTTGAAACTATCCTTCACGCGCTCCAGCGCCTCGATCAGCGGCCGCTGGCCGATCGCGAATCCCACTCTGAGGCCGGCGAGCGCGCGCGACTTGGAGAAGGTCTGCACGACGAGCAGGTTCTCGTATTTCGGCACGAGAACGGTGGCAGACTCGCCGCCGAAGTCGATATAGGCTTCGTCGATCACCACCGGCTGATCCGGATGTTCGGCCACCAGCCTCTCGATCTCGGCGAGTGGTAGGCCGATACCGGTCGGTGCATTGGGGTTCGGCAGGATGATCGCGCCTGAGCGCCGGCGATAGTCGGCAATGTCGATGCGGAAGGCGGCATTGAGCGGCACCTCGACCGCATCGATGCCGAAGAGGCCCGCATAGGTCGGATAGAAGCTGTAGGAGATATCCGGATAGAGTAGCGGCTCGTCGTGCTTCAAAAGTGCCGCGAAGGCATGCGCCAGCACCTCGTCGGAGCCGTTGCCGACGAAGACCTCCGCGGCCAAGACGCCGTAGCGCGCGGCGATTGCCTGTCTAAGGCTGAGCGCCACCGGGTCCGGATAGAGCCGGAGATCATCGCTCGCCGCCGCGCGGATCGCCTCGAGCGCCTTTTGCGAGGGGGCGTAGGGGCTCTCATTGGTGTTCAGCTTGACAAGATTCGCCATGCGCGGCTGTTCGCCGGGAACATAGGGCTTCAGCGTGGAAACGATCGGCGACCAGAATTTGCTCATGGAATAGCTAACTCCTGCGGTTGGCGATGAAGCGGGCGGCTTCGGCAAGGATGGCAGAGCGAGCGCCATAGGGATCAAGGAGGCCTTCCGCCTCCTTGACCAGTCTTTCAAGCTCGCGCTCGGCCCAGCCTTGGCCGTGGAGGGCGACGAGCGTACCCTTGCCGCGGGCAGCATCCTTGCCGGTCGCCTTGCCCATCGCTTCGGCATCCGCCGTGAGGTCCAGCAGGTCGTCGGCAAGCTGGAAGGCGAGACCGATCTTTTCGCCGAAGGCGCGCATACGCCGGCGATCCTCAGCGCCCGCATCGGCGATGATGGCGCCTCCCTCGCAGGCGAAGCGGATGAGGGCGCCGGTCTTCATCGCCTGCAACATGACGATGCCTTCCTCGTCGGGAGCTTGTCTCTCGGCGGCAAGGTCGAGCGCCTGTCCGCCGGCCATGCCGCCATGGCCTGCGGCGCGCGCAAGCGCCAGCACGAGCTCCGTCTTCTGACGGTCTGAAAGCGCCGTTTCCGGGGCGGCGATGATGTCGAAGGCGAAGGTCAGCAGGCTGTCGCCCGCCAGGATCGCCATCGCCTCGTCGAAGGCGATGTGTACCGTCGGCTTCCCGCGCCGGACGTCGTCATCGTCCATTGCCGGCAGATCGTCGTGGACGAGCGAATAACAATGCACGCATTCGAGCGCCGCGCCGATCCGCAAGCCGGCTTCGGCGTCGCCGCCGAGGAGAGCGGTGCTCTCCGCGACGAGGAAAGGACGCAGCCGCTTGCCGCCGTTGAGCACGCCGTGGCGCATGGCGCCGAGGAGGTTTTCCGGGCGGGCGATCTCATCCGCGAAAACGGCCGGCCCCAGAAGCTTCGTAAGCAGCGCCTCGACCGCGGCCGCATTGGCCTTGAGGCGCGCCGAAAAGGATGAAGTCTCGTCTTTCATAGAGCGCTCTTTGGCATGGGCAGAGGCGGCTTTCAACGGCCATTGGCGTCGCAGCACGCAAAGCTTTGTCCGGGATGACGACTTCACTACCTTGCCTTTTGCCGGAAAGACCGTTCATCTTTCCTCCGCCATGGCATATGAGGGGGTGGATGGACAAAGAGGTGGACGGTCAGAGCGTGGACATCGTTTCGGAAGAACGCGAGGAGGCAGAAGTGAGCCGCTGGTCCGCCATGCGTAAGACATGGCGGGCACGGCGCCGGCGCATCGTCTTCTTTGCTCTTTCCGCCCTGCTGCTGCCATACGCGCTGATCGTCCTCTATCTCCTCGAATTCATTCATCCGATCTCGACATTGATGCTGCGTGACCTCATTCTCCTGCGCGGCTATGATCGGCAATGGGTGGAGTTCGACGATATCGCACCGGTGCTCGTCCAGTCGGTAATGATGTCGGAAGACGGCCAGTTCTGCTCGCATGGCGGCGTCGACTGGAACCAGATGCGCGGCGTCGTCGAGAATGCGCTCGACGGCGAGCAGACGCGCGGCGCAAGCACGATCCCGATGCAGGCGGTCAAGAACCTTTTTCTCTGGAACGGCCGCTCCTTCGTCCGTAAAGCGTTGGAACTGCCGCTTGCGATTGCAGCCGATTTCGTCTGGAGCAAGCGGCGGATGATGGAAATCTACCTGAACGTCGCCGAATGGGGCGACGGCATCTATGGTATCGAGGCCGCCGCGCGGCATCATTTCGGCGTTTCGGCAGCGAAGCTTTCGCGCCGCCAGGCAGCGCTGCTTGCCGTGGCGTTGCCGAACCCGATCGACCGCAATGCCGGCAAGCCGGGGCGGGGTCTGAGACGTCTCGCTTCGGTGATCGAGCGCCGCGCCAGCCGCTCGGGCGGTTACATCACGTGTCTTTATGATTGAGATGAAGGCAATTCATTGGTCTTGTGGCCGCTGATGTGGCAAGGCTCTCTCCCGATCACTCAGGAGAAACAGCAACATGGCCAAGCTCGTTCTTTACGTCGGCAACAAGAACTATTCGTCCTGGTCGCTTCGGCCGTGGCTGGCGCTTGAAGGATGCGGCATTCCTTTCGAGGACGTCGTCATTCCTTTCGACTTTCCCGCGGGAAATCCGAAATTCCACGAGATCTCGCCGACGGGCCGCGTGCCGGTGCTCCATCATGGCGAGACACGCGTGTGGGAATCGCTCGCGATCATCGAATATGTGGCGGAGCTCTTCCCGGAGGCCGGCCTCTGGCCCGAAGACCGCGACGAGCGTGCCCGTGCGCGCAGCTATTCCATGGAGATGCTTTCCGGTTTTCGGCCGCTGCGAGGCGCCTGCCCGATGAACATTCGACGGCCACGCAAGGGGATCCCGCTGCCGGACGGCGTCGCGGAAGATGTTGCGCGGATAGAGGCGATTTGGCGGGAGGCGATCACCCGTTCCGGCGGGCCGTTCCTCTTTGGCCGGTTCACCGCTGCCGACGCAATGTTCGCGCCAGTCGTCAACCGTTTCGACGTCTACGAACTCGTGACCGATCCGGTAACGCTCGCCTATATGGATGCCGTCAAGGCGCACCCGGCCTTCCGCAAATGGGAAGAGGCTGCAAGGGCCGAACCCTGGATCGTGCCGGAGGACGAAGCCTGAACGACAGCAAGGTTCCGCCCCGCGCCGATTCGAAAATTTCTGTGGGGGACTGGTCAAACGCTGGTTGGCCATGTATAAGCGCGCGAAATTCCGAGATCGACATCTGTTTGACCCGGCCATTTCGGCTGCTGAACAGTGTTTTGCCCGATAAGTGGAGAATGAAATGGCTGTACCGAAAAGAAAAACGAGCCCGTCCAAGCGTGGCATGCGCCGTTCCGCTGACGCCCTCAAGGCTCCGACCTACATCGAAGACAAGAACTCCGGCGAACTGCGCCGCCCGCACCACATCGACCTGAAGACCGGCATGTATCGCGGCCGCCAGGTTCTGACGCCGAAGGAAAGCGCATAAGCGCTTCTTTCTTGCGGATAAGCTTTTGAAAGGGGTCGGCATTGCCGGCCCTTTTTTCTTTGCCATTGAGATTGGGCTGAATTGAATTTGTCGGCGCGAGCGGTCGCCCCCATCACCCGCCTGCCGCCGCAAGCGGCGCGGTCTTCGTCCCCTCTCCCCGCCTGCGGGCAGAGGGCTACTGCATGTTTCCTTAAATCGTAGCCGATCTGAGGAAAAAAAACATGCAGCGATTCAAAGTGCTACAGCGTCCTTTGTGCGTCTGAAAAGACGCACGGCGCTGTAGTCCTCGGGTTAAACCCGAGGAGAGAGGCAGCCGCCCCGCAAATCGGTTCTGCTCTTGAAAGCTCCGCCGGCAATTTCAGCCCAAGTTGTCGAGCTTCGTCTGCAGCGCCCGAAGCTGTTCCTTGAGCTCGTCTATGTCCTTCGCCTCGGCCTTCTTGGTTTCTTTGGCCGGCGGGGCGGCGGCCATGAAGGGCGAGAACATCTGCATCGCCTGATGGAACATCTCGGTATTGCGCCGGACCTGTTCCTCGACGAGTTGCAGCGGCACCTGCAGGTTCTTGCCGAGCGGCGTGTCACCGAAAGCCTTGGTGATCTGCTCGCGCATCTGCGCCTGCTGCTCGGTGAAGGCTTGCATCGAGTGTTCGAGGTAGCTCGGCACGACCATCTGCATCTGGTCGCCGTAGAAGGAGATCAGTTGCCGCAGGAAAGAAATCGGCAGGAGCGTGTTGCCAGTCTTCGACTCCTGCTCGAAGATGATCTGCGTCAGCACGGAATGGGTGATGTCCTCGCCGGACTTGGCGTCCTGGACGACGAAGTCCTCCCCCCGCTTTACCATGACGGCCAGGTCGTCGAGGGTCACATAGGTGCTCGTACCGGTGTTGTAGAGACGCCGGTTCGCATATTTCTTGATAACGATCTGGCCTTCATTCTTCGCCATCAGGGTCTCCTCTACCCATCGTCCCGTCTTTATTGTGTTTTTTAAGAGTATCCGCAAAAGAGCGGCGCTGACAATCTCTTTGTGCAATGCGGCGACGCAGGTGCGAAGCTCGAAGCCGGTACCATCATGAAGCTTTTGCTGCAGAGCATATAGGCGTTTGACTTGCGCTCCTGGCTTTGCCAGTCTGCTCGTATCAGGCAAAGCAAATATGAGGAAACGTCCCATGAGCAATCCCTCTATCGTGATCGCCAGCGCCGCCCGCACCGCCGTCGGTTCCTTCAACGGCGCCTTCGCCAATACACCGGCGCACGAACTGGGCGCGGCCGCCATCAAAGCGGTGCTCGAACGGGCGGGCGTCGAAGCGGGAGAGGTGGACGAGGTCATCCTCGGCCAGGTGCTGCCGGCAGGCGAGGGACAGAACCCGGCGCGCCAGGCGGCGATGAAGGCCGGTATCCCGCAGGAAAAGACCGCCTGGGGTATGAACCAGCTTTGTGGTTCGGGTCTGCGCGCCGTCGCCCTCGGCATGCAGCAGATCGCGACCGGCGATGCGAACATCATCGTTGCCGGCGGCATGGAATCCATGTCGATGGCGCCGCATTGCGCGCATCTCCGCGCCGGCGTGAAGATGGGCGACTACAAGATGATCGACACGATGATCAAGGACGGCCTGACGGACGCCTTCTATGGCTACCACATGGGCACCACAGCCGAGAACGTCGCGCGCAAATGGCAGCTCACCCGCGAGGAGCAGGACGAATTCGCGCTCCGCTCGCAGAACAAGGCGGAAGCGGCGCAGAAGGCCGGCAGGTTCGCCGACGAAATCGTTCCCTTCATCGTCAAGACCCGCAAGGGCGACGTGACCGTCGATCAGGACGAATATATCCGCCATGGCGCCACCCTCGATTCCATGGCGAAGCTCCGACCGGCCTTCGACAAGGAGGGAACGGTGACTGCCGGCAATGCCTCGGGCATCAATGACGGTGGCGCCGCAACGCTTCTGATGACGGAGACCGAGGCTGCCCGGCGCGGCATTCAGCCGCTTGCCCGTATCGTCTCCTGGGCCACGGCCGGCGTGGACCCGCAGATCATGGGCACGGGACCGATCCCGGCATCCCGCAAGGCGCTCGAAAAGGCCGGCTGGTCCGTCGGCGACGTCGAGCTCGTGGAGGCGAACGAGGCCTTCGCGGCGCAGGCCTGCGCCGTCAACAAGGATCTCGGCTGGGATCCTGCTATCGTCAACGTCAATGGCGGCGCGATCGCGATCGGCCATCCTATCGGCGCCTCCGGCGCCCGCGTTCTCAACACGCTCCTCTTCGAGATGAAGCGACGCGGCGTCTCCAAGGGGCTTGCGACGCTCTGCATCGGCGGCGGCATGGGTGTCGCCATGTGCGTGGAGCGCCTGTAACCGGCCGGCCGGTATGCGGGCATTTTCCGAGATTCGACATGCGTGAGCGGCCCGGTTTCTCCGGGCCGCATGGGAGTGCTTTTGCAATTTTGCGTTAACCGAGTGGGAGGCGAGCATGAGCAGAGTAGCATTGGTTACGGGCGGGTCGCGCGGCATCGGCGCTGCAATTTGCGTCGCGCTGAAGGCGGCGGGCTACAGGGTGGCCGCGAACTATGCCGGCAACGACGAGAAGGCGCAGGCCTTCAAGCAGGAGACGGGCATTCCGGTCTATAAATGGGACGTCTCCAGCTATCAGGCTTGCGTCGAGGGCATCGCCAAGGTGGAGGCCGACCTCGGGCCGATCGACATCCTCGTCAACAATGCCGGCATCACCCGCGATGCGATGTTCCACAAGATGACGGCGGAGCAGTGGGGTGAAGTCATCAGCACCAATCTGACGGGGCTCTTCAACATGACGCATCCCGTCTGGTCGGGCATGCGCGACCGCGGCTTCGGCCGCATCATCAACATCTCGTCGATCAACGGCCAGAAGGGGCAGATGGGCCAGGCGAATTATTCCGCCGCCAAGGCAGGCGATCTCGGCTTCACCAAGGCGCTCGCCCAGGAGGGAGCAGCGAAAGGGATTACCGTCAATGCGATCTGCCCCGGCTATATCGGTACCGAGATGGTGCGCGCCGTGCCGGAAAAGGTGCTGAACGAGCGGATCATTCCCCAGATTCCGGTTGGTCGTCTCGGCGAACCGGAGGAAGTCGCGCGCTGCGTCGTCTTCCTTGCCTCCGATGACGCCGGCTTCATCACCGGCTCGACGATTTCGGCAAACGGCGGCCAGTATTTCGCCTGATCGGCCGCCGTTTCAGTCATTGCGGCGCCCCTCGGGGCGCCGCATTCGTTTCGGCAACTGTGACGCCTGTTTCGCGCCGCCTACCTACTAGATATTGTGTCGATCCAAAGCGAAATATCCTACGCGACCACCGGCTCCCATTTTGGCGGCACCGCTGGATGCTCATACCGCAAACGATTCCTATTTCCCGATACATCGACTCCGAAGACGAATCCGGGTCAGAATTTTCTAAAGTTTCCAGACTCTTGGATTCGGAATCCTTTTTCGCGATTCCGCTTCGGAATTGACAAAACTGGTCTCGAATCGCCCACGAAAGGGTTACCTCTTCGGCAGATTCAGCATTTGGTACGACTCTGGGTAACCCATCCTATATATAGTCGTGAACATACAGTGAATCGTTACGAGTCTTCGATTCGTCGCCGATTCGTTCCGTCGCTGTTCTAAAAGCCCATTTGGAGGCTAGAATTGGAGCCGCTAAATATGGTGGTCGTCGCTTTTTAATTGTCGGCTCCCCTTGCGTTTGGCCCGGCGGGTGGGCATCTGTTCCCCGCCGGCGTGTAACACGTCGGCTCGTTGAGACTGCCCGGGATCGATGACCTTGTCCTTTCAATCCATGATCCTGAGCGGCCGCGGCGTGACCGCGGTGCTCGGGCCCACCAATACCGGCAAGACACACTACGCGATCGAGCGCATGATCGCTCATGACAGCGGCGTCATCGGACTGCCACTGAGATTGCTCGCGCGCGAAGTCTATACGCGTCTCGTCGAGAAGGTCGGCCACCACAATGTCGCGCTGATTACCGGCGAGGAGAAGATCACGCCGCATCGCGCCCGCTACTCCGTCTGCACCGTCGAAGCGATGCCGCGCGAGACGACCGCTTCTTTCGTGGCGATCGACGAGGTGCAGCTTGCCGGCGATCTGGAGCGCGGCCACATCTTCACCGACAGGCTCATGCATCTGCGCGGGCGTGGCGAGACACTGCTGCTCGGCGCCGCGACGATGCGGCCCATCCTTGAGCACCTCCTGCCCGGCATCACCGTGATCGAACGGCCGCGCATGTCGCAGCTTCTCTATGCCGGCTCCAAGAAGATCACTCGCCTGCCCCACCGGTCCGCGATCGTCGCCTTTTCGGCGGACGAGGTCTATGCGATTGCCGAGCTCATCCGCCGCCAGCGCGGCGGCGCCGCGGTCGTGCTCGGCGCGCTCTCACCGCGCACCCGCAATGCCCAGGTCGCGCTCTACCAGGAGGGCGACGTCGATTATCTGGTGGCGACCGACGCGATCGGCATGGGGCTCAATCTCGACGTCGACCACGTCGCCTTTGCCCAGGACCGGAAATTCGACGGCTACCAATACCGCAACCTCAACCCGGCGGAGCTCGCCCAGGTCGCCGGGCGCGCCGGCAGGCACATTCGCGACGGTACGTTCGGTGTGACGGGCCGTGTCGATCCCTTCGAGGACGAGCTCGTACACCGCATCGAATCGCATGAGTTCGATCCGGTCCGGGTACTGCAGTGGCGTTCCAAGGCTCTCGACTACTCCTCGTTGAGAGCCTTGAAGCACAGCCTCGAGGCGGCGCCAGCGGTTTCGGGGCTGACGCGCGCGCTTCCGGCCGTCGACCAGCAGGCGCTCGAGCATCTGGCCCGCTATCCCGAAATCATCGATGTCGCCACCACCTCCGAGCGTGTCGAAAAGCTGTGGGAAGCCTGTGCGCTCCCGGATTATCGTCGCATCACGCCGGCGCAGCACGCCGACCTCATCTCGACCATCTATGCCGATCTCGTTCGCCATGGCACGGTCAATGAGGATTTCATGGCCGAACAGGTCCGGCGTGCCGACCTCACGGATGGCGAGATTGACACACTTTCGGCGCGAATTGCGCAGATCAGGACCTGGACCTATGTGTCCAACCGGCCCGGGTGGCTTGCCGATCCGACACACTGGCAAGAAAAGACGCGGGAAATCGAAGATCGATTGTCCGACGCGTTACATGAAAGGTTGACGAAACGCTTTGTTGATCGCAGGACATCTGTGCTCATGAAGCGCCTGAGAGAGAATGCGATGCTGGAAGCAGAAATCAGTGTGAATGGTGATGTCTTCGTCGAGGGGCACCATGTGGGCCAGCTAACCGGTTTCCGGTTCACGCTCGCCGCGGGGAGCGAGGGATCGGACGCGAGGGCCGTTCAAGGTGCCGCCCAGAAGGCGCTTGCGCTGGAATTCGAGGCGCGCGCCGCCCGTCTGCATGCGGCCGGCAATAATGATCTGGCACTGTCGTCAGACGGTCTCGTGCGTTGGCTCGGCGATCCCGTGGCGCGGCTTGCCGCAAGTGACCACGTCATGCGCCCGCGCGTCATCCTGCTTGCCGACGAGCAGCTTCAGTCCAATGCCCGCGAGCACGTTCTGGCGCGGATCGAGCGCTTCGTGAACCACCACATCAGCACCGTTCTAAAGCCGCTCGACGATATTTCCCGCGCGGAGGATCTGGAGGGGCTTGCCAAGGGCCTCGCCTTCCAGCTCGTGGAGAACCTCGGCGTGCTCTTCCGCCGCGACGTCGCCGAGGAGGTGAAGTCGCTGGACCAGGAAAGCCGCGCCTCCATCCGCAAATACGGCGTCCGCTTCGGCGCCTACCATATCTTCCTGCCCGCGCTCCTGAAGCCGGCGCCGGCAGAACTGATCACGCTCCTCTGGGCGCTGAAGAACGACGGGCTGGACAAGCCCGGCTACGGCGAGTTGATCCCGATGCTCGCCGCCGGTCGCACCTCGGTCGTGACCGATCCTTCCTTCGAACGGACCTTCTACAAGCTCGCGGGCTTCCGCTTCCTCGGCAAGCGCGCGGTGCGCATCGACATTCTCGAGCGCCTCGCGGACCTCATCCGTCCGCTGCTGCAGTGGAAGCCCGGCACCTCGCCGCGTCCCGACGGGGCCTATGACGGCCGCCGCTTCATGGCGACGACGTCGATGCTATCGATTCTCGGCGCAACACCGGACGACATGGAAGAGATCCTGAAAGGGCTCGGCTACCGGGCCGATAGCGTGACGGCCGAGGAGGCCGCGGCCTTCCTCGCCAGCCAGCAAGGCGTGCCGGCGGAGACACCCGCCGAGGCGGCCATCGAACATGGCGACGCGGACGAGGCTGTCGAGGCCGAATCCTCCGAAGAACCGGCCGCCGAGA
This sequence comes from Ensifer sp. WSM1721, assembly GCF_000513895.2. Taxonomy (GTDB): domain Bacteria; phylum Pseudomonadota; class Alphaproteobacteria; order Rhizobiales; family Rhizobiaceae; genus Sinorhizobium. Next base: position 3,190,512 of record NZ_CP165782.1, read on the forward strand.
CACCCGCTGCCGATGATCAGCCGGCCGAGGCGCCGGCAGAACAATCAACGGATGATGCCGCCGCTCCGGCACAGCCGGAAGCGCCGGCCGAAGCGAGACCCGTGCTCCTCTGGCGTCCTGGCACGCGCCAGGACAACCAGCGTCACGGCGGCCGCCATCAGGGCGAACAGCGTCGCGGTGGCCAGCGTCATGGCCAGGCGGATGCCAGGGAGGGTGGCCGCAGGTCCGGCGCGCCAGCCCATGGGAAGCCGCGCGAGGGCAAGCCGCAGGATGGCAAGGCGCAGGAGGGCAGGTCCGGCGGTCCGCGCAAGGATCGCGGCGACCGGCATGACCGGGGCAAGCCGGCCGGCGCGAAGTTCGAGGGTCGCCCGCCGCGCAAGGAGAAGCCGATCGATCCGGATTCGCCCTTCGCCAAGCTCGCCGCTCTCAAGGAGCAGCTCAAGAAATAGGTCCGCCATGGAGAAACAGCCCCCGTCCGCTCCTGCCTCGCGCCAGCGGCTCGACAAGTGGCTGTTCTTTGCCCGGTTGATCAAGTCGCGCTCGCTGGCCCAGAAGGCGATCGAGGCCGGTCACGTAGCGATCAACGGCGAACGGGCGACGCAGTCGTCCGCTCAGGTGAAGGCAGGCGACATGCTGGAGCTGTCGCTCGAGCGGCGGGATCTCGTCGTGCGGGTGCTTTTGCCCGGATCGCGGCGCGGGCCCTACGAGGAGGCGCGTCTGCTTTACGAAGACCTGACGCCCGACACACCCGCCGTCAGGCGCACACCCTTCGAACAGGCAATGCGCGAGCGCGGTGCCGGCCGGCCGACGAAACGGGAGCGGCGCGAAACGGATCGCTTGAAATCCGATTTCGACGAGGGAGACGACTAACACGCCTCTCGCGGCCGAAGGCGCTCGGCGAGACGCCCGGGCTGGTTTTGGGATGTTCGATCCCGGACCGTTGCAACGCTGGAAAACTCTGCCCGCTCCGTGGCAAATCGCGCATGGATTATCCTTGCAAAGGCCGCCCAAAGCCTTTACGTCACAAGCCAAGTTGAGTGGCATCCGGGTCTGCTTCGGCAGCTATGCGCGTCGGGCATTCCTAGCATGCGCGGACGGTGAAGCATCACCGTTGATTGCCGTTTGCCACCAAATGTGAGCATTGGCTGGAGTACCTCATGACGTATGTCGTGACCGACAACTGCATTCGCTGCAAGTACACGGACTGCGTGGAAGTCTGCCCGGTGGATTGCTTTTATGAGGGGGAGAACTTCCTCGTCATCCACCCGGACGAGTGCATCGATTGCGGCGTCTGCGAGCCCGAATGTCCTGCTGAGGCGATCAAGCCGGACACCGAGCCGGGCCTCGATAAGTGGTTGAAGATCAATGCGGATTTTTCCACGCAGTGGCCCAATATCACGAAGAAGAAGGATCCGCTGCCGGAGGCAGAGGAGATGGACGGCATCGAAGGGAAGTACGAGAAGTATTTCTCCGACAAGCCCGGAGAGGGCGACTAGGGCCGCCGGCCGCTCGTTCGTGACGGCTGACGCAGGACAAAAAAGGGCGAGGCCGGAAATCTGGGGAAATCCCGCCGGCACCTCGCAAGCGCGAGCGTGGTGACTTGATCGTTGCCATGCAGCAAATTATTGATTTCGGCACTTTTTTGTGATAGGTTTCTGGCACTGATCCATAGAGGGTGCTTTTGCGCGCCCGAAAACCAGCACGAAAGCAAACGATTTCCACCGCGCGGCACTTTCCAGATATGCAACGTTCCGTTGCCCTGACCGCGGCATATAAGCTTGTTTGCGTTTCGTTGGACGGACCAGGATGGACCCACCCGGCGGTACCCCCGTCTATCCCGGGCCTGACCGACCCGGCCCCGGCCCGTGAAGAGGCCGGGTGCGCACTAGGGAGTGTTTGAAACGAATGACGATCCAGCAGAAAAAATCTTCAACGCGCCAAGGCTTCAAGACCGGTGAATCGATCGTTTATCCGGCTCATGGCGTTGGCCAGATTGTCGCGATTGAGGAGCAGGAAGTTGCCGGCATGAAGCTCGAGCTTTTTGTCATCGACTTCGAGAAGGACAAGATGCGCCTCAAGGTGCCGGTAGCCAAGGCTGTGAGCATCGGCATGCGCAAGCTGTCCGAAACCGATTTCGTCGACCGTGCGCTGAAGGTTGTGCAGGGTAAGGCGCGCGTAAAGCGGACCATGTGGTCGCGCCGCGCCCAGGAATACGATGCCAAGATCAACTCCGGCGATCTCATTTCCATCGCGGAAGTGGTGCGCGATCTCTATCGTGCCGAGAACCAGCCGGAACAGTCCTATTCCGAGCGCCAGCTCTACGAAGCCGCTCTTGACCGCATGGCGCGCGAAATCGCTGCCGTGAACAAGATGTCCGAAACCGAAGCCGTTCGCCTTGTCGAGGCCAATCTCAACAAGGGGCCGAAGCGCGGCAAGGCCATCGAAGAAGAAGACGCCCAGGACGAAGCCGCTTAGGCGCTTGACCTGCAAGGCAATCACGAAAGCCCGGCCAGGTGCCGGGCTTTTTTTATGCTTTTGGCTATGTTTGTAGTCGCCCGCGCCGCCGCACAATTTTGAGCGGCATGCTTTAAAGACGGGGCTGCAGGCAATCTTTACCGCGCATAAGGCCTCGCTCTGCAATTCAAAATCGTTGTCGTTTAGGGAACTTTTCGAGCCGGCGCACGTTTCTTACTCTCGGCAGGGGACATCCGCCTATGCTGCCGGGCGATCTTGGCTCTGTGATCCTCACCGTTTCAGGTTCGTATTCTTCGATTTAGGGCGCTTCCTCATTTCGTCAAGCAGCGCCATGGTCCCGTTGCCGAATGCCGCGAAAGGCGCCCGGCTCCTTCGAGTTCAATCGTCATGGCGCCTCGCGCCAGCTACGGAGCGATCGATGAAGACCCTCACAGCAGACAGGCGTATGATCAAGATTGCAATGGACGCACCCTATCTCGAACGGGAGGAGGAGCACGCGCTCGCGCAGGCCTGGCGGAACGAAAACGACCAGGAGGCCCGAAACAAAATAGCAATGTCGCATATGCGCCTGGTGATCGCGATGGCGGCGAAATTCCGCAGTTTCGGGCTGCCCATGGGCGATCTCGTGCAGGAGGGCCACATCGGCCTGCTCGAAGCCGCGGCCCGCTTCGAGCCGAGCCGCGACGTCCGTTTCTCGACCTATGCCACCTGGTGGATCCGCGCTTCGATGCAGGATTATGTGCTTCGCAACTGGTCGATCGTGCGTGGCGGCACAAGTTCGGCACAGAAGGCGCTGTTCTTCAATCTGCGCCGGCTGCGGGCGCGGCTCGCCCAGGGCGACCGCCAACTTACATCGCAGGCCATGCATGAGGAAATCGCCGCGGCGCTCGGCGTCAGCCTTGCCGACGTGCAGACGATGGACGCTCGCCTTTCCGGCAATGATGCGTCACTGCAGGCGCCGGTCGGCAGCGGCGATTCGGATGGCGGTGCACGCCTGGATTTCCTGGCGAGCGATGCGCCTCTGCCCGACGAGCAGGTCAGCGACCTGATCGACGGCGAACGCGCCCGCCGGTGGCTGCACATCGCGCTCGGCGAGCTTACCGAGCGCGAGATGAAGATCATCAGCGCGCGGCGCCTGTCGGAAGACGGCGCGACGCTGGAAGAACTCGGCGTCGCCCTCGGCATTTCGAAGGAGCGCGTGCGGCAGATCGAGACACGGGCGCTCGAAAAATTACGTGCGGCGCTGACATCCAAAGCACCGGCACTGACCGCAGCCATGCACTGAGGTCGACAAACTCCGGCCGGCAATTGCCGGCGGACTTTCGCTTTCAGCCCCTCCCCCCGCATGGCCCCGCCTGTGGGAGGGGCATATCCATTCTTCGTACAGGTTGAACCTGCCGGCAGGCCGGATGAGGGAACGTCGGCGGAGTTTCCGCGCATTCCATGTCCGGTTGGCATCGACCGACGGCTCGGCTACTGTCTCCGTCCGAAACACAAACGGACGGCACCCGATGCTCGATCTGACACCCTATCTGCCGCAACTCCTCGTCGCCTGGACCGCCTATATCATTGCCGTCGCGTCGCCTGGCCCGGCGGTTGTGGCGATCATCGCAACCTCGGTCACCCAAGGGCGAAGGGCAGGTCTGGCGCTCGCCTTCGGGGTGCTGAGCGGCAGCTACACTTGGGCGATGCTGACGGCTTCGGGGCTCTCTGCGCTCATCAGGACCTATGGCCAGGCAATCGTCATCCTGAAGATCGCGGGTGCCTGCTATCTCTTCTGGCTTGCCTATAATGCCCTTAAGGCCGCGACGCGGGGCGATGCTACCAAGGCTGCCCTTGGTGTTCCGCTGCAGATGCCGCTGAAGAAGCTCTATCTCAAGGGGCTCGGCATTCACCTGACCAACCCCAAGGCGATCTTCGCCTGGATCATGCTGGTCTCGCTCGGCATGCCGGATGGCGCACCGGTCGCCGTCACCGCCGCATTCATCGGCGGCTGCATGCTGATCGGCCTCGTCATCTTCTGCGGCTTCGCGATCGTCTTCTCGCTCTCGCCGGTACACCGCGCCTATCTCAAATCGCGGCGGATCATCGAGAGCCTGATGGCCGGCTTCTTCGCCGTTGCCGGCCTGAAACTGCTGACAACGCGGCTTTGATCATCAGGGGAAACATGCAGCAGATAAATTGCCATTGAACGGCTCGACGGGACGGCCGGACTATTCCGGCATCGGGAGCACATCCGGATGCATGAGAGGCGCATCCTTCAGCCAGATCCTTGCGCCTTCCGCGCCGATGATCGCGATCAAGTCGGTTCCGGCGGGCAAGCGGCCCCAGCTCTGTGGCTCCAGTGTTTCACCACCGATGGTCAGCCCGCCCGAGAGGACCAGGAACTCCAATCCACGCCTGTTTGCGACGCTGATGGTTTCGTCGGCTTGCCAGTCTTCGAGCCGGACTTCCTCACGGCCATCGTCGAACAGGATGGTCGCGGCGCTGGCGCCGGGACGAGGTGTTGCGCGCTCGCCCTCGCCGGGCTGGCAAACGATCTGAGTCTGATCACCATCACGGAACTGCCAGAGCCGGACGAAGATCGTGCAGCCCTCTTTCGCGGCGGGGATATGCGACGTGCCGGGCGGGTTGCGGAAATAGCTGCCGGCCGGATAGTCGCCATGCTCATCCTGGAAAACTCCTTCCAACACGAGGATCTCTTCGCCGCCGCTGTGCGTATGGCGCGGGAAGGCACTGCCGGGGGCATAACGCACGATCGAGGTGGCGCGGGCGACCTCGCCGCCGACACGGAAAAGCATGCGCCGGTCCACGCCGGCCGCGGGACTTGGCACCCAGTCCAGCTTCGCGGCATGGACAATGACGGGCTTCGACAGATCGTCGTTAATGCGCATCACGCGTCTCCTTCATGGTCAGGACCATCCGAGACTTGACGTTGCCGGACCTCATCTTCTGGCATGCCTCGAATGCCTTCTCCAGCGGCATCGTCTCGATCTGCGGGCGCACACCGGTGAGGACGCTGAAGTCGAGCGCCTCTCGCTCTCGTAGAGCGTGCCGGTGATCGATCTAAGCACGCTGCGCTCGCCGACGACGAGATGGCCGGCCGATACGGGCAACGGGTCCTTGCCCGCGCCGAGCAGCACGAGCCTGCCGCTCCCCGCGAGACCGGCCAAGAGCGACGATACCGCTTCAGCATTGCCGATGGTAGGGATGATGGCCTTTGCCGCGCTGGAAGGCGCCGTGTTGCTGGCAAATGTCTTTCCAGGCCCTCAGCCTTCGATGAAGCGACGGCAGCGCTCTCTTAATAGAAACGCGCGCCGAGCGCTGTGCCTACAGTGCGCGTCCGATTGGACGCGCGGCGCTGTAAAGGCAAACATAATGGCCAAAAAGGCGGAACAGCGCGGCAATCGACACAGCTATTCGGCAGCCGCCTGGCCGTGGCCGAAGCGCTTCTCGATATAGTCGGCGACGAGAAGCTGGAATTCCTCGGCGATCTTCGGTCCGCGAAGTGTCATCGCCTTCTGACCGTCGATGAAGACGGGAGCGGCCGGCATCTCGCCGGTGCCGGGAAGAGAAATGCCGATGTCGGCATGCTTGCTTTCGCCCGGACCGTTGACGATGCAGCCCATGACGGCGACCTTCAGCGCCTCGACGCCCGGATATTTCTCGCGCCAGACCGGCATGCTGGCGCGGATATCCTCCTGGATCTTCTGGGCAAGCTCCTGGAACACGGTCGAGGTGGTGCGGCCACAGCCGGGACAAGCGGCGACGACCGGGATGAACTGGCGGAAGCCCATGACCTGCAAAAGCTCCTGCGCCACCTGCACCTCACGGGTGCGGTCGCCGCCGGGCTCCGGGGTGAGCGAAATGCGGATCGTGTCGCCGATGCCCTGCTGCATCAGGATGCCGAGCGAGGCGGAGGAGGCGACGATGCCTTTGGTGCCCATGCCGGCCTCGGTTAGGCCGAGATGGAGCGCATGATCGGAGCGGGCGGCGAGCATCGCATAGACGGCGATGAGATCCTGCACGCCGGAAACCTTCGCGGAGAGGATGATGCGGTTGCGCGGCAGTCCGAGTTCCTCGGCAAGCTCCGCCGAAAGGAGCGCCGATTGCACGATCGTCTCGCGTGTCACCTGCTGCGCCGTAAGCGGCGAGCCCTGGGCCTTGTTCTCGTCCATCAGCCGGGTCAGCAGCTCCTGGTCGAGCGAGCCCCAGTTGACGCCGATACGCACCGGCTTGTCGTAGCGCATCGCCATCTCGATGATCTCGGCGAACTGCTTGTCCTTCTTGTCCTTGAAGCCGACATTGCCCGGGTTGATGCGGTATTTCGCGAGCGCCTCGGCGCAGGCCGGATGGTCCGCCAGGAGCTTGTGGCCGATATAGTGGAAGTCGCCGACGAGCGGCACGTCCATGCCGAGGCGCAACAGCCGCTCGCGGATCTTCGGCACGGCAGCGGCGCTTTCGTCGCGGTCGACGGTGATGCGCACCAGTTCGGAGCCTGCCTTATGGAGCGCCGCCGCCTGCGCGACCGTCGCGTCGATGTCGGCCGTGTCCGTATTCGTCATCGACTGGACGACGACCGGCGCACCGCCGCCAACGATCACGCCGCCGACATCGACGGCGACCGAGGCGCGGCGCGGCTGTGGCTCGAAATCGAAGGCAGAAGACATGAAGGCCTCTTCTTGGGTCCCGTTGTAGCGGAGCGGAAACTGACAGAGAAACGCTCCGCGCTTTCGCCTTCTGAGGTGGAGGACGAAAGCGTGCTTGTCAACGGCAACATCACGCGCTGACGGCGAATTGATGGCGGCGGCTGTCAGTGCCCCTTGCTGTGATCCGCATGAACCGCGTGATGCGACAGCAGGAGCACGACGATGAAGAGGACGGGGATCAAGGTGAAGATGATGGCAAAGCCGCTGTGCTCCGCGATGAAGCCGATCAGCGACGGCGCGAACAGCATGCCGGAATAGCCCATGGTGGTCGCGACCGCGAGCCCGATGCCCGGCTGCAGGCCGGGCATGTTGCCGGCTGCCGAGAAGGCGATCGGCACCATGTTGGAAATGCCGATGCCGGCCAGTGCGAAGCCGAGGATCGCAAGAACCGCGTTCGGTGCAAGCCCGGCGAGAACCATGCCGATGAGCGCCGTCACGGTGCAGATGCGCAAGGTCCGTTTCGCGCCGAGCAGATCGCGCACATGGTCGCCGGCAAAGCGCATCGCCGCCATCGTCGCCGAGAAGGCGGCGAAGCCGAAGCCGGAGAGCTCAATCGAGGCGCCGAGTTCATCCTTCAGATAGAGCGCACCCCAGTCGAACACCGCGCCTTCCGGCACCATCGAGAACAGCGCCATCAGACCGATGAGCCATGGCAAGGGCGTCATCGGCAGCCTGAGCTTCTCCTTTGCGGCGGCAGGATGCGGCTGATCGGCAAGGATCATCGGCCAGGCAACGGCGAGGAGGGCGAGGCAGAGGCCCGTCACGATCACGGCATGCGGCAGCACGCCGAAGCGCGCCATGAGGAAACCACCGATGCCGGCGCCGATCAGGCCTCCAAGGCTCCAATAGGCGTGGCAGGAGGACATGATGGCACGCCGCATGGACTTCTCGACCTCGACGGCGTTGGCGTTCATCGCGACGTCCATGGCACCGACGAAGCCGCCGAGCAGGAACATGCCGATCGCCGCCGTCCAGACGTTCGGTACGAGGGTCAGCACGAGGAGCAGCGGCGAGAGGACGATCGCCGTCACCTTGACGACCTTTTTCGAGCCGAGCCGGGCGATGAAGCCGCCGGCGATCGGCATCAGCACCAGCGAGCCGACGCCGAACACCAGGATCAAAAGACCGAGGACACCTTCGCCAATCCCGAGCTTCTCCTTGAATTCCGGAATCTTAGGTGCCCAGCTTCCGGTGACGAAGCCGTTCATCAGGAACAGGAGGGACACGGCGAGCCTGTTCTTCGACATATAGCCTTGCCGAACCACGGCTTTCGGGGCGGTCTCTGTGCGCTGATCCATGGGTGAGCCCTCTGCCGGATCGTCCGGCTCAAATGGTGATTTCGATGAGATTGCCGTCGGGATCGCGGATCACGGCTTCGTAGAAGCCGTCCCCCGTCCATCTGGCTTCGGAGACAAGCAGGCCCTGCCGTTCCGCGCGCGCCGCGAGGTCGTCCACCGCCCGGGCGCTGCCGAGCGACAGTGCGATATGCGCATAGCCTGCGCGCTCGACCTCCGGCCCGTCGGGCGGCGCCAGCCACGGTCCCTCCATGACCTCGATCGAAGGTCCCGCGCCGAGCGTCAGGAAGCGTGAGCGGAATCCGGGGCGGCGACGGCTTTCATAGACGGCGCCGGCCTCGGCACCTAGGAAGCCGACCCAGAAAGCCGCTATTCGTTCGATGTCTTTCGTCCAGAGAGCGACATGCGCGACGCTCATCGGGCAGCCTCCTTGGCGAACACGATGCTGGCGCCGCGCGCCGTGAAGGCTGCGACCTGCGCTCGCGGCGCATCCGCCTCGAGAACCAGCGTCAAGCCGCTGTCGATGCCGATCACCGCATGCGGCGCCGCCGTCCCGAGCTTGTCGCTCGTGATCGCGGCAAGAACTGCGGGGCTTCTCGAAGCTATCAGGCGCTTGAATTCCGCGTCTTCGAAATGGAAGGCCGTCAGCCCCGCCTCGGCATCGGCACCGCAAGTTCCAAGCACGCAAAGGTCTGGCCTGAGCAGCTCGGCGTCACGCTGCGCCCTCGCCCCGACGGCCGCGCCGACGGCCCGGTTTAGCGCGCCGCCGATGAGAATGACATCGATCTCCGGCTTCTCCATCAGGGCAGCCGCGATCAGTGGCGTGTTGGTGGCGATCGTGGCCGAAAAGTCCGGCGCTATCGCGCGGGCGATCGCCAGATTGGCCGAACCGGCGTCGAGAAAGACCGTCATGCCGGGGCGGAGAAAACGTAAGGAAGCCTGCGCCAGCGCCGCCTTCCGCTCCGGCGCAAGCGTGGCGCGCTCGTTCAAAGGGCCCGCATCGGGAGCGAGCGGCAGGGCGCCGCCATAAACGCGCTCGCAAAGCCCGGCCGCGGCCATCTCACGCAGATCACGGCGGATCGTGTCCTCCGACACCCCGAGCTCGCGCGCGAGATCGGCGGCCAGGACCCGGCCCTCGCTCTTCAGCCGTTCCCGGATCAGACTTTTTCTTTCGCGCAGCAGCAGGTCCGTCGCCATCTCTTAAATCGTGCATAAACGTGCATGAATCGATGTAAACGTGAATAGCACCCGAGATCGCAGATTTCAATGCGGCTTTTTGCAAAAGCGCAACGAGAGCCGGAACATTTGGCTCCAGAGCGTTTTGGATGGTAATCGGCCGTTCGAAGAAAAATCTTCACCGAAAAGGCCCTGCAAATGGTCTTTTATACGCTCAGAACGGCACTGCTTTGTGCGAGTCTCGCCGCAATCCGGATGACGGGCCGGAGAACAACAACGATGGACATGAAAACAATGAAACTTCTTCCGACGCTTTTCGCTGCCGCCCTTCTGCAACTCGCCGCTTTCGTGCCGGCGCAAGCGGGATCGAACCTTGACGAGATCAAATCCGCCGGCGTGCTGAAGATCGGCACCGAGGGGACTTACGCCCCCTTCACCTATCATGATGCCTCGGGCGCTCTCGTCGGCTTCGACGTCGAGATCGGCCAGGAAGTCGCCAAGCGGCTCGGCGTCAAGGCCGAGTTCCTCGAAGGCAAGTGGGACGGTCTGATCGCCGGCCTCGACGCCAATCGCTACGACACCGTCATAAACCAGGTCGGCATCACCGAGGAACGCAAGAAGAAATACGATTTCTCGGAGCCCTACATCGCTTCGAAGGCGGTGCTGATCGTCCGTGGCGACAATGAGGAAATCAAGGACTTCGCCGACCTGAAGGGCAAGAAGGCCGCCCAGTCGCTGACCAGCAACTTCGGCAAGCTCGCTCAGGCCTCGGGCGCCGAACTCGTCGGGACCGACGGCTTCGACCAGTCGATCCAGCTCGTGCTGACCGGCCGCGCCGACGCGACGATCAACGACAGTCTCTCCTTCCTCGACTTCAAAAAGCAGAAGCCGGACGCCAACGTGAAGATCGCCGCCGAGCAGGCCGACGCCGACTATTCCGGTATCATCATCCGCAAGAACGAGCCGGAGCTGCTCGACGCCATCAACAAGGCTTTGGCCGAGATCAAGGCCGACGGCACCTACGAGAAGATTTCGCAGAAATACTTCGGCGCCGACGTCTCGAAATAACGCTCGCGAAAGATCCCTCCACAACCCTCCCCACAAGGGAGGGCGATCAACTTGTCGCAACACCGCACCCACACGGGACCTCAGCTTCCGACGTAAGATCCAACCGAGGGGGCAGACGCTCCAGGCGACGCGGCGAAAGGATGCACAGCCCATCCCTTCCCCTTGTGGACAGAGTGGCCCGAAGGGCCGGGAGGGGCTCCCACGGAACAGTTGCATGGGATGCGGGCTTCACACCCTTCCCCATCCTGCTCTATGAATCGCGATCCGTGCCGGCTTTCGGGGCGGATCGCGTTTGAAAGGTTCTCCCTTGCCCCACTGGCTTCAATTGATGGCAGATTCGTTGCCGACCCTGCTTTGGGCGGGGCTGATCTTCACGATCCCGCTGACGCTTCTCTCCTTCATCCTCGGCTTGGCTCTCGGGCTCGTCACCGCCATTGCCCGGCTTTTTGCGCCGGCGCCGCTCGTCGCCGTGGCGCGCTTCTATGTCTGGGTGATTCGCGGCACGCCGCTGCTTGTCCAGCTTTTCGTCATCTTCTACGGACTGCCGAGCCTCGGCATATTGCTCGACGCCTTCCCAGCCGCGCTGATCGGCTTCACGCTCAACATCGGCGCCTATACATCCGAGATCATCCGCGCAACGATCTCCTCTGTCCCGCGCGGGCAGTGGGAGGCAGCCTATTCGATCGGCATGAGCTGGAATCAGGTCATGCGCCGGACAATCCTGCCGCAGGCGACGCGGGTCGCAATCCCGCCCCTCTCGAACACTTTTATTTCGCTCGTCAAGGACACCTCGCTCGCCGCTGCGATCACCGTGCCGGAACTCTTCCAGACGGCGCAGCGCATCGTCGCGACGACCTATGAACCGCTGATCCTTTATATCGAGGCGGCGCTGATCTATCTTGCCATGAGCTCCGTACTGTCGGCCCTGCAGGTGAGGCTGGAGCAACGCTTCGCCCGCTATGGCGGCTTCCTGGAGGCGCGCGCATGATCGAGCTCTCGCATATCGTCAAGCGCTTCGGCACCAACACGGTCCTCAACGACATCAGCGTCACGCTGGCGGAAGGCACCGTGACCGCACTCGTCGGGCCTTCCGGCGGCGGCAAGAGCACGCTTCTACGCTGTGTCAACCTCCTGGAGATCCCGACCAGCGGAACAATCCGGCTCGGCGATGAGCGGCTGGAATTCGCCGCCGGCCAAAAGGTCGGCTGGCAGGCGATCCAGAAGCTCCGCCGCCAAACAGGCATGGTGTTCCAGAATTTTCAGCTTTTCCCTCACCAGACCGCGATCGGTAACGTGATGGAAGGCCTTGTGACCGTTCTCAAATGGCCAGCCGCCCGCGCCCGCGCCCGCGCGCTCGAACTCCTGGAGAAGGTCGGCATGGCACACAAGGCTGACGCGTGGCCATCAACCCTTTCCGGTGGCCAGCAGCAGCGCGTGGCGATCGCCCGAGCGCTCGCTCCTTCGCCGCGCGTGCTCCTCTGCGACGAGCCGACCTCGGCGCTCGACCCGGAGCTCGCCGAAGAGGTGGTGGAGGTGCTCAGCCGTCTCGCCCGCGAAGGCACGACGATGATCATGGCCACCCACGACCTGCGGCTGGCCTCCCGCGTCGCCGACCACGTCGTCTTCCTCGACGCCGGCGTCGTCGTCGAAAGCGGCCCCCCGCGCAAGATTTTTTCCGTGCCCGAGCGCGAACGCACGAAGCGGTTCATCGCCTCGCTCAGCGCGCCGATGAGTTATGATATTTGAGCGGCGCTCGGATAGCGGACTGGCAAATCGCACGCTACCTCGCCGTGAGCGGGACGGCGCCCTCTCCGCCGTCATCCTCGGGCTTGACCCGAGGATCCACACGCAAGCATGCCGCTTCGCTGCGCCTTGATTGGTATCGTGGTCAGGGTGTCTCAGACTTCGCTGCGGCTTGTGAATGGATCCTCGGGTCAAGCCCGAGGATGACGACTGGGAGAGCTTAGGCCCGGTTAGAACAGCAGGCCGCACCGGAAGCGACCGGTGCGCTGCATCACCCGCCAAACACGATAAGCAGATCCTTGGCGTCGATCTGGTCGCCGGCTCTCACCAGCACTTCGGCGATCACCCCGTCCTTCTCCGCGTGCAGTGCGGTCTCCATCTTCATCGCCTCGATCGACAAGAGCACGTCGCCGGCCTTGACCGGCTGACCGGTGACGGCCGCGACGGTGGAGATGACGCCCGGCATCGGTGCGCCGAGGTGGGCCGCATTACCGGGTTCCGCCTTGCGGCGGATGGCGGTCGCGGCGCCGCGGTTGCGGTCCGGCACCTTGATCGAGCGCGGCTGGCCGTTCAGTTCGAAGAACATCTTGACCATGCCCTTCTCGTCGATCTCGCCCTGTGCCTGGTTGAGGATGACCAGAGTCTTGCCCTTCTCTATTTCAGCGAAGAGCTCCTCACCCGGCGCCATGCCGTAGAAATAGGCGGGCGTCGGCAGCACGCTGACCGGCCCGTAGGTTTCGCAGGCCACCGCATAATCGGTGAAGACCTTGGGATACATGAGGTAGGAGGCAAATTCGAAATCGTCGACCTTGCGGCTAAGCTTCGCCTCGATTGTCTTGCGCTCGTGATCGAGATCCGCATCTTCCAGAAGCGAGCCGGGACGGACGGTATAGGCCGTCTCGCCTTTCAGCGCTTTCTTCTGCAGTGCTTCGGGCCAACCGCCCGGCGGCTGACCGAGATCGCCCTTGAGCATGGAGACGACCGATTCCGGGAAGGCGATGTCCTTTGTCGGGTTCTCGACATCGGCGACCGTCAGGTCCTGTGAGACCATCATCAGCGCCATGTCGCCGACGACTTTGGAGGAGGGCGTCACCTTGACGATGTCGCCGAACATCCGGTTGGCATCGGCATAGGCCTGCGCCACCTCGTGCCAGCGGGTCTCGAGCCCGAGCGAGCGGGCCTGCTCCTTCAGATTGGTGAACTGGCCGCCGGGCATCTCGTGCAGGTAGACTTCGGACGCCGGCCCCTTGAGGTCGCTCTCGAAGGCCGCATATTGGTGGCGCACCGCCTCCCAATAGAAGGAGATGCGGCGGATCCATTCCGGATCGAGGCCGGGATCGCGCTCCGAACCACGCAGGGCCTCGACGATCGAGCCGAGACAGGGCTGCGAAGTGTTGCCGGAGAGCGCATCCATCGCCGCATCGACGACATCGACGCCGGATTCGACAGCGGCGAGCACCGTCGCTGCGGCAATGCCGGATGTGTCGTGCGTGTGGAAATGGATCGGCAGATCGGTCGATTCTTTGAGGGCCTTGAAGAGCACCCGTGCTGCCGCCGGCTTCAGGAGCCCTGCCATGTCCTTCACGGCGATGATATGGGCGCCGGCCTTTTCCAGCTCCGCAGCGAGCGCCGTATAGTATTTGAGATCATATTTCGGCCGCGCGGAACTGAGGATATCGCCGGTGTAGCAGATCGCCGCTTCGCAGATCTTGTTCTCTTGCGCCACCGCGTCCATCGAGACGCGCATGTTCTCGACCCAGTTTAGGCAGTCGAAGACGCGGAAGACGTCGATGCCGCCTTTGGCCGCCTGGCGGACGAAGTATTTGACGACGTTGTCCGGATAGTTCTTGTAGCCGACGCCGTTGGCCCCGCGGAGCAGCATCTGCAGCAACAGGTTCGGCGCGCCTTCGCGCACCATCGCCAGCCGCTCCCACGGATCCTCGGTCAGGAAGCGCATCGAGACGTCGAAGGTCGCCCCGCCCCAGCATTCGAGCGAGAAGAGGTTCGGCAGCGCCCGCGCATAGGTGCCCGCAATCTGGGCGACGTCGTAGGTGCGCATGCGGGTGGCGAGCAGCGATTGATGGCCGTCGCGCATCGTCGTGTCGGTCAGCAGCACCTCAGGCTGCGCCTTCACCCATTCGGCGAACTTCTTCGGCCCGAGCTGATCGAGAAGCTGCTTGGTGCCGGGCTTCACCTCGCCGCCGATGAACGGCACGACGGGAGGCGCGATGTCGTTCGACGGCTTCGGCCGGCCCTTGACTTCCGGATGGCCGTTGACAGTGACGTCAGCAAGGTAGGTCAAAAGCTTGGTGGCGCGGTCCTGGCGCTTCACCTGCTGGAACAACTCCGGCGTCGTGTCGATGAAGCGAGTCGTGTAGCTGTTGTCCTGGAATTTCGGGTGGCGGATGATCGCTTCGAGGAAGGTGAGGTTGGTCGCCACCCCGCGGATGCGGAATTCCCTGAGCGCCCGAATCATGCGCTGGATCGCTTCCTGCGGATTCGGCGCCCAGGCGGTGACTTTTTCCAAGAGCGGATCGTAATAGCGGGTGATCACCGCGCCGGAATAGGCGGTGCCACCGTCGAGCCGGATGCCGAAGCCGGTAGCGCCGCGATAGGCGGTGATGCGGCCGTAATCGGGGATGAAGTTCTGCTCCGGGTCTTCCGTGGTGATGCGGCACTGCAGCGCGTGACCGTTGAGGCGGATGTCTTCCTGGCGCGGCACTCCCGATTCCGGCGTGCCGATGGCAAAGCCGTCGAGGATGTGGATCTGCGCCTTGACAATGTCGATGCCGGTCACCTGTTCGGTCACCGTATGCTCGACCTGGATGCGCGGATTGACCTCGATGAAGTAGAACTTGCCGGTGTCGGAATCCATCAGATACTCGACGGTGCCGGCGCCGATATAGTTGGTCGCCTTGGCGATCTTCAGCGAGTAATCGGCGAGTTCCTGGCGCTGCGCGTCGGTCAGGTAAGGGGCCGGCGCCCGTTCGACGACCTTCTGGTTGCGCCGCTGGATCGAGCAGTCGCGCTCGAAGAGGTGGACGACATTGCCGTGGGTGTCGCCAAGGATCTGGCTTTCGACGTGGCGAGCGCGCTCGACCAGCTTTTCGAGATAGACCTCGTCCTTGCCGAAGGCGGCCTTCGCCTCGCGCTTCGCCTCCGTCACTTCGCGGATCAGGTCCTTGGGGTCGCGGATCGCCCGCATGCCGCGGCCGCCGCCGCCCCAGGAAGCCTTCAGCATTACCGGATAGCCGATCTCCTCGGCGAGGCGTGCGATCTCCACCGGATCGTCCGGCAGCGGATCGGTCGCCGGCACGACCGGCACGCCGATCGAGATCGCCAGGTTACGGGCCGCCACCTTGTTGCCGAGCTGGCGCATCGTCTCCGGCTTCGGGCCGATGAAGGTGATGCCGTTCTGAGCACAGGCCTCGGCGAATTCTGGGCTTTCCGACAGAAGACCGTAGCCCGGATGGATGGCGTCGGCGCCCGAGAGCTTGGCGACGCGGATCACCTCGTCGATCGACAGATAGCTTTCAATCGGTCCGAGGTCGCGGGCAAGATGCGGACCGCGCCCGACCTGGTAACTCTCGTCCGCCTTGAAGCGGTGGAGCGCCAGCTTGTCCTCCTCAGCCCATATCGCGACCGTCTTAAGCCCCAGCTCATTGGCCGCGCGGAAGACGCGGATGGCGATTTCGGAACGGTTGGCAACAAGGATCTTTGAGATGGACAAGTCGGACTCCTCAATAGACTTGAAACGCGGGAATGCTGCACCCGCGAAAAGAACTATTAGCGAGTCAAGGAATGAAGTGCAATTTCAGATGCGACACCGAACCTAGCCCATTCGGTCAGGCTACTATCCTTTAGGAAATCAGCCCCAACCGGAACGCGATCGCCACGACGTGGTGACGGTTCTTGGCTTTCAGCTTTTCCTGGATGCCGTTCATGTACCAGTCGACAGTGTGGCTCGAAATGTCGAGGACTTTGCCGATGTCGTTCGAGGTCATCCCGTCGGCGAGATAATTCAGCGCCTCCATTTCGCGCCGCGTCATCTGCACTTCGACGCGCGAGACGAGGCCGGCCATAATCTCCGGATCGGTGAGCTCGAGCAGCTTCCAGAACAAACGCTTGGCGATCGCATCGAAGAGGCTCAGTTCCACCGGGCTGAGATCAACCACCCGGCCGCCGACCGTCAGGTTGCCCATGAGCCCGCGCCGGCCGTGCACCGGAAAGATATAGCCGTCGAAGAGACCGTGGTTGCGCGCCTCGATCATCATGCTTTCCATGCGCTTGCGGTGCGGGTCCGAGCGGAAAGCGGCCAGCGTGTCGCGCCAGCGGAAACCACGCTGGGCGTGGCCGAGATAGCGGATCGTCGGATCGATGACGACGTATTTCTTACGGATATAGATTTGCGGCCAGCCTTCCGGCCAGCGACCGGCGAGAAGCAGACGCAGCGGGTTCTCGTGCGGTTTCGGCTGACGCACGACGCCATAGAAGTCGAAGCCGCAGCGGTCGAGCAGGCGCTCGAACTCGGGCAGTATCTCCTCGCGCGTCTTCATCTCCTCGAGAAGCGCCAGAAACTGTACGAGCAACGTAATATTCATGAAACACCTTCAGATCGGAACGCGCGGCACAACGCTTCATAGCCACATGAACGCGCCGTTCAGAAGCCATTCATGTTGCAACCGCGATAATTCTTCATATCACGCCCGGTCTTGCAGGGAACCTGCAAAAACTCGGAGTCGAGACGCCAAGATAGCGAACGATGGATCATCCCGCCAACCCTCCCATGGCACCGATGATCCGGCCGCCTGACCCGTCCCGCCTCCGAATTTTTTTTAGGAGAACGCAGAGACCGTCACACGCGGCTTTGTCGGCCCGCAGGGGTGGAAGAAATGCCATCGCTGCCGTCTGCAGAGGCGCAACGCAGCCGCATCGCGTTGTTGCGGCACCAATCCGATGCCCAGAAGGGGTGAGACAGTGTCTTTATTCCAAGTGTATGCAAGAGCGCTTCAGTATCTTGCTGTTCACAAACTCCGCGTCGGTGCGATCGTCGTCGCCAATATCGTCTTGGCCGTCATCACGATCGCCGAGCCGATTCTGTTCGGTCGCATCATCGATGCAATCTCATCACAAAAGGACGTCGCGCCGATGCTGCTCATGTGGGCGGGCTTCGGCGTCTTCAACACGGTCGCATTCGTTCTCGTCTCCCGCGAGGCCGATCGCTTGGCGCATGGCCGCCGGGCGACGCTCCTGACCGAGGCCTTCGGCCGGATCGTCTCGATGCCGCTTTCCTGGCATAGTCAGCGCGGCACGTCGCACGCGCTGCACACGCTGCTGCGTGCCTGCGAGACCCTCTTCGGCCTCTGGCTCGAATTCATGCGGCAGCACCTCGCGACCGCGGTGGCCCTCGCCCTCCTGGTGCCGACCGCCTTCGCGATGGACGTCCGCCTGTCGCTCGTGCTCGTCGTGCTCGGCGCGGCCTATGTGCTGATCAGCAAGGCCGTGATGAACCGCACGAAGGACGGCCAGGCCTCCGTCGAGAACCACTACCATACGGTCTTCTCCCACGTCTCGGACGCGATCAGCAACGTTTCCGTGGTGCACAGCTACAACCGCATCGAGGCGGAAACCCGGGAACTCAAGAAGTTCACCGAGCGGCTGCTCTCGGCGCAATTTCCGGTGCTCGACTGGTGGGCGCTGGCGAGCGCGCTCAACCGCATGGCCTCGACCATCTCGATGATGGCGATCCTCGTCATCGGCACCATCCTGGTGCAGCGCGGCGAGCTCGGCGTCGGCGAGGTGATCGCATTCATCGGCTTCGCGAACCTGCTGATCGGTCGTCTCGACCAGATGAAGGCCTTCGCGACGCAGATCTTCGAAGCGCGCGCCAAGCTCGAGGATTTCTACCAGCTCGAGGATTCGGTACGCGAACGCGAGGAGCCGGCCGGCGCCAAGGAACTGACCGGCGTAGTCGGCGAAGTGGAATTCCGCGACGTCTCCTTCGACTTCGCCAACTCCGCTCAGGGCGTGCGCAACGTCTCCTTCAAGGCCAAGGCCGGCCAGACGATTGCCATCGTCGGTCCGACCGGCGCCGGCAAGACGACGCTCGTCAACCTCCTGCAGCGGGTACACGAGCCGAAGCACGGCCAGATCCTGATCGACGGCGTCGACATCTCGACCGTCACCCGCAAGTCGTTGCGCCGCTCGATCGCGACCGTCTTCCAGGATGCCGGCCTGATGAACCGCTCGATCGGCGACAACATCCGGCTTGGACGCGAGAACGCCTCGCTCGACGAGGTGATGGCGGCCGCGGAAGCCGCAGCCGCGAGCGACTTCATCGAAGGCCGCCTCAACGGCTACGACACGATGGTCGGCGAGCGCGGCAACCGGCTCTCGGGCGGCGAACGCCAGCGCGTCGCCATCGCCCGCGCCATCCTCAAGAATGCGCCGATCCTCGTCCTCGACGAGGCGACCAGTGCGCTCGACGTCGAGACGGAGGCGCGTGTCAAGGAAGCGATCGATGCGCTGCGCAAGGACCGCACGACCTTCATCATCGCCCACCGCCTTTCGACGGTGCGCGAGGCCGATCTGGTGATCTTCATGGATCACGGCCGGATCGTCGAAATGGGCGGCTTCAACGAGCTCAGCCACAGCAACGGCCGCTTCGCCGCGCTGCTGAGGGCAAGCGGGATCCTCACGGATGAGGATGTCCGCAAGAGCCACACGGCGGCTTGATATCAGCAGCAGTTACACGATTAAGTGCCCCGGACGTCCCCGGGGCATTTTCTTTTGAGGCAACGCTGTTCGCAGTGGGGGCGTCTCACTACAGCGCGTGCGTCTTTTCAGACGCACAAAGGACGCTGTAGCACTTCGAATTGCTGCATGTTTCCTTAAATCGGGTACGATTTAAGGAAACATGCAGTAGCGAGAGGAATCAATAGCCGCCTCTGTCGAGGCTCCTCGGATCGTCGATCATCTTTTCCCGGTAAATGTCTCCCTGCCGTGCCCTGGCACGCCAGGGACGGGCCTTTTGAAGCGGGATTTCGTAAACCGGATCACCTCGGTCGAGCGTCGCGACCGCCAGGCTGGCCCCGCATGACTCCGAGCATCGGCCGATCCACCGCCCATCGGGGCCGATCACCCCGCCGGTACCCTCGTGGGCAGCCTGTCCCGGCGTCGCTGCGATTATCCAAAGGCAGTTCAGCCCGGCATGCGCCTGCAGCGCGATTTGGAAGTGTGGGGGAATGCCATACGAGGAAAACAGAACCGCATCGGCACCGAGACGCTCGTACTCGGCGAATATCTCCGGAAATTGGCTCTCGATGCACAGCGCGCACCCGAAGCGATAACCATCGATATCGACCGTGATCGGCTGCAGTCCTGGCGAATACCAGCCGCCGAGCTCGCTGTTCGAGAGATATCTCTTGTCGTATCTTGTCAGCAAGCTTCCATCGTCCGCAAAGACGTAGAGGCTGTTGTGTGGCGGATGAGACCCGGAGAGTCTATGCGCAGCGCCGACGACGGCGAACATACGAAATCGCCCACAAGCCTCGGCTATGGACCGGAGCTCGGCTTCCTGCCGATCCCAATCGAAGTCCCGCCAGCGCTCAGGGCTTCCTATTTGTGCCTTGCCATAGCCCGACAGCGCGCCTTCGCAGAAGACGATCAAGCGCGCGCCCTGCTGTGCCGCGCTCCTGATCATCTCGCGTATCGCCGTGGCGTTTACCGGTATCTCCCGCGAAACGGGTGTCTGTGCCGTCGCTACTTTCAACGGATGCGCCCCTCGGTGTCACGAATCAAGCAATCGCCGACACATCCTACACCGTTGCGGGTCTTATCAGACGCGCAACGGTTGCTGTAGCACTTTCAATTGCTTCATGTTTCACGCAACTCTGAGCGGCTTGGTGACCGACACCTCCTTCAGCCATTCGAGATAATAGGCGTAGACGAAGTGCAGCCCGATGCCGCCGAGGACGAAGAGCGAGCCGATGATCGGGTTCTTGCCGGTGACGAAAAGCAGTACCTGTCCGGCCATGGCGAGAATGGTTCCGAAGATGAAGACCGCCAGCGAATGCCGGCCGATCATCACCAGCGGGTGATTGGTCTCGAGCCGGGTCAGCCGGCTGACGGCGGGAACGATGGCCAGCAGATAGGCGAGCGCCAGCACGTGCAGCAGCCGTGTCAGCGACAGAAAGGTCTTGTCGAAGCCGGTGAGCACCGCGGGCAAGCCGAAGGAAAGGTCGATGCTCCACCAGGAGAACAGCACCCACGCGCCTGAGATCAGCAGATAGGCGGTGGAAAGCCCGATGAGCCAAGAGCTTCGCGGCAGGCGGCCGCCCCGGCGCACATGGCTCATGCACAAGATGCCGATCACGAAAAGGAACTGCCAGGACCAGGGATTGAGGAACCAGTAGCCCTCGTCGAGGAAATTGTACGGGACCAGCATGAAGCAGCCGGCGCCAAGCCAGAGCGCCGCCGACAGCGCAAACAGAAGGCGGGGGCTCGCTGCATTCAGCCAGAGGATGCCCGGCAGCATGAGGAACAGCACCGCATACATTGAAAGAATGTTGTTGTAGCCGAGTTGATGGCCGAGAAGCACCATGGCGACGATGCCCTGTTCCGCCTGGTCGACAATCGGGCGAATGTTGATTTCGCCGATCAGATCCTGGCGGCCGAAATAGAGAGCACCGCCGGCGAAGATCGCGAGCGTCACGACGCTGGTCATGATATGCGCGACATAGAGCGTGAGCGCGCGGCGCCATATCTTCAGCGTGAGCGCGAGACGCGCGCCATTCACGAACTTGCCCGCATAGGCCACTCCGACCGACAGGCCGGAGATCAGCACGAAGGCCTCGGCCGAATCGGAGAACCCGATGTTCTTGTGCGTCAGATATTCGAGATATTGGCCGGGCACATGGTTGACGAAGATGGTCAACAGGCAGAGTGCTCGGAAAACGTCAAGGCGTGTATCGCGATCCGTTGGAACCGCGTGGGCGACCTTGACCTGATCGTTGCCGGTCCCAAAAGTCTTTTGCAGCATGCGGTTGATATCCGGGATTTGGCGCCCCGCCCCACCCCTTGTTGAAACCGGACGCGTCCGGAATTCCCGGCAGCATCGATGAAGGCGCTGTCCCCGAGGGGATCACGCCGCCGCAATTGAAGGCAAAGAAGAACCGGCCTCGCACGTTCGGTACAAAGCCGGTTCCTTCCATCAAATCCGGCGGTTACAGCAAAACCCCTTCATGCGCGTTTTTTGTGACACTATTATTTACGCTGACGACCGGCTCACCACTTTTTGAATCGCGGCTGACGGAAATCCGGTGCGTCGTGCCGTTCACCCGCACCTCGGCCGAATAGCCCGCCCAATCGGCCGGCAGGACGGGCCGGATCGCCAGCCTGTCGCCCCGCTTGCGGATGCCGAGGATGCCCTCGACGCCGGCGCGATAGAGCCATCCGGCCGAGCCCGTATACCAGGTCCAACCGCCGCGGCCGGCAAGCGCGCCTTCGCCGTAGATATCGGCGGCGACGACATAGGGCTCGACCCGGTAGTGTTCGGCATCCTCGCGGCTCAGCGCATGCGACACGGGATTGAGCATGCGGAAAGCCCGCCAGGCCTCCTCCGCCCGTCCCTGGGCGGCGAATGCCAGGACCACCCAGGTGGCCGCATGGGTATATTGGCCGCCGTTCTCGCGCACGCCGGGCGGATAGGCCTTGATATAGCCCGGGTCCTGCTTCGTCGTTTCGAGCGGCGGCGTGAACAGGCGAACGATGTGCTTCTCGGGGTCGACGAGCTCCGCCATCACCGCATCCATGGCGCGCATGGAGCGTTCCCGATCGCCTTCGCCCGACAGCGTGCTCCACGATTGGGCAATGGAATCGATGCGGCACTCGCGATTTTCCGCGGATCCGAGCGGCGTGCCGTCGTCGTAATAGGCGCGGCGGTAGTAGTCGCCGTCCCAGCCCGCCTGTTCGAGAGCGTTCTTCAGGGCCTCGACGTGCTTCTCCCAAAGCGTCACGCGCGGACCGTCCTTACGCTCGCGCGCATAGGGCAGGAACGTGCGCAGGGCGCCGGCGAGGAACCAGCCGAGCCAGACGCTCGTGCCCTCTCCGGCTTCGCCCACCCGGTTCATGCCGTCGTTCCAGTCGCCGCCGAGGATCAACGGCAGACCGTTCGCGCCCGTGCGCTTGATTGCAAGATCGAGTGCGCGGGCGCAATGCTCGTAGACGTCGCCGGTTTCGTCCGCGATCTCCGGCTTGTAGAAGCTGTCGTGCTGGCCCTCCTCGAGAGCGGGGCCGGTGATGAAGAACACCTTCTCATCGAGGATGTCCTTCGTACCGGTGACCGCGCAATAATGCGCCACCGCGTAAGCCAACCATACGACGTCGTCGGAAATCATCGTGCGCACGCCAGCGCCGGTCCCCGGCAGCCACCAATGCTGCACGTCGCCCTCGACGAACTGCCTTGCAGCGGCATTCAGGATCTGCGCGCGCGCCAGCTCCGGCCGATGGATCAGGAAGGCCAGCGTATCCTGCAACTGGTCGCGGAAACCATAGGCGCCGCTTGCCTGATAGAAGGCCGAGCGCGCCATGATGCGGCAGCCGAGCGCCTGGTAGGGAAGCCAGTGATTGACCATATGGTTGAAGGCGCGGTCGGGGGTGTCGACCTTCACGACACCGGTGAAGTCACCCCAGAACGCCCTGGCCGCATCGAGCGCCGTGTCGAAGGCGCTTGCCCTCAGTTCGGCGAGGATCGCCTGCACCTGATCGGCGCTATCGACGTCGCCGAGGAAGAAGGTGACCCGTCCCTCCGCACCCGGCTCGATGGTGAGATCGGTTGCAAGCGCCGCGCAGGCGTCCCCGTCCACTTCCGTCGACCCGGCGAGTTCGGCACCGGCAAGCACCGCCTGCGGCGCGAGGATTCCGCCCGCCCGGCCGAGGAATTCCCTCCGGCTCGCCGTGTAACCGGCAACGCTGCCGTCGACCGCAAAGAACGCGGACCGGCCTGCATAGTCGATGCTGTAGGGGTTCGTGGCGACGAGCGCCTGCGACGCCTCGTCCCAGGCGCTGAGCACGAACGGGGCGGTACGGCCGCGGTTGCTGCCGAGGACCCATTCGGCATAGCCGTAAATGCGAAGCTTGCGTGCGGCCGAACCGCGGTTGCGGATCCTGAGCCGCACCAGCTTGGCCGCCAGCGCCGTGTGCACCGTATGCGCGGCTTCGATCTCCAGCTCGTCCTGCGTGCTTTGGAACAGCGAATAGCCGAGCCCGTGACGGGTCTCGAACAACGCGGACTTGCGCCGCGACAGGGCGGCGTAAGGTGTCAGCACCGCGCCGCTCGCCATGTCACGGATGAAGATCGCCTCGCCGGGGCGGTTGACGACCGCATCGTTGGTCCAGGGCGTCAACTGATAGTCGCGCGAATTGCGGCTCCAGGAGAAGGCGGCACCCTCGGCCGAGACATGAAAGCCGAAATGCTCGTTGGAGATGACGTTGACCCAGGGATGCGGCGTGGCCTCCCCGCCGCGCAGCCGAACGACATATTCGCGGCCTTCCTCGGCAAAGCCGCCGAAGCCGTTCCAGAATTCCAGGCCGTCGCTTTCGACCTCAGCCGCCGCTCCCTCGCCGCCCTCCCCTATGACCGGGAGCAGCATCTTCGCGCCTTCCTCCGTCTTATCCGATGGCGTCGCATAGAGCGCCGTGGCGCGGGCGATCTGATCGGAGATCGTGCCGTTGCGGGCATGGAAGACGGCCCGCGACGCCGAGATCAGCGTCGACCAGGTTTCGGGCTCCATCAGGTCGCGGCGCACGGCGAAGATGTGCTGACGCGGGCCGTCGGATTGACCGCGAAGCCTCAAATTCTCGCACATGGAATCGAGCGTGTGCTGCAGGTCCTGCGCGTAGGAAGAGGCCCGCTCGTTGACGACTACCAGATCGGCGGTGATGCCGCGTGCTCTCAGGTATTCCTGTGCGCGGAGCGCCTCGCGGGCAATGCCGAGATCACCGTCGTCATTGATCCTCAGACAGAAGATCGGGAAATCGCCCGAGATCGCCAGCGGCCACAGCGCCGACTGCGAGGCAAGGCCCGCCTTGACGGTCGCCGTGTCGGCGCGCAGGTGCATGTCCGGATAGACCAGATAGCGGCCGAGCATCTGGAAGCTCGCGGCCTCCTGAGAGGTAATACCGACATGGCGCATCTGCACCTGGCTGCGGGTCCAGGCATGGATCAGCTCGTGATTGAAGGTTTCCGGATGCCGGTAGCGGTCGATCGCCCGATCGATGCCCTCGCGGTCGGGGGCTGCGATCGTCCAGAAGATGACGCTCACTTTCTTGCCCGCCGGAACCCGCACGACGCGACGGAGCGACATGATCGGGTCGAGCGTGAAGCCGTCCGTCCCGGAAAGCGTGGTGCCAGGATCGAAGGCCGCCGCCTCGCAGAGCGTGCGTCCCTGGCCGAGGAAGCGCCGGCGGTCCGTTTCCGCCTGCGTGTGGCGCTCGCTGCCGGCATTGTCGGTGATGAGATGCGCGACCTCCATGTCCGGATCGCCGGGGCTGCGCTTGTTGCGTGAAATCCGGATGACGTCGCCCTGCCGGCTGATCTCGGTGCGGACGAACATCTTCGAGAAGGCCGGGTGCGAACTGTCGGCATCCTCGAAGGAGAGCACCGGTTCGGCATAGGAGGTCACTTCGACGAAGCGGTCCTCGGTCCCGGTATTGAGCAGGATCACGCGCCGGCCTTCCGCATCGTGCTCGCTGGCGACGATGCATTCCACCTCACTCGTGAGGTCGCCGACGGTCTTGACGAACTCGGCCTTGTCGTCGCCGAAGCGGGTAAGGGTCTTCTCGTCCGGGGCGCGCCGGGGCTCGGACGTGGTCGACCACCATTCCCCTGTCGTGATGTCGCGCAGGAAGATGAAGGTCCCCGTCCTGTCCTCGACTGGGTCCGCGTTCCAGCGCGTGACCGACTGGCCGTTCCAGCGGGCATAGCCTGCGCCGGTGGCCGTCAGCATGATCGAATAGTGACCATTGGACAAAAAGACCGTTTCGCGATCCTGGTTGAGCGGATCCTCGATGACGCGGACTTCCGGGCGCAGGAGATCGGCTTGGCCTTTGCCGAGGGACTCCGGCTCGCGCTTGGCCGCCATTACCGGAATGTCGCGCGGCGCCTTCTCCTGCAGCAGGAGCTCGGCCGCCTCGATCACCGGATCTGCGTGGAACCACTCGCGAAGCTGCCCATTAAAGACGACGTTCGCGACCGCGGCGATCGACATGCCGTGATGGTGGGCGTAGTAGTTGCGCACCACGGCGCATTTCTGCCCCTCCGGCACGCGCGTCGGCGTGAAGTCGACGGCATCGTGGAAACCGTAGGCGCCGAGCGCGCCGACTTCCCGAAGGCGCGCCAGATTGGCAAGCGCAGACTTCGGATCGTACATGCAGGCGAGGATCGACGCATAGGGCGCAATGACGGCATTCTGCCCGAGGCCGCGTTTAAGGCCGAGGGTCGGCACGCCGAAGTTCGTGTATTGATAGGTCAGCTCATGGTCGCGCGCGTTGAACGCCGCTTCGGAGATGCCCCACGGGGTTCCGAGACGCCGGCCATGATTGATCTGCTCCTGCACCACCAGATTGTTCGTCTGGTTGAGGATGCCGCCCTGCCGCTCCTGCATCACGAGCGGCGGCATCAGATATTCGAACATCGATCCCGACCAGGAGACGAGCGCGCCGCGCGCACCGATCGGCACGATCGGCCGGCCGAGCTTGTACCAGTGCTCGGTCGGCAGGTCCCCCTTGGCAATCGCAAACAGGCTCGTCAGTCGCGCCTCGGATGCGAGAAGGTCGTAGCAGGCCTCGTCGAGCTCGTTGGCATTGACCCGGTAGCCGATCGAAAGCAGCCGCCGTTCCGGCCGGAACAGGAAGCCGAAATCCATCGAGAAGGCAATGTCGCGGGCCCGTTCCTTGAGCACCAGCAGGCGCTGGCGAAGCGCCTCGATCGCGCCGAGATCGAAGACGCCGTCGGCGATGTGCGCCTCGCAGGTCGAGACCAGCGAAGCCGCCCATTTCGCCACCTCGCCGCTTTGCGCGCTGCGCACCTCGTGGTCGAGATTGACCGTGAGCTTGTGCATGTCGCGCGCGAGCACCGCCAGATTGATGACCCGGATGGAGGCGAATTCGTGCTCGCGTTTGACCGCAGCGAGCGCATTCTGGAAGCCGGCGATGCGCTCTTCGATCAGACGACGCAACGGCCTGACCGTCTTGCGGTCGTCGGGAAGTTCGTCCAACGCTTCCTTCAGGATGGCGGCGACATCGCCGATGCCGTCGAGATTGCCTTGGACATGGGCGGAGGGCGCTTCGGCCCATTCACGGCACATGGACGAAACGGCGATCAGATGGCCGGCGAGGTTGCCGCTGTCCACGGATGAAACGTAGCGCGGCTCCATCACCTCTAGCGATCGCGTGCGGTACCAGTTGAAGAGATGGCCGCGATACTTCGGCATGCGGTCGATCGTGCCGATCGTCTGTTCGAGGCGCGTGATCGTCTCCTCGAAACCGATCCAGCCGAAGGAACGCGCCGACATCGCCGACAGGAGATAGACGCCGATATTCGTCGGCGATGTGCGCTCCGCCAGCACCGGCTGCGGCGTTTCCTGGAAATTGTCCGGCGGCAGGAAGTTCTGTTCGGCGGTGACAAAAGTTTCGAAGTAGCGCCAGGTCCGCCGGGCGATCTTGCGCATGTCGTTGATCGCCTCGTCGGAAACGACGAGCTGGTCCTCGGTCTCCGCCGACTGGCTGACGAACCATGCGACCGCCGGCGAGAGCGCCCAGATGAGCGCAAACGGGATGCCGATGAAGGGCAGCCCCGTATCGGAAACGCCGGCCAGCGCCAGGGCAACGACCGACAGCGCCGGCGCCGTCCACATGGCGCGGAAATAGTCGCTGATCGAGCCGTGGCCGGCGCTCTGTACCTGCGCCGCCGTGCGCCATTCGAGCATGAGCTTGCGGCTGACGAAGGTCCGGTAGAGCGCGCGGACGATCGCATCCGCCATCATCGCCGCATTGTGGGCGATGAAGACGATCCTGAGCGCGACTTGCGCATTGGCGGCGCGAATATCGGAGAGCACCGTGTGGAGATGGGCCCTGGCGACGATGTCGTTGCGCCGCGGCATGATCCCGTTGATCAGCGAGAGGGTGGGCGCGACGAAAAGGCTG
Organism: Ensifer sp. WSM1721; assembly: GCF_000513895.2. Taxonomy (GTDB): domain Bacteria; phylum Pseudomonadota; class Alphaproteobacteria; order Rhizobiales; family Rhizobiaceae; genus Sinorhizobium. Next base: position 3,218,182 of record NZ_CP165782.1, read on the forward strand.
AAGATCAGCACGATCTGCCAGATCAGTGCCTCGGCCGGCTCCATGTAGTACCAGCCCATGACGGAGGCCGCGAGCCAGGCGGCGGGAATGAGCGATCGGCGCAGGTTGTCGTACATCTTCCAGCGCCCGAGCATCGACAATGCGTTTTTCGGATTGAAGATATAGGGCAGGAGCTGCCAGTCGCCGCGGGCCCAGCGATGCTGGCGCGACATTTCCACCTCGTAGCGGATCGGGAAATCCTCCACGAGCTCGACGTCGGTCACGAGTGCGCAGCGCGCATAGGAGCCTTCGAGCAGGTCGTGGCTCAAGACCGCATTCTCGTCTATCCGGCCCTTCAGCGCAGCCTCGAAGGCATCGACATGATAAAGGCCCTTGCCGGTGAAGCTGCCTTCAGCGGTGATGTCCTGATAGACGTCCGAGACCGTGAACACATAAGGGTCGATGCCGCGATTGATCGTGAAGATGCGTTGGAAGGCCGAGGCCTCGCTGCCGGTCGTCAGCGACGGCGTGACGCGCGGTTGCAGGAGGCTGTAGCCCGTCACCACCTCCTGCGTCTCCGGGTTCACCACCGGCCGGTTGATCGGGTGGTAGAGCTTGCCGACGAGCTTGGTTACCGCGTCGCGCATCAGGCGCGTATCGGAATCGAGCGTCATTACGTACTGCACGCCCTCCGGCACCGTATTGGAGCCCGGAAGGAACGAGGTATCTCGGTCGCCGCGCAGCAGCAGGTTGAGCTCGTGCAGCTTGCCGCGCTTGCGCTCCCACCCCATCCAGGCGCCCTCTGCCTCGTTGAAGAGGCGGCGGCGGTGCAGGAGGAAGAAGCGCGTCTTGCCGTCGTAGGCATAGCGGGCGGCAAGCGACGCGACCTCGCGCTTGGCATAGTCGAGCACGTCCGTATCGGCAGGGGTCTCCTCGAACTTGCTGTCCGCCCAGTCGCTTAAGAGCGCGAAGTAGATCTCGCCGCGCGGATTGGCGAGATAGTGCACCTCGAGATTGCGCACGAGTTCATCGACATGGTCGCGCTTGGAGATGAGGCAGGGCACCACCACGAGCGTGCGGGCATCTTCCGGAATGCCGTCGAGAAATTCGTAGCCGACGAGCCGCGAGGGTTTGACGAAGAGGGTGATGAGCGTGTTGAACAGACCCATCGCGCCTTCGGAGGCGGGCAGCGCGAAGAGCAAGAGCATGATGAGCTTGGCGCCGCTCGGAATGTCCATCGGACTGACGAAGGCGTAGACGGCGACCATCGCCAGGATGGTCAACAAAACGTTCGGCCCGGCGATCGCGAACCAGTCCAGCTTGCGGACGAAACGGATGAGATGCTGGAACGCCGACGGCGAATAGTCGATTCTCGCCTCCAGCGCTTTGCGCTGTTCGCCGACGAGAAAGGCGCCGACATTCGGCTCCTGCAGCGGCGCCTCGACGGCCGCGGCCGCCTTCGCCTCCTCGACCATTTCGACGGCGATCTGCGTGACTTCGTGTTCGCTGTAACTGCAGCGGCGGGCAAGCTTCTCGATCGTGTCGCGGTATGTGTTGCGCGAGCCGAAATCAAGCGCCGCATAGTCGGAACCCTCGCGCAGCGTCGCGTCGATCTTGCTGACGCTTTCGAACCAGACGGCCCAATCCGTATCGTCGATCTCGCGCAGGCTGCGGATGATATTGCTCATCGTCGCGTTGCCGGACGACAGGCGGTTCTGCTCCGCGACCAGCGCCTCCTCGACGTCGGTGCCGCGCCTTTCGAGCCTCTCCTCAATCCAGGCGATAACGGCGCCCGAGGTCTGCGATCCGTCGCGCATACGATAGAGAAGCTGGGCGATGAAGGTGTTGTCGGCGGCAAGCGCCTCGGATTCGGCCAGCAGCGCCCGGCACCTTTCCGGATCGCTCAGCCGGATGATCTGGTCGGCGACGTCGTTCGCCTTCCGCCGCATGCCGCGCGAACGTTCGACCCGGATCGCGATCCGCCGCAGATTTTCGATGAGGACGAAGCGCAGGATCGAGGGCAGCGCCCACAATTCGCCGATCTTGAAGGTCTCGTGCTCCTGGAAGCCCTCGACCATCGCGGTGATGCTTTCGCGCGAAACGGCGCTGTGGGTGTGGGCGACATAGAGCCAGGCCAGCACCATCGTGCGCGGAATGACGGTGCCGGATACCGACAGCGTCGGCAATTGCCGATAGAACTTGCGCGGGAAATCGCGTCGGACCTCCTGGATCGCCTCCTCGACGACATGGTGGTTGTCGAGCAGCCATTCGGCCGCGGGCGTGATCGACGCGCCGGCCTCGACGTCGGCGGCCGTCGCCCGGTAGACGCGAAGGATCTCCTTCTCGTTCTCCCGATGGCGGGCGCGGAACTCGAAGGAGAAGAAACCCGGCAGTGAGGAAACGCCGCTCTTAGCGAGGCTTGCACCGCATGCGCGAAGATCGTCGATCGAAAAATAGGTCGAGCGGATCGAATCGTTGTAGTCGATCTGCTTGGCTTCCGGTTCGCGCGGTGTATTGGACGGCGTTGTGTGCTGGAGCATGGGTACGGATTCTGGTTCCACGCGGGCTTGATCGGCCCGGTTCTCGTTGTTCTGCCGGAGTGGCTGCGACCCTGAGGATCCAAGCGTCGCCGGTGCGTTCCTAGACACGGTCATGTGCCCCCTCCGCCGTCACCGCCCCGGGAAGCGGGAACCGGCGGAAACAGGCGCCGGCCGAGACTTGGGGCCTGGAGATCGCAAAGCCGGCGGCGCGCTGGTTTTCACGGCCGCGTGGTGCATGAAGATGGCATTTTTTAGCCGTAGTGTCAGCAGCTTGCAAGAATCGCGAGCATTGCTTCCGGCGAATTGCCGAGGGTAGAAGCCGGAGGAGCCGGGCCACCCCGCTCCCTCCCTCGTCTCGATAAGTTTCCCTTTCAAATCCGCCCCTTCCCTGGTGCATGGCAGTATCCTGGTCCGAAGGCTGAGGCTCATGAAACCCTTCCGCCGGACCTCCCCGGCCGCGCCGGATCAGCCGACCTGTTCGGCGATCCACTCCCGGAAGGCGCGGCTGATCGGGTTCTCGAGCTTGCCTTCCGGAATGGCGAGGTAGTAACTGTTTTCTGTCTGCATCGGTCGATCAAGAACGATCCGCAGGGTGCCTGCGGCAAGTTCCTGCTCGATCAGATACCGGGGCAAAAGGGCAAAACCGAGACCTGCGGTCGCCGCTTCGATTACCATCGAGAATTGATCGAAACGGTTGCCGCGATAAGCGCCATCCTGTTCGACGCCGTTTGCCTCGAACCATCGCGCCCAGAGCTTGGGCCTCGTCGCCAGATGCAAGAGCGGTGCGCCGCCGATGTCGACCGGCGTCTCCACCGGATGCGCCGCGATAAGCGCCGGGCTCACCGCCGGCACGATGACTTCACTGCAGAGATAGCTGCAGATGGCTCGCGCCCAGACGGGCTGGCCATAATGGATCGCCAGGTCGAAATTCTGCTCGTCGAAGTCGAAGGGCGCGGAGCGGGAGGCGATGTTGACGACAGTGCCCGGATGGCGCCTCAAGAAATCCGGCAGGCGCGGCACCAGCCAGCGGCTGCCGAAGGTGGGCAGCGACGCGATAGAGAGGCTCGAATCGGCGCGCGCCGACGCCATGGCGCGCACCATCAACTCCTCGGTCTGGTTCAAGAGCCGGCGCACCTCCGGCAGGAATTTCTGCCCCGCATCCGAAAGGATCACCCTTTGGCGAACGCGCTCGAAGAGTAGGACTCCGAGCTGATTTTCCAGATCCTTGATCTGGCGGCTGACGGCGCTCTGCGTGAGATTGAGTTCGGCCGCGGCCTGAGTGAAGCTGCCGTGACGGGCCGCACATTCGAAGGCCTGCAGCGTCGTCACATCAGGAACCAGTCGGCGGCTCAACTTCATTCCAGCCTCGCATCAACATAGTTGGAAGCAGCGCGATCCAAGGCCACGCTCATCCGATATGATCAGAATTAAGAATGACCTTATCCTTCATCCTTAGCGCGAGGCGAGCCCCAGTGAAAGAGAATAGTTTCATGTCCGCCGACGATATCCGCTCGGCCTTTTCCGCTGCGATGTCGGCCATGTATCGGGAAGAGGTTCCGGCCTACGGAGCGCTGATGGAACTGGTTGCCAGGGTGAACGAGGAGACGCTCGCTACCGATATCGTGCTGAAGGAGCGCCTCGACGCAACCGATTCGCTCGAACGTGTTTCCGAGGAGCGGCACGGGGCGATCCGCGTCGGCACCGCGGCCGAGCTTTCGATGATGCGGCGCGTCTTCGCGGTCATGGGCATGTATCCGGTCGGCTACTACGACCTTTCGACCGCCGGCGTACCAGTGCACTCCACCGCCTTCCGTCCGGTCGGAGAGGCGGCGCTCAAGCGCAACCCCTTCCGCGTCTTCACTTCGCTCCTGAGATTGGACCTGATCGCCGACGAGACGCTGCGCGCCGAGGCGGACGCGATTCTCAAAGAACGCCAGATCTTCACGCCGGGCGCCATCGAACTCACCGAAAGGGCAGAACGCGACGGCGGGCTCGACAAGGCCGATGCCGAGCGTTTCGTGGCGCAAGTGCTCGAGACCTTCCGCTGGCATGACAAGGCCAACGTCAGTGCCGATATGTACAAGCGGCTGCACGACGCCCACCGGCTGATCGCCGATGTCGTCTCCTTCAAAGGCCCGCACATCAACCATCTGACGCCGCGCACGCTCGATATCGACAAGGTACAGGCGCTGATGCCGGCATACGGCATTGCCCCCAAGGCTGTCGTCGAGGGGCCGCCGACGCGCAACTGCCCGATCCTCTTGCGCCAGACCTCCTTCAAGGCGCTGGAGGAACCGGTCTCCTTCCGCGACGCCGACGGTGGCTGGAAGGCGGGTTCCCACACGGCCCGCTTCGGCGAGATCGAACAGCGCGGCATCGCGCTGACCCCGAAGGGCCGCGGCCTGTACGACCGTCTACTCGACGAATCACGCAAGATCGTGCGCCCCGCCGCCGACGGTTCCAACGCCAGCGAATACGAAGCGGCCCTGGCCAAGGCCTTCGAGGCGTTCCCCGACAGCTGGGCGGAAATCCGTAAGGCGCGGCTCGGCTATTTCAGCTATTCTCTGACGGAAAACGGCCGGCAGACGAAGCTTCCCGGCCGCCGTGACCTCGAAACGCTCATCGCCGACGGCCTGGTTGAGTTCGATCCGATCGTCTACGAGGACTTCCTTCCGGTGAGCGCCGCCGGTATCTTCCAGTCGAACCTCGGCGACGGCGCGCAGCAGGAATTCGTCGCAAGTCCGAACCAGAAGCGCTTCGAGACGGATCTCGGCGTCGCCGTGCTCAACGAATTCGATCACTATGCCGGTATCGAGCAGGCATCGATCGAAAGCTGCCTCAAGGCGCTGGCCGCCGCCGTGGCAGCGGAATGATACGCCGACGATGATTGACGAGCATCATATCGACGCATTGACGAAGCTCCTTGGCGACAAGGGCGTCGTCACTCGTTCGGAAGACATGGAGACCTACGAGACGGGCGCGCGCTATGACCGTGGCCGCGCGGCCGCCGTGCTGCGCCCGGCGACGACGGCGGAGGTCTCGGCCGCCGTCTCCTATTGCGTGCGCAACGGCATCCCCCTCATCCCGCAGTCCGGCAATACCGGTCTCGTTTCCGGTTCGACGCCGGACAGCTCCGGCGACGAAGTGGTACTGAGTCTCGACCGGCTGACCCGCCGCTTCGAACTCGACCTCGACAATCGCTCGGTGCGGGTCGATGCGGGCTTCCGCCTGTCGGACCTCAACCGGCGGCTGGAGGAGCACGATCTATTCTTCCCGATCGATCTTGGCGCCGATCCGCGGATCGGCGGCATGATCGCCACCAACACCGGCGGCTCGCGGTTCCTCAAATATGGCGACGTCCGCCGCAACACGCTGGGGCTGAAAGTAGTGCTCGCCGATGAGGCCGGCACGGTGCTCGACCTCGACTCGGACCTCCGCAAGAACAATACCGGCGTCGACTGGAAGCAGATCTTCATCGGCACCTCCGGCGCCTTCGGGATCGTCACCGAATGCGTGCTCAATCTCGAGCGCGTTCCGAAGCAGACCGCGACCGCCTTCCTGGTACCGGCCAGCGGGGCGCATGTGCTGCCGCTGCTCAAAGCCATGGAAGAGCGGCTCGGCGCCTATCTCTCCGCCTTCGAGGGCATGTCGAAAAATGCGGTCGCGGCGGCCTTCGCCCATGTGCCGTCGCTCAAGAATCCATTCCAGGGCGGCAATATCCCCGACTATGTGATCCTCGCCGAAATTTCTCGCACCTCGGCGCCGCGCGAGGGCGAAGAGCCGCTCGACGCGGTCCTCGAAAACGTGCTCGCAGAGATTTGGGAACTGGAAGGAGCGCCGCTCGCCGACGCCCTCGTCGGCCCGCCGCATGAGATCTGGTCGCTGCGCCACGCGCTTTCGGAAGGCGTGAAGCATCTCGGCAAACTGATCGCTTTCGATCTTTCCTTCCGCAGGGGTGACATCATGGCCTTCTGCGACCATATGAAGGCGGAGATGCCGGAGACGTTTCCGGGCGTCACTGTCTGCGACTTCGGCCACATCGGTGACGGCGGCGTCCACTTCAACCTGGTCGTTGCGAAAGATAGCCGGCTTACGATCGATCCCTCCTTCGAGCAGCGCCTGCGCGAATGGGTTTTTGCGGTCGCGGTCGAAGAGTATCAAGGCAGCTTCAGCGCCGAACACGCGATCGGCCGCCGCAACCAGGCTTACTACGATTTCTACACACCGGAAAAACTGAAAGAGATGGCCGCCGGCCTGAAGACGCTCACCTCGCCGAGCAAGCTCGGCAGCGTGCGTTTTGGTTAGGTCGCCGCAGCCAACGCCAACGACAATTACACGGGAGTCAGAACATGAACATTGCAGCCAAGAAAGTGGACGTCGCCAAGGAGACGGCCGCCCTCCTCGACAAGCTGGGCGTCGCCAAGGAACTCTACACCTGCGGCGATATGCCGTCCTTCAGCCCGATCACAGGCGAACAGATCGCGAGCCTCAAAACCGTGTCGGCCGCCGAGGCGGCTAAGAAGATCGAGAAGGCAGACGAGGCTTTTCGCGCGTGGCGGCTCGTGCCCGCACCGAAGCGCGGCGAGCTCGTCCGCCTGCTCGGCGAGGAACTGCGCGCTTTCAAGGCCGATCTCGGTCGCCTCGTCTCGATCGAAGCCGGCAAGATCCCGTCCGAGGGCCTCGGCGAAGTGCAGGAGATGATCGACATCTGCGATTTCGCCGTCGGCCTCTCGCGCCAGCTCTACGGCCTGACGATCGCCACCGAGCGTCCCGGTCACCGGATGATGGAAACCTGGCATCCGCTCGGCGTCGTCGGCATCATTTCCGCCTTCAACTTCCCCGTCGCCGTCTGGTCGTGGAATGCGGCGCTGGCTCTCGTCTGCGGCGACGCCGTCGTCTGGAAGCCTTCGGAAAAGACGCCGCTCACCGCGCTCGCCTGCCAGGCGATCCTCGAGCGCGCCATCGCCCGCTTCGGTGACGCGCCGGAAGGCCTGTCGCAGGTGCTGATCGGCGATCGTGCTATCGGCGAAGTTCTCGTCGACCATCCGAAGGTTCCGCTGGTCTCGGCGACCGGCTCCACCCGCATGGGCCGCGAAGTCGGTCCGCGGCTCGCCAAGCGCTTCGCCCGGGGGATCCTCGAACTCGGCGGCAACAATGCCGGCATCGTCTGCCCTTCGGCCGATCTCGACATGGCTCTGCGCGCCATCGCCTTCGGCGCCATGGGCACTGCCGGCCAGCGCTGCACGACCCTGCGCCGTCTCTTCGTCCATGAAAGCGTCTACGACCAGCTCGTTCCGCGGCTGAAGAAGGCCTACCAGTCGGTCTCCGTCGGCAATCCGCTGGAAACGACCGCGCTCGTCGGCCCGCTCGTCGACAAGGCCGCCTTTGACAACATGCAGAAGGCGATCGCCGAGGCGAAGGCCCGTGGCGGCGCCGTCACCGGCGGCGAGCGCGTCGAGCTCGGCTACGAGAACGGCTATTACGTCAAGCCGGCGCTCGTCGAAATGCCGAAGCAGGAGGGCCCGGTGCTCGAAGAGACATTCGCGCCCGTCCTATATGTCATCAAGTACAGCGACTTCGACGCCGTGCTCGCCGAGCACAATGCCGTCGCAGCCGGACTTTCCTCGTCCATCTTCACCCGCGACATGCAGGAATCCGAGCGCTTCCTCGCAGCCGACGGCTCAGATTGCGGCATTGCTAACGTCAATATCGGCACCTCCGGCGCTGAAATCGGCGGCGCCTTCGGCGGCGAGAAGGAAACGGGCGGCGGCCGTGAATCGGGCTCCGACGCCTGGAAGGCCTATATGCGTCGCGCCACCAACACGATCAACTATTCGAAGGCTCTGCCGCTGGCGCAGGGCGTGTCTTTCGACATCGAATGATTGGCGACATCGAATAATCGAATAGGATCGACCATGACCATCAATGCAACGGTCAAGGAGGCGGGCTTTCTGCCCGCCTCGCGGATTTCCTCGATCGGCGTTTCGGAAATTCTGAAGATCGGCGCGCGAGCGAATGCGATGAAGCGCGAGGGCAAGCCGGTCATCATCCTCGGCGCCGGCGAGCCCGATTTCGATACTCCGGACCACGTCAAGGAAGCCGCTGCGGAAGCGATCTGGCGCGGCGAGACGAAATATACGGCGCTCGACGGCACGCCGGAATTGAAGAAGGCAATCCGCGAAAAGTTTCAGCGCGAGAACGGCCTTGCCTACGAGCTGGACGAGATCACGGTCGCGACCGGCGCCAAGCAGATCCTCTTCAACGCCATGATGGCTTCGATCAACCCTGGCGACGAGGTGATCATCCCGACGCCCTATTGGACCTCCTATTCGGACATCGTCCAGATCTGCGAAGGCAAGCCGGTATTGATCGCGTGCGATGCATCGTCGGGCTTCCGCCTCACTGCCGACAAGCTCGAGGCGGCGATCACGCCGCGGACGCGCTGGATGCTGTTGAATTCGCCCTCCAACCCGTCCGGTGCCGCCTACAGTGCGGCCGACTACCGCCCGCTGCTCGACGTGCTCTTCAGGCATCCGCATGTCTGGCTGCTCGTCGACGACATGTACGAGCACATCGTCTATGACGGTTTCCGCTTCGCAACGCCGGCTCAGCTCGAGCCTAGCTTGAAAGCCCGCACGCTCACCGTCAACGGCGTTTCGAAAGCCTATGCGATGACCGGCTGGCGTATCGGCTATGCCGGCGGCCCGCGCGAGCTGATCAAGGCGATGGCCGTCGTCCAGAGTCAGGCGACCTCCTGCCCGTCCTCAGTGAGCCAGGCCGCATCGGTAGCGGCACTCAACGGCCCGCAAGAGTTCCTAAAGGAGCGCACCACGAGCTTCCAGCGCCACCGCGATCTAGTGGTCAACGGCCTGAACGCGATCGAGGGACTCGACTGCCGAGTCCCGGAAGGCGCCTTCTACACCTTCTCCGGCTGCGCCGGCATGCTCGGCAGGGTGACGCCCGCCGGCAAGCGGATCGAGACGGATACGGATTTCTGCGCCTATCTGCTCGAAGACGCCTACGTCGCCGTCGTCCCCGGCTCGGCCTTCGGTCTTTCGCCCTTCTTCCGCATCTCCTATGCAACGTCGGAAGCGGAGTTGCGAGAAGCGCTGGAGCGCATCGCCGCCGCCTGCGCGCGGCTTTCGTAAGGAAAAGTAAGGCGGCCGCGATGCGGCCGCCCTTTCTCAAAACGTCGGCGGCGTGCAGGCGCTGATCACTTCGCAGGGTACCGGTCCGACACAACGGAAACGGTGCGGCCGGCGGCTTTCGAAATAATAGGCGTCGCCCGGCCCAAGAATGCGCCGCTCGTCGTCGACGGTCACCTCCAGACGGCCTGAGAGTACGATGCCACCCTCCTCGCCCTCGTGCACCAGCGGAACCTTGCCGGTGTCGGCGCCCGGCTGATAGCACTCCTTCAGGATCTGCAGGCTGCGGCCGAAGAGATTGTCGCCGATCTGGCGATAGGAGATCGATCCCTTGCCGATCTCCACCAGCTCTTCCGCCGCGTAGAAGGCCTTGCGCGGCTTTTCGGGCTCGAAGGAGAAGAACTCCGCGAGTCCGATCGGAATGCCGTCGAGAATGCGCTTGAGAGCCCCGACCGAAGGATTGGACGCGTTGGATTCGATCAGCGAGATGGTGGAGTTGGTGACGCCCGCCCGCTTGGCGAGTTCGCGCTGGGAAAGATTGTGCATCAGCCGCACATGGCGCAGGCGGTTGCCGATGTCGACGCTCATCAGACGTTCCCGTGTTCACGTTGTTCGGAATATCGAAACCCTATCAAACACATTCGATAAAATCCAATGGCTTAGCTGAATGAAGAAAAGGACTTGTTCGGTAATCCAAATCATGGAGTCAATCGCGCCACCGACAGGAGGATTGCCATGAAACCCCACAACAAGCCCAACGCCCCGGTTCTCGACAGCTATTGGATGCCCTTCACCGCCAACCGCCAGTTCAAGGCGGCACCGCGCCTGCTCGCCTCCGCCGAGGGTATGCACTATACCAGCGTCGACGGCCGGACGATCCTCGACGGCACTGCCGGCCTCTGGTGCGTCAATGCCGGCCATGGCCGTCGGCAGATCGCCGCCGCCGTCGAGCGGCAGCTGACCACGATGGATTACGCCCCCTCCTTCCAGATGGGCCATCCGATCGCCTTCGACTTTGCCGAGCGGCTCGCCGAAATCGCCCCCGGGGGACCGAACGCCAAACTCGACCGGATATTTTTCACCGGCTCCGGCTCGGAGTCCGTCGACACGGCGCTGAAGATCGCGCTGGCCTATCAGCGCTCGATCGGCCAGGGCACGCGCACGCGGCTCATCGGCCGCGAGCGCGGCTATCATGGCGTCGGCTTCGGCGGCATCTCCGTTGGCGGCCTTGTCAATAATCGCCGTGTTTTCCCACAGCTTCCCGGTTCCGACCATCTGCGCCACACCCATGACCTCGCGAAGAACGCTTTCGTCAAAGGCCAGCCGGAACATGGCGCGGAACTCGCCGACGATCTCGAAAGGCTCGTGGCGCTGCATGGCGCCGAAACCATCGCCGCCTGCATCGTCGAGCCCGTCGCCGGTTCGACCGGCGTGCTGATCCCGCCCAAGGGCTATCTGGAACGGCTCCGCGCCATCTGCGACAAGCACGGCATACTCTTGATCTTCGACGAAGTGATCACCGGCTTCGGCCGCCTGGGTGCAAGCTTTGCGACCGACTATTTCGGCGTGACGCCGGATATCGTCACCACCGCCAAGGGCCTCACCAATGGCGCCATTCCGATGGGCGCAGTCTTTGCGAGCCGCAAGGTGCACGACGCGCTGATGCAGGGGCCGGAGGGCCAGATCGAGCTTTTCCATGGCTATACCTATTCCGGCCATCCGGCCGCCTGCGCCGCCGGCATCGCCACGCTCGACATCTATCGTGATGAGGGCCTGATGACGCGCGCCGCCGAGCTGCAAGAGGACTGGCACGAGGCGATGCATTCGCTCAAAGGCCTGCCGCATATCATCGACATCCGTACCATCGGCCTCATCGCCGGCATCGAGCTCAGCCCACGCGACGGCGCGCCCGGCGCCCGCGCCTATGACGTCTTCGTCGATTGCTTCGAGAGGGGCCTCCTGATCCGCGTCACCGGCGACATCATCGCCTTCTCGCCGCCGCTGATCGTCGAAAAGAAGCACTTCGGCGAAATCGTCTCGACCCTCGGAGATGCTCTGAAGCGGGTGCGGTAAGCAACACGGCGTTTTGTCATCGGCAGCCGGACGTTACAGCGCCGTGCGTCTTTTCAGACGCACAAAGGACGCTGTAGCACTTTGAATTGCTGCATGTTTTTGTCCTTAAATCGGGTACGATTTAAGGAAACATGCAGTAGCGCGTCCGGCTGCCGATGCACATCATCGTATCAATATCGCCCGGAAATCATTGACATTGGTACCAGTCGGGCCGGGAACGAAAAGGTCGCCGCTGGCCGAGAAGGCCGACCAGGCATCGTGGCGGGCAAGATGCGCGCGCGGATCGACGCCTGCAGCACGCATGCGGGCGACACTCGCCCCGTCGGCAAAGGCGCCGGCATTGTCCTCCGAACCGTCGATGCCGTCCGTGTCGGCGGCGAGCGCATCGACGCCATCGATCCCGTCGATGTCGAGCGCGAACGACAGGAGGAACTCGCTGTTGCGTCCGCCCTTGCCGTAGTTGTCGCCGGAAATCGTCACTGTCGTCTCACCGCCGGAAAGCAGCATCACGGGCTTCGTAAACGGACGGTTACGCGAGGCCACCTCGCGCGCGAGCGCCGCATGCATGCAGCCTATGTCGCGCGCCTCCCCCTCGATTGCATCCGAGAGGATCATCGCCTCGATGCCGGCTTCGCGAGCCCGCGCCGCCGAGGCCTCCAACGAGACGCTCGCCGAGGCGATCACATGGACTTCGTTGCGGGTGAAAGCGAGGTCATCAGGGCTCGGCGCGTGTGCGGCACCGGAGGAAAGATGCGCCATCACCCGTTCGGGCAGGGCCATGGCGTAACGCGCGACGATCTCACGCGCCTCTTCCAGGCTCGATCGGTCCGGCACCGTAGGGCCGGAGGCGACGAAGGCGGGATTGTCACCCGGAACGTCGGAGACGACGAGGCTGACGACGCGCGCCGGCGAAGCGGCCTGGGCAAGCCGCCCGCCCTTGATCCGCGAGACATGCTTGCGCACCACATTCATCGCCGAGATCGGCGCACCCGAGGCAAGCAGCGCTCTGTTGACGGCAATCTCGTCCTCGAGTGTCAGCCCTTTGGGCGGCGCCGGCAGGAGCGCCGAACCGCCGCCGGAGATCAGCGCCACTACGAGGTCGTCCGCCGTCAGGCCCTCGATCTGTTTGAGGAGTGCGGTCGACGCAACGAGTCCCGCCTCGTCTGGCACCGGGTGGGCCGATTGCAGGACACGGATGCGCTCGCATTTTTCGACTGGCCCGTGCCGGGCGACGACGGCTCCTTCCAGCGGCCCATCCCAGAGCCGCTCGAACGCGGCCGCCATCTGGCTGGCGGCCTTGCCGGCGCCAACGACAATCGTACGTCCCTTCGGCCGCGCCGGCAGATGGGCGCGAATGGCGGCTTCAGGGTCGGCCGCGACGACGGCGGCCTCGAAGAGGGATGTCAGGAAGGGGCGCGGCTCGATCAATGCCATCGAATCAGTCCGGGATTTCGAGATCGTAGACGAAGACACCTTGGACGCCGCCATCCGCCGCCGCAACGATTTTTGCGCCGGTCTTTTGATGTTCCGCGTCGTCGAGATAGGCGTCGCGCGCCGCTACATCGGCGAAATCGACGATGAATCCTTCGGCATAGCCCTTGTCCATCCCGATCTCCGGGCTGACATTTTCGCCGACATGGACAGCGAGGAAACCCGGGAGACGGTCCTTCAGCGCCGCAATCTCGGCAAAGATCGCGGTCTTTTCCACCTCGCTTACCTCCGGGCGGAAGCGGATGAACACGCAGTGGCGGATCATCATATCCTCCGTCAGCAGATATCGGCGCGGGCGCGCGGCCGCGTGTCGTTGCGCTCGTGCTGGAAGACGGCCGCCGGCAGCGGCGGCAGCCCGCGGATGATGTCCGCCCCCTTTTCGCCCATCATGATCGTCGGCCCGTTGGTGTTGCAGGAGGGCACCCGCGGCATGACCGAGCTGTCGCAGACGCGTAAGCCATCGAGCCCGCGGACCTTCAGCTCCAGGTCGACGACCGCCATCGCGTCCGTTCCCATCTTGCAGGTGCCGACCGGGTGGTGATCCGTCTTGGCATTGGCACAGCCATATTCGAAGAGCTGCTCTTCCGTCTTGATTTCGGGACCCGGCAGACGCTCGCCCAGAACAAAAGGCTCGAGCGCCGGCTGCTGCATGATTTCGCGCGCGATCTTCAGGCCTTCTAGCGACATCTTCCGATCGTGCGGGTCCTCCCAATAGTTCGGGTCAATCAGCGGTGCCTGCGCCGGATCGGCGGAGGAAAGCCGAACCGTGCCGCGCGAGCGCGGATGCAGATAGGCGGAGTTGAGCGTGACGCCGGCATTCTTGAGCCGGGCCACACCGGCCTCGATACCGGAGCCGAGGCCGAGATGAAACTGGATGTCGGGCGAGCGAGCATTCGGATCGGCATACCAGAAGCCGCCGGTTTCGAAGAGCGAGGAGGCGACCGGGCCGGAGCGGAAGAGCACATATTGCAGCCCGGCCCAGAGCGTGCGGTGCAGTTTGGCGACATTGTCATAGGTATGGTCGCCGGTGCATTCGGAAATCACGAAGAGATCGAGATGGTCCTGGAGATTGCCGCCGACGCCGGGGAGATCGTGCCTGACCTCGACGCCGACCGAACGCAGGTGGTCGGCCGGCCCTATGCCGGATTGCAGGAGAAGCTTCGGTGAGCCGATCGCACCCGAAGAGACAAGCACCTCGCGGTCCGCGCGGATTGTTTCGCTCCCCTTGGCCATTACCACCTCGACGCCGACTGCTCGGCGGCCTTCGAGCACAATGCGGGCGACGCGGGCACCGGTGCGCACCGTCAGGTTTTTTCGATCCTTGATCGGCGAGAGATAGGCAAGCGAGGCTGAAGAGCGGCGGCGGTTGCGCTGCGTCAGTTGATAGAAGCCGACGCCCGCCTGCTGCCTTCCATTGAAGTCGTGATTATAGGGGATGCCGAGCTCCTGGCCCGCGCGAATATAGGCGTCGCAGATCGGCAGCGCCGAGACGGGCATGGAGACGCCGAGTGGGCCGCCGTAGGAATGGTAGTCGTCGGCGAAGCGCTGATTGTCCTCGGCGCGTTTGAAATAGGGGAGCACGCTGCGATAGTCCCAGCCGGTACAGCCGTCCTCGCTCGCCCAAAGATCGTAGTCGACGGCATTGCCGCGGGTGTAGAGCTGCGCGTTTATCGAGGAGCCGCCGCCGATCACCTTCGCCTGCGTATAGCGCAGTACCCTACCCTTCATGTGCCTTTGCGGCACCGTGTTCCAGCCCCAGCTCGCCACGCCTTTCGTCATCTTGGCGAAGCCGGCCGGCATATGGAACAGCGGGTTCCAGTCGCTGCCGCCCGCCTCGAGCAGCAGCACCTTTACGGTCGGATCCTCGCTCAGCCGATTGGCGAGCACGCAACCGGCTGGCCCTGCGCCGGTGATGATGTAGTCGAATGCCATTCTCCGTTTCCTCCATGCCTGCGTTTGGAATGTTCCAAATCTCAGGCCTGATAATCCCGATGCATCCCCGCGCAGGTGCTCAATCTCCTAAAGACGGCTGATTGAAAGCCCGCCGTCGGCTTGGATCACCGAACCCGTGGCGAAGCCAAATTTGCCGCCGGCAAGCCCCGCGACGATGTTGCCGATATCCTCCGGCTCGCCCCAGCGCCGCATCGGCACAAGTCCACCTGCGATCAGCGCGTCGTATTTGCCGGAGACGGCCGAGGTCATGTCGGACCGGATGATGCCGGGGCGGACCTCGAAGACGGCGATGCCGGTTTCGGCAAGCCTTAGCGCCAGGCCCTGGCTGAAGGCCGCAAGGCCCGCCTTGCTCATGCAATAGTCGAGCCGCTCCGGTGAGGTCATTGCCGCTGAAACCGAGGTGATGTTGATGATCGAGCGCGGTGAGGCCGCCTCCCCCGCGAGCATCGCCTTCAGCACCGCTTGCGTGAAGAAGACGGTGCCGCGCAGGTTGACGCCGACGATCGTGTCGAAATTCTCCGGCTTCAGATCGAGGAAATCGCCGCGCATGATCGAGGCGATGCCGGCGTTGTTAACGAGGCAGTCGATCCTGCCGAATTCCGCGACTACCGCGTCGACGGTCACCTGATGGCTCGAAAGGTCGGCGAGATCGGCCCTCAGAAAGATGGCCCGCGCGCCAAGCGAGCCGAGTTCGGCGATGACCGGAGCGACGCCTTCCGCATCGCCGATGCCGGTGATGGCGATGTCGAAGCCGTCTACCGTGAGCGCGCGAGCAATGCCGAGTCCGATACCGCGGCGGCCGCCGGTGACGATCGCGACGGGGCGTGCCTTGTCCGTCATGACTGCAAATCCTCTCTGACGATGTGATCCGCGACGCGCAGCGCCTGTGCGGCGACCGTCAGGGCCGGATTGACGGCAGCGGACGTCGGCAGGAAGCCGGCGTCGACGACGAAAAGGTTCGGATGGTCGAAGGCGCGGCAATAGACGTCGAGCGGCGCTTGCGTGGGATCAGTGCCGATCCGCAGCGTGCCGCACTGATGCGACGGCGTTCGCTTGTCGAAGGCGCGCGCGAGCACGACCGGGAAGCCCGCCTTCTTCAGAATTGCCTTCAGCTTGGCGACGAGGTCGAGATGTGCCTGCCAATTGGTGCGCACCCATTTGAGCACGACGCGGTCGCCGTCGACCATGACGCGGCTCTCCGGCGAGGGCAGGTCCTCGCTCATGGCGTAGAAGTCGATGCCGCGGGCGGATACTTGGTTCAACAGCCATTCCGGCATCGATTTCATATTTGCCTTCAGGATCGCGCCGGAGACGCGGCCGAGAAGCTGGATATTGCCGAGCGGCGGCCCGCCCGCCCCGTCGGAGAGATAAAAGTCATTGAGGCCGAAGGTCTTCTGATAGACCGAATCGTTGCGATACCAGGGGCTCAGCGCGATCACTGCGCTCGAATTGTGGTTCATGAAATTGCGGCCGACCTGGTCGGACCGGTTGGCTAGACCCGCCGGATTGCGTTCGTCGGCCGAGCGCAAGAGCAGGACCGCCGATTGCACCGCGCCGGCCGAAAGGATCACGAGCTTCGGCGAGACGCTGTGCTCAGCCCCGTCCTTTACGTAGCGCACGGCCTCGACCGCCTTGCCATCCGGTATCGTCGTGAGCCGGACCACACGTGAGCCCGTCTGCAGCCGCACATTCGGATGTTCGAGCGCCACGGTCAGCGCCGCCGTTTCGGCATCCATCTTGCCGTCGAAACAGTTCGGATGCGCGTCCCAGGGTGTCTTGCCCTTGGCGAGCCAGCGCTCGATATCGACGCCGAGCGGCAGCGAATAGGGATGCAGCCCGATTTCCGCCAGGCGCTTGCGGACCTTGGCGATCGCCGGCTCGTCCGGCACGGGACCGTAAGCGTAGTCGTTCGAATGTACCGGCTCGGTCGGGTCTTCACCGAGTTTGCCGCGCACGTGATAGAGCTGCTCGGCCTTGGAATACCAGGGCTCAAGCTCCTCATAGGGAAACGGCCATGCGGGAGAGACGCCGTCCAGATGCTGCATCTCCTCGAAATCCTCGCGGCGATAGCGGGTGAGCACCGCGCCGTAGAATTTCGAGTTGCCGCCAACATTGTAATAATTGCCGGGATTGAAGCCGAGACTGCCGGCCTCGTACCAGGTCTCCTTCGGGCGGAAATGGCCGCGCTGGAAGATCGCCCGCTGGTCGCGGTTGACCGGCAGATCCTCGATGTGATGACCGGCTTCGAGGATGAGGACTTCGGCACCCGAAGGTGCGAGACCCGCCGCCACGGTCGCGCCGCCGATCCCCGACCCGATGATGACGATGTCCGGTTGGCTCTCCATGCTGGGGCTCATGCGATCCGCTTCTCGCTCTCAGGGTCGAAGAACACCGCCTTGTCGAGATTGAAGGCGAGCCGCGACGTCTGGCCGGGGGCGATGCGGGCGTCGGCCCTGAGCCGCGCGACGACCTCCTTGCCGCCGAGCCGGGTGACCGCGAAGGTGTCGGATCCTGCCGGCTCGACCACCTCGATCAGGCATTCGCCCTCGGCGACGAATTTTGCATTGCGGTCCGCCCCGTCCGGATCGGTCAGGGCCTCCGGGCGGATGCCGAAGATGACTTCCCTGCCGGCATAGGCGGAGAGCGCTCCGTTATGCGGCACGGCGAGCTTCAGCGGCTCGGCATGCGGACGCGCCAGCGTCACCGCGACCTGCGCGCCCTCCGTCTCGATGCGCGCCTTCAGGAGGTTCATCGCCGGCGATCCCATGAAATCGGCGACGAAAATGTTGGCGGGGTTGTTGTAGATCTCCGCCGGCGTCCCGAACTGCTGCAGCACGCCGTCCTTGAGCACCGCGATCTTGGTCGCAAGCGTCATCGCCTCGATCTGGTCGTGGGTCACATAGACGATCGTCGTCTTCATGCGGTGGTGCAGCCGCTTGATCTCGGTTCGCATGTCGACGCGCAGCTTCGCATCGAGGTTCGACAAGGGCTCGTCGAACAGGAAGACTTGCGGATTGCGCACGAGCGCCCGCCCCATGGCGACGCGCTGGCGCTGGCCGCCGGAGAGCTGGCTGGGTTTGCGGTCGAGCAGATGACCGATCTGCAGCATGTCTGCAACCTGGCGGATCGCTTTCTCTCGCTCCTCCTTCGGCACGCCGCGGATTTCCATGCCGAAGGCGATGTTTCCGGCCACCGTCATGTTCGGATAGAGCGCATAGGACTGGAACACCATGGCGATGTCTCGCTTCGACGGATGCAATCCCGTGACGGAGCGGCCGTTGATGGCGATATCGCCGGAGGTGATCGGCTCCAACCCCGCGATCGTATTCAGAAGCGTCGACTTGCCGCAGCCTGAGGGGCCGACGAGCACGAGGAAGCCGCCCTCTTCGATTTCGAGGTTGATGTCCTTGAGGATTTCGAGGGCGCCGTAGGATTTGCGCAGGTTGGCGATCTTCAGGAACGACATGGGCTTACCCTTTCACGGCGCCGGACATCAGCCCGCGGACGAAGTAGCGGCCGGACACGATGTAGACGATGAGCGTTGGCAGGGCGGCGAGGATCGCGCCCGCGAAGTGGACGTTGTATTCCTTGACCCCCGTCGACGAGCTCACCAGGTTGTTGAGCGCCACCGTCATCGGCGTCGAATAGGGCCCGGAGAACGAGGCGCCGAACAGGAAGTCGTTCCAGATGTTGGTGAATTGCCAGATGACGGAGACGACGATGATCGGCCCGGAGGACGGCAGCAGGATCCGCCGAAAAATCTGGAAGAAGCTCGCGCCGTCGATCTGCGCCGCGCGTACCAGCTCGGTCGGGAAAGCCTCGTAATAGTTGCGGAAATAGAGCGTCGTGAATCCGATGCCATAGACCACATGCACGAGGATCAGCCCCCAGATCGACCCCGCCAGGCCGAAAATGCCGAGGATGCGCGCCATCGGGATCAGCACGATCTGGAAGGGAATGAAGCAGGAGAGCAGAAGCATGCCGAAGAAGATGTTTGCGCCGGGAAAGCGCCATTTCGTCAGCACGTAGCCGTTGAGCGCGCCGATCATCGTCGAGATCGCCACGGCCGGCACGACCATCAGGATCGAGTTGATGAAGAAGGGGCGAAGACCGGTCGGCTGCACGCCGATCTGCGCCGTCGACCAGGCGGAAAGCCAAGGCTCTATGGTCCAGGTCTGAGGGAGGTTCAGCATGCCGCCCTGCCGGATCTCGTCGAGCGGCTTCAACGAGTTCACCAGCATCACGTAGAGCGGCAGCAGCGAATAGAGCGCGAAGAGGATCAGCGCCAGATAGATCAGAGCGCGCGTTAGGCGATTGTGCGAGATGACGTTCTCAGGACTGGGAGCGCCCATCAGCGTTTTCCTCCCCGGACTTCGGAATAGAGATAGGGAATGATGATCGAGAAGATCATGACCAGCATGATGATCGCGGACGAGGCGCCGATCGCCATCTGGTTGCGGGTGAAGGTGTAGGAATACATGAAGGTCGCCGGAAGCTCGGTCGCCTGCCCCGGCCCGCCGCCGGTGAGCGCGATGACCAGGTCGTAGGCCTTGATGGCGAGGTGGGCGAGCACGACGAAGGCCGAGAGGAAGACCGGCCGCATCAGGGGAATGATGATCCGCCGGTAGATGGTCGGCGTCGTCGCCCCGTCGATCTGCGCGGCCTTGATGATCTCGTTGTCGACGCCGCGCAGGCCTGCGAGGAACATCGCCATGACGAAGCCGGTCGACTGCCAGACGGCGGCGATGACGACGCAATAGATCGCGAGGTTTCGGTCCTTGATCCAGTTGAAGGAGAAGCTCTCCCAACCCCAGAGATGCATGGTGTTCTCGAGGCCGATGCCGGGATCGAGGAACCACTTCCACGCAGTCCCCGTGACGATGAAGGATAGCGCCATCGGGTAGAGATAGATCGGCCGGAGAAAGCCCTCGACACGGATCTTCTGGTCGAGCAGGATCGCGAGCGCGAGCCCCAGCACGCAGCAAATGACGATATAGAGTGTAGCGAAGATCGCGAGATTGCTGATCGCCCGCCACCAGTGAGGCAGGGCCCACAGCCTGCTATAGTTCAAAAGGCCGACGAAATTGTAGGACGGCAGCATCTTGCTGTCCGTCAGGGACAGGAAGCCCGTATAGGCGATGAAGCCGTAGACGAACACCAGAACTATGAGAAAGCTGGGGGCAAGCACGAGCTTCGGCAGAAGCTCCTGCAGCCGGGTGCGGCTATCCATGTTTGTTACCACCGTTGCAGTATCGTTTCGTTCGTGCCGCGCATCTGCCCCTCACCTTAGCCCTCTCCCCGCATGCGGGGAGAGATGGAGGTGCCGCGACTGCTCCACTCCCAGAGAGATGCCGGAGCTGGCCGCGCATTCCCTTCTCCCCGCACGCGGGGAGAAGGTGGCCGGCAGGCCGGATGAGGGGCATCCGCCCCCTTTTCCGTCGCTTACTTCGCAGCCTCGACCGCCGCGACGAGTTCCTTCACCGCGTCTTCGGAGCTGAGCTCGCCGTTGAACTGGCGGGTCACCACGTCATAGATCGCGTTCTTGACGGCGGCCGGGTTGGCATGACCGTGCGCCATGGAACCATAAAGCGTGCCCTTGGCATTGGCTTCGGCCAGATCCTTGATGCCCTTCTTGCCGCAGTCGTCAAAATCCTTATCCGGAACGTCGGTGCGAGCCGGAACGGAACCCTTGACGACGTTGAAGGCCGATTGGAAGGTCGGGCTTTCGATTGCCGAGGCCATTTGCAACTGCGCTGGAACCTTGTCCTCGGAGACCTTGAACATCACGAACTGGTCGGAGTTGAAGGTGACCGAGCCTTGCGTTCCCGGGAAGCGGATGCAGACGAAATCGGTACCCGGCTTCTTGCCGGCCTTCAGGAACTCGCCCTTCGCCCAGTCGCCCATGAACTGCAGGCCGGCCTTGTTCTCGATGACCATCGCCGAGGCGAGATTCCAGTCACGGCCGGAGAAGTTGTCGTCGACATAGGAGCGCAGCTTCGTCATCCGGTCGAAGGCCTCCTTCATCTTGTCGCCGCCGAGCGCTGCCGGATCGAGGTCGATGAAAGCCTGCTTGTAGAAGTCGTTGCCGAGCGAAAGCACGACCCCGTCGAAGATTGTGGCATCCTGCCAGGCCTGGCCGCCGTGGGCAACGGGCGTGATGCCCTGCTCCTTGAACTTGTCGAGCAGTGCGATCAGCTCTTCCCAGGTCGTCGGCTCCTTGGCGCCGGCCTTGTCGAGGGCGGCCTTGTTGATCCAGACCCAGTTCGTCGAATGGACATTGACCGGGGCGGCGATCCAGTGGCCGTCATATTTGGAGAACTGCTGCAGGGCGGCCGGAATCACCTTCTCCCAGCCTTCCTTGGCGGCGATGTCGTCCAGGTTGCCGAGTGCGCCTTCCTTGGCCCAGTCGATAATATCGAAGCCGAGCATCTGCACCGCCGTTGGCGCGTTGCCGGCGGTGACGCGGGCGCGAAGTACCGTCATGGCTTCCTTGCCACCGCCGCCGGCGACCGGCATGTCGGTCCAGGTGATGCCCTTGCTTTCCAGATCCTTTTTCAGGACCTCAAGTGCTGTGGCCTCGCCACCGGACGTCCACCAGTGCAGCACTTCCACGTTTTCTGCTGCGCGCGCGGCCGTGGCCGCCAACATCAGTGCTGCAACAGCCGTCGTCGTCATCAACTTGCGCATCGTTATCCTCCCGTTTGCAAGTTACCGAAGCGGAAATCTCCTCCGCCTTTTTAATGCCGCCCTCTCCTGCGGACGGCATGGGCCTGCGGCATACGCCGCCCAACCCATTTAAAACGTTACACCATTTCGTCGGCTACGACGACTTCCCCCTTCGCCGGATATCTCCCGCGCGCATCGAGGCGCAACTGACCCGCAAAGGAGCGGCGGGCCGCGATCATTGTCGTCGCACCCGATCCCATCTTTCCTCCCGACCTCAGCGCGGCATCCACCAGTTGGTGCGCTGGCCGATATGCATGTTGAGCGTTTTCGTCTCCGTATAGTCCTCGACCGCGTGGCGCCCGAGTTCGCGTCCCAACCCCGACTGCCGATAACCACCGAAAGGCAGTTCCGCGGCGCCATCCATGAAGGTGTTCATCCAAATCGTGCCGGCGCGCACGCGCCGCCCGATGGTCAGGCACGTGTCGAAATCGCGGCTCCAAACGCCGGCCGAAAGTCCGTAATCGATGGAATTGGCGATGCGGATCGCCTCTTCCGCCGTCTCGAAGGTGAGCACCGAGAGGACCGGCCCGAAGACCTCTTCTCGCGCCACCGCCATTTCCGGGCGAACGGCCGAGAGAATGGTCGGCGCCATGAACTGGCCCATCCCGAGATCGAGCGCTGTGCCTCCCTGGGCGACGGTCGCGCCATCGCTCGACGCCGCCGAAACATAGCCGGCAATCTTTTCGAGATGTTGCGGCGTGATGATCGCGCCGACCTGCGTCTCGGGGTCGAGCGGATCGCCGACCTTCACCTTGGCCGAAAGGCTGGCGATGCGTGCGGTCACCTCCTCGGCAATGTCACAGTGCAGGATCAGCCGCGAGCCTGCATTGCAGCATTCGCCGGCATTGAAATAGGCGCCGAAGACGGCGGCATCGACGAATTCATCGAGATTGGCGTCCGGGAAGACGATCTGCGGGTTCTTGCCGCCGAGCTCGAGCGAGACCTTTTTCAAAGTCTGCGCCGCATTCGTCATGGTCAGCCTGCCGACGCCGGTCGAGCCGGTGAAGGAGATCATGTCGACATCCGGATGGCTGGTGAGTGGCGCACCCGCTTCCGGTCCCGTGCCGACGATGATGTTGACGACCCCGGCCGGCACGCCTGCAGCTTCGAGAATCTCGCCAAGAACGAGCGTCGAAGCGGAGGTGAGCTCCGATGGCTTCACCACCGCCGTGCAGCCGGCGGCAAGGGCGAAGGGTAACTTCTGGCTGACGATCAGGAAGGGGAAGTTCCAGGGCGTGATGATCGAGACGACGCCGATCGGCTCGCGCAGCACGACCCCGAGCGTGCCTTCGCCGAGCGTATTGTAGCTTTCGCCCGAGAGCTCGCGGGCAAGTGCGGCCGCATAGCGCCAGATGTCCGCAGCCCCTGCCAATTCGCCCTTGGCTTGGCTGATCGGCTTGCCCGACTCGATTGCGTCGAGGAAGGCGAGTTCGTCCGCGCGCGCCGCGATCATGTCGGCCGCTTTGAGCAGGATCAGCGACCGCTCGGATGCGGTCATGCGCGCCCAGGGGCCGTCGTCGAAGGCACGTCGCGCGGCTGCGATCGCCCGTTCCGCATCCGTCTTGGTCGCCGTCTGGTAGCGGCTGACGACGACGCCATGACCGGGCGCCACCCGCTCGATCGTCCGGCCCTCGGCGCCGCCCACCCATTGGCCGTCGATCAGCATCCGGAATTCGCGGATCTTATAGTCGCCGAGCGCCTTCGGCCTCAACAGAACCGTCATCACCAGTCTCCCTTGAAGCGCGCTTCGCGCTTTTCGCTGAAGGCCGCGACACCTTCCTTGAGATCGCCGGTCTTGGCGACCAGGATGGAGCCCAGCGCCTCGACCGCCGCGCCCTTGTCCTCGCCATTGGCCGAAGCGATCATCAGTTTCGACACTTCGAGCGCCGCCGGCCCGCGACTCGCAATCCGCGCCGCATAATCCCGCGCCGCTTGCATTACCGTTCCGGTCTCGGCGACCGCATCGATGAGGCCCTCGGCCCTCGCCTCTTCCGCCGAGAACATCTCGCCACCGAGCACCATGCGGCGGACAATCTGCGCGCCGAAGCGGGTGACGAGGCGCTGCGTGCCTGACCAGCCGGGCACCATGCCAAGGCTCGTCTCGGGTAGGCCGATCGTCACCTGTCTCTCGGCAATGCGGATGTCCGCTGCCGCCGCCAGTTCCAGCCCGCCACCGAGCGCGTGACCGTTCAAGGCGGCGATGACCGGCATGCGCAGGGTCGCCAAACGCTCGAAGACGCGATGGCCGAAGCGCACCCAATCATGGCCGAAGGCGGCGGGCTCCATGCCACCCCACGCCTTGATGTCGCCGCCGGCGGAAAAGGCCTTGCCTTCGCCTGTAAGAATGACGACACGTACGTCCCGCTCGGCCTCGACCCTGTCGCAAGCAGAAGCGAGCGCCTTCAGCATGTCGATGTCGAAGGCATTCAGTTTTTCCGGCCGTGCAACGGTCATCGTCGCGACCGCACCGTCGAACTCAACCCGGATGCGTCCGTCAGCCATCGGCGCCTCCCGCGAGCCGGCGCGGCGCCTTGGCGGGCAGAGTGAGGCCGATCGGCGCCTCGCCGAACAAGACCGCATCCATCACTCTCAGCTTATCGGAGACGATCAGCGGGAATTCCGACTGGTCGAGAATATGCGTCTCAAGATCGACGCCCGGTGCGATTTCCGTGACCACAATGCCGTCCGGCGTCAGCTTCATCACGCAGCGTTCCGTGACATAGGTGACGTCCTGCCCTTGCTCGATGGCCCGGCGGCCGGAGAAGGTAACGTGCTCGACCTCTCTGACGAGCTTCTTGAGCTTGCCTTCCTTCTCGATGACGAGCCGGCCGTCCGCCACGCCAAGTTTCGCTCCGGCATTGAACATGCCGGAGAAGACGATCTTCTTCGCCCGCGCGGTGATATCGACGAAGCCCCCTGCCCCGGCTGTCACATGCGGGCGGAAGCTGAGCTTCGAGACGTTCACCGAGCCCGAACGGTCGATCTCCAGGAAGGAGAGCAGCGACGCGTCGAAGCCGGCGCCCTGGAAATAGGTGAACTGGTAAGGCGACGGCATGAAGGCGTCCGCATTGGACGCGCAGCCGAAGGCGAAGTCGAGCAGCGGCACGCCGCCGACCGCGCCCTGCTCGATCACCCAGGTGACGGCGCCGTGAAGCCCTTCCTCCAGCAGAATGCGCGGCACATTGGCCGAGATGCCGAAGCCGAGATTGACGGCGCTTCCGGCCTGAAGCTCCTGCGCGACACGGCGCGCGATCACCTTCTGGATGTTGAATTCCGGCAGCCGGAAGCTGTCGAGCGGCCGGAAGATCTCGCCGGAAATGGCCGGATCGTAAAGCGTCTGCGTCGTCTGCTTCTGGTCGGGATCGACGACGACGTAATCGACGAGGACACCCGGCACGCGCACATCATGGGGTTTCAGCGAACCCTCCTTGGCGATGCGCTGCACCTGGGCGATGACGATGCCGCCATTGTTGCGGGCGGCGAGCGCCTGATCGAGGCCGCCGAGATAGGCTCCCTCATGCTCATAGGTGAGATTGCCGCGCTCGTCCGCCGTCGTGGCGCGGATGATCGCCACCTCAGGCGCGATCGCCCTGAAATAGAGCCAGTCCTCGCCTTCGAAGGTGACCTTTTTGACGACCGGTTCGGCGGCGGCGGAGGGATTCATCGCGCAGCCTTCGCGCGACGGGTCGACGAAAGTGTCGAGCCCGACCTTGGTCATGACCCCCGGACGCTTTGCCGCCGCCTCACGATGCATGTCGAAGAGGATGCCTGACGGAATGTTGTAGGCCGCTACTTCGTCCGCGCCGATCATCTGCCAGATCAGCGGCGGCTCGGCGGTCGAGGGGCCGGAAGGATAGGAGCCGCCGATGATCTTCTTCAGAAGGCCCCGCTTGGCGATGTAGTCGACGCCCTTGATGCCGCTCATGTCGCCGGCGGCGATCGGATGCAGCGTCGTGATATCCCGGGGATGGCCCGTTGCATCGAAGCGCTCGCCGATCGCCTTCAGCATCAGGTCCGGGCAGCCGAGGCCGCTGGACGAGGAAACCGAAACGATTGCCCCGTCCGGGATGAGAGCGGCCGCTTCGGCAGGGGAAATGTGCTTGCTCATGGTCATGCGCACTCAAAGTCCTGCTTCGATCTGGACGGCCATGCCGGTGGCCGCCGCCTTTACGACCGCGAGGCCGGTGGCGAGCGACCAGACCCCGTCCTCGCCCGTCGCCGACGGGGCGCCGTTGCCATCAGTCGCAGCGTGGAAAGCCTCAAGCGCCGTCTCGTAGAGATTGCGGTGGTCGAGCGGCAGTTCGGTCTCGCCCTCTTCGTTGCGAAGCGTGACGGTGCCGACGGGCCGCTGCGTCATCACGTTGCGGCCGATCAGCGAGCCTTCGGTGCCGTGCACTTCGAACCCGGTCTCGGCATATTTCGTCGTGAAGGCATCATGGAACTGGGCGATCACGCCGGAGCGGAAGCGTAGGACCCCCATGACGCCATCCTCGAGCCCTTCCTTGCCCATGCCGGCGCTGTGGCTGATCGCCACGGCCTCGATCGGGTCGTCGTCAAGGACGAAGCGCAGCGTGTCGGCATCGTGCACGGTAATGTCGAGGATGACGCCGCCGCCGGCTTCCGGCCTGTCGAGCCGCCACCCTTGCAGATGCGGCGGCAGATAGACGGCGTGGAAGACCCGCGCCGCGATCGGCCTGCCGATCCGTCCCGCGGCGATCGCTTCCCGCATGGCGCGGTGTGTGGCGGCATTGCGCAGGTGATGGTTGGTGCCGAGCACGACGCCGGCCTCGCAGGCGGCGAGCACCATTTCGCAGCCGTCATTCAAGGTCATCGCCAGGGGTTTCTCGCAGAGAACGTGCTTGCCGGCACGGATCGCCGCGAGCGCCTGATCATGGTGAAGCTCGTTGGTCGTCGAGATATAGACCGCATCGACTTCCGCATCGCCAACGAGCTCATCGACACTCGTTACAGCTTTGCCGATGCCGTTTTCCGCCGCATAGGCCTCACCACGCTCGGCGCTGGAACTCATCACCGACGTCACCTCGCCGCCAGCGGCGCGGATCGCGCCGATCACCCATTCGCGCGCGATCGTGCTCGCGCCGATCAATCCCCAGCGAATCATAGTGACACCTCCCTGGCTCTGCGCTCGGCGGCCGCGCCGCAGCTCTGGCGAACGACGAGCCGCACCGGACTGACGATCGCCTCGGGCTCGGCGCGCCCCGCATCGATCTGCTTCAGCAGCAATTCCGCCGCCCGCTCGCCCATGCCCTGCGGATCGACCGAGACCGTGGTCAGCGCCGGCACGGCGGTCTTCGCTTCGATCACGTCGTCGAAGCCGATCACTGCGAAATCCGCACCCGGCTCCAGCCGCCGCGCGCGCAGACCGTCGCAAACACCGAAGGCGACGGCATCGTTGAAACAGAGCGCCGCCGTTGGCCGCTCCTTCAGCATCATCGCCTGCTCGATTGCGGTCACGCCGCCGGCGCGCGACGGCGCCGAGCCGATGACGAGTTCGTCGGGGGAAGCCAAACCCGCCTCGCGAAGCGCATCGCGATAGCCGCGCATACGCGCCTCGAAGACGGCCGTGTCGGGAAAGCCGCCCAGAAATGCGATCCGGCGATGGCCGCGCTCGACCAGATGGCGGACCGCCGCCATGGCTCCGGCATGATTGTCGGAGGTGAGCGATGAGACGCCTGCCCCGGCGATATCGCGGACGACGAGTACGACGGGAATCCCGCTGGCAACCAGCGGAGCGAGATCGGCTGCCTCCGTGCCGCGCGCCGGCGAGATGATGAGACCCGACACGCCGTGCTCGCGCATCGAGGCGATGACCTCGCGCTGGCGCTCGATCTTTTCACCGGTATTGGCCAGGAACTGAACGAACCCGGCGGATTGCACCACCGCATCGACCCCCACGGCGAGCTCGGCGAAGAAACTGTTCGTGAGATCGTTGACGACGATGCCGATAATCTTGGATTTCGCCTGTCGGAGATTGGCGGCGCCGCGATTGTAGACATAGCCGAGATCGCGGATCGCAACGTTCACCTTCGCTCGGGTCGCCTCGTTGACGAGTGGACTTCCCTGCAGGACGAGCGACACGGTCGACTTCGACACGCCGGCGGCGCGCGCAATATCGACGACCGTCACCCGCTCCTTCGCCATCACTATCCTCCCCACCGGCATTTCTTATCTCTTGCTTCCTTAATAATTGGAACGTTCCAAACTCGTCAAGTGGCATTTGCTCACTTT
The DNA here is from genome assembly GCF_000513895.2 of Ensifer sp. WSM1721. Classification (GTDB taxonomy): domain Bacteria; phylum Pseudomonadota; class Alphaproteobacteria; order Rhizobiales; family Rhizobiaceae; genus Sinorhizobium. The sequence goes on from NZ_CP165782.1 coordinate 3,246,338, forward strand.
TTTGAATCCGCTGTTGGTCGGCAGTCCGCGCGACGCCAGTGAATGGCTCTGAGTTAACCCCTTGATGTAGTTGGTGCGAAGGGGTTAAGCGGCACAGAGGACAATGGTTACAGGGACCGAGAAGGCTTCTGCTGAGATGCGGAGCATCGCTTTTCCGTCTTGATATTTGGAACGATCTAAATTATTCGATGCCGCAAACTAGAGGAGGATGCATGCCGATGACCAGCGTTTTGCTGCCGCGCCAAGACGGCTCGCTCGAAGAATACCGGCTCCAGGGAACGCCGATCGCCCGGCCGGGTGCGGTGCCGCGCTTCAACCGCATCGCCTATGCGGCGGCGCATGTCGTTTCCGATCCGCCTCGCGACGTCGACCCCTGGGGAAATCCGGCGATCGACTGGGAGGCGACGATGGCGTTCCGCCATCATCTGTGGGGGCTCGGCTTCAAGATCGCCGAGGCGATGGATACCGCCCAGCGCGGCATGGGCCTTTCCTGGGCCGACGCCCAGCAACTGATCCGCCGTTCGCTCGCCGAGGCGCGGAGCGTTCCGGGCGCCGATCTTGCCTGCGGCGCCGGCACCGACCAGCTTTCACCCGCGCAAGCGCGGTCGATCGAGGAGGTCATCGCGGCTTACGAGGAGCAGATCGGTTTTGTCGAGGGAGAGGGCGGCCGGGCGATCATGATGGCGAGCCGCGCGCTTGCGCGGGTGGCGCGCTCTGCCGACGATTACCGGCGCGTCTACGGCCATATTCTCGGCCAGGCGAAGGAAAAGGTCGTGCTGCACTGGCTCGGCGACATGTTCGACCCGCAACTCAAAGGTTACTGGGGCTCGGAGAACTTCGAGGAGGCGCTCGCGACCGTGCTGTCGATCATTGGCGAGAACAGCGCCAAGGTCGAGGGCATCAAGATCTCGCTGCTCGACAATGCCAAGGAGGTGGCGCTGCGCAACGGCCTGCCGGACGGCGTGCTCTGCTTCACCGGTGACGACTTCAACTATGCGGAGCTGATCGAGGGCGATGGCGAGAGATACAGCCACGCACTGCTCGGCATCTTCGACGCCGTCGCGCCGTCCGCCTCCAAGGCGCTCGCTGCTCTCGCGGCGGGCGATCTTTCGACCTTCCGCGGCACGATCGAGCCGACCGTACCCTTGTCGCGCAAGATCTTCGAGGCGCCGACGCAATATTACAAGGCCGGCGTCGTCTTCCTCGCCTGGCTCAACGGCCACCAGCGCCACTTCACCCTGCCGGCCGGCCTGCAGTCGGCTCGCGGGCTCCTGCATTATGCCGACATCTTCCGTCTGGCCGATCAGGCCAATGTGCTGGACAAGCCGGATTTGGCAGCGGCGCGGATGCGCAACCTCCTTGCGGTGCTGGGAGTGGAGTAGGCGGACTAAGAGGCGGGCGAGGGCGGCGCTACGGCCACCAACCCCTTCTTCGCCAGCATCGCGTCCGGGCTCGGCAGCTTGCCGCGGAAGGCCTTATAGGCGTCTTCCGGGTCTATCGAGCCGCCGACGGAATAGATGTTGTCCTTGAGCCTGGCCGCCATCGCGGGGTCGAAGGGATTGCCGGTCTCCTCGAAGGCGGCGAAGGCGTCGGCGTCGAGCACTTCCGACCACATGTAAGAGTAGTAGCCGGCGGAATAGCCGTCGCCGGAGAAGACGTGCAGGAAGTGCGGGCTGCGGTGACGCATGACGATCGATTTCGGCATGCCGATTTTCTCGAGTGTCGCCGCTTCCAGCATCATCGGATCGCTGACCGGTTCCGCCGTGTGGTAGGCCATGTCGACGAGCGCCGAGGCGGTGAACTCGACGGTGGCGAAGCCGGAATTGAAAGTTCGGGCCGCAAGCACCTTGTCGAGCAGCGCCTCGGGCATCGGTTCGCCGGTCCGGTAGTGGATCGCATATTTCCTCAGGATCTCCGGCACCGTCAGCCAATGTTCATAAAGCTGCGACGGCAGTTCGACGAAATCGCGCGAAACGCCGGTGCCGGAGACGGTCGGGTAGGTGACATCGGAAAGCATGCCGTGCAGTGCGTGGCCGAATTCGTGGAAGAGGGTGCGGGCGTCATCGATCGAGAGCAATGCCGGCTTGCCGTCGGCGGGCTTTGCGAAATTGCAGACATTGTACACGATCGGGATTTCGCCGATCGTGCCGTTCTCGAGCTTCAGCTTGTGCTGCGACTGGAACGAGCTCATCCAGGCGCCGGAGCGCTTGGAGGGACGGGCGAAATAGTCGCCGAGGAAGAGCGCCACGAGCTTGCCCGAGGCGTCGCGAATCTCGAAGACGCGGACATCCGGATGATAGGCGGTAATACCCTTCTTCTCCGTCGCCATGATGCCGAAAAGACGATGGGCGACATCGAAGCAGGCATCGATGATCTTTTCGAGCTGCAGATAGGGCTTCAACTCGCTTTCCGAGAAGCTGAACTTTTCAGTCCTCAGCTTTTCGGCATAGTGGCGCCAGTCCCACGGCATGACCTCGTGATTGCGGCCTTCCGCCGCGATCAGCTTGGCGAGATCGGCCTCCTCTTCACGGGCGCGTGCCACCGCCTTTTCCCAGACCTGCAGCAACAGGCTCGTGACGGCCTCCGGCGTCTTCGCCATCGTATCGTCGAGCTTCAGGCTCGCATAGTTCGCGTAGCCGAGCAGCTTCGCCTTCTCCGCCCTGAGTGCGAGCGTCTCGGCGATGATGGCGCGGTTGTCGGTCTCGCCGCCGTTTTCGCCGCGCGCCGTCCAGGCTCGGAACGCCTGCTCGCGAAGCTCCCGGTTCTCCGAAAAGGTCAGGAACGGCTCGATGATCGAACGCGACAGAGTGACCGCGTATTTACCCTCCTCGCCGCGGTCGCGCGCGACGGCCGCCATCGCGTCCCTGAGGAAGTCGGGGAGACCCGCCAGGTCCTCTTCGCTTGTCAGCAGCAGCACCCAGTCCTTCTCGTCGGCAAGCACGTTCTGACCGAATTTCGCTCCGAGACCGGCGAGCCTCTCGTTGATCGCCGCAAGACGCTCCTGCTCGGGTTTTTCGAGCTTGGCGCCCGATTTCACAAAGCCCTTCCAGTGCCGTTCGAGGACGCGCGTCGCCTCGAGATCGAGGCCGAGCTCTTCCCGCTGCTCCCAGAGCGTATCGATTCGGCGGAATAGGGCGGGATTGGTGCCGATCTTCGAGTAATGCCGCGACATCTTCGGCGCGATCTCGCGCTCGAGCGCCTGGATCATCTCGTTGGTATGTGCTCCCGCCTTGGTCCAGAAAAGCGCAGAGACGCGCGAAAGATCATCTCCGGCGATTTCCAGCGCCACGATGGTGTTCTCGAAGCTTGGCGGCTCCGGATTGTTGGCGATCGCGTCGACCTCCGCGTCGTGGCTCGCGAAGGCCGCATCGAAGGCGGGCGCGAAATCTTCGTCCTTGATCGCTTCGAAACGCGGCAGACCTTCATGCCCGGTCCAGTTCACCAGGGCGGGATTGAGCGAAGCACTCGCAGTCATGGGATTCCTTTCGCATGCAGGACCGGCAAAGCCGGAAGAGGTTGCGCGCGAGGCGCGGAGAAAGTCAGGTGGTCCGGCCGAAGCCGGCCGTCAAGGTTTGCGCATGCCAAAAAGGCCGGGCGCCGCATGCCAGACCGCTTGCGCCGCGAAACCGATGAAGAGCAGCCCCGACAGCCGGACGATCGTCAGCTCGTGACGGCGGTAGAAGCGGCGCACGACGGAGGCGCCGATGATCGCGATCAGGATCACGTCGGCAATCAGGAAACCGGTCAGCGACACGGCGAGCAGCATGGGCAGGGCAGTGAATTCCAGCGCATTGGCGGAACCGGCGAGAAGTGCGGTAAAGGTCGCAAGCGCGACCGGATAGCCCTTGGGATTGGTAAGTCCGAAGATGAGCCCACGCCTGAGCGGCCGCTCGACCGTCAGGAGCGGCCTGTTCTCGCCCTTCGGGCGGGCGTTGAGGGCCGTCCAGCCGATCCAGGCGAGATAGGCGCCGCAGATGAGGCCGAGAACATCGAAGACTGCCGTGCCGATCGACCGGGCGCCGATAATGGCGACGAGCGCCAGCCCCGACCACAGAAGATCGCCGGCAAGATGGCCGCCCATGAAAAGCGCACCGGCTCTTCGACCCTGGCCGGCGCCGATGCCGAGCAGCGCCAGAAAGGCGGGGCCGGGGATCAGCGTATAGGAGAGCGCGGCGAGAAAGGCACCGACAAGAAGCGTCTCGGACATATCGGAAACCCCGGGGTGTGCAGCTCGGCCATTCGAGCCGCTGCACTTGATTCCGTCAAGCGGAAACGTGGTTGAGGGAGGGCTGGGCAGGCGATAACGGTGAGAAGAAGGAGCCGTACAATTCTTTCGCCGATGCAATTTCCCTCGAAACGAAGTTGCGCTAAGAACGCGGCCTACAGCACCGTGCGTCTGTTTGGACGCACTAAGATCGCTGTGCATTTTAAGGTGCTGCATGCTCTCATCCTTAAATCGGGCGGGATTTAAGGGAACGTGCAGTGGTTCCCCGCGAAAAGGACTATCCATGACTGTGCGCAATCTCTTCCTTCTGCCCGGCGACGGCATCGGCCCGGAAGCCATGGCGGAAGTCCGCAAAATCATTGCTTACATGAATGCCGAGCTCGACGCCGGCTTCGTGACGGACGAGGGGCTCGTGGGTGGTTCGGCCTATGACGCCCACGGCGCGGCGATCTCGGAAGGCGACATGGTAAAGGCGCTTGCCGCCGATGCCGTGCTCTTCGGTGCCGTCGGCGGACCGAAATGGGATGCGGTGCCCTACGAAGTGCGGCCGGAAGCCGGCCTCCTCAGGCTGCGCAAGGATCTGGAACTCTTCGCCAACCTGAGGCCCGCCATCTGCTATCCGGCGCTCGCCAACGCGTCCTCGCTGAAGCCGGAACTCGTCGAGGGTCTCGACATCCTCATCGTCCGCGAGCTGACGGGCGGCGTCTATTTCGGCGAGCCGAAGGAGATCATCGACCTCGGCAACGGCCAGAAGCGCGGCATCGACACGCAGGTCTACGATACCTACGAGATCGAGCGCATCGCCGGCGTCGCCTTCGAACTTGCGCGCACCCGCAAAAACCGCGTCTGCTCGATGGAAAAGCGCAACGTCATGAAGTCCGGCGTGCTCTGGAACCAGGTGGTTACCGAAACGCACAAGGCGAAATATCCCGACGTTGAGCTCGAGCATATGCTGGCGGATGCCGGCGGCATGCAGCTCGTGCGCCAGCCGAAGCAGTTCGATGTGATCGTCACTGACAACCTCTTCGGCGACATGCTGTCCGACGTCGCTGCGATGCTCACCGGTTCGCTCGGCATGCTGCCCTCGGCTTCGCTCGGCGCGCCCGATGCCAAGACCGGCAAGCGCAAGGCGCTCTATGAGCCGGTGCACGGCTCGGCCCCGGACATCGCCGGCAAGGGCATCGCCAACCCGATCGCCATGATCGCCTCCTTCGCCATGTGCCTGCGCTACTCCTTCAACCTGGTGAAGGAAGCGGACAATCTGGAAAAGGCGATCGCCAACGTGCTCGACAAGGGCATCCGCACCGGCGACATCATGGCGGAAGGCTGCCGCCAAGTCGGCACCACCGAGATGGGCGACGCGATCCTCGCCGAGTTCAAGGCCCTTTCCGCCTGACGATCGCCGTCCCAACGGCTTCCGATGACCTCCGCACCTCCGGCTTCGGCCGGGGGTGTTTTCGTCTCACGCCTCTTGATTTCGCCGGCGGGACCTTCACATCCGTGAGGCGAAGGAAGGAGTACCATGAAGCAACCGTTTTCTTTGACCGCCTGGATCTGGCTGATGACGATCGTGCTCGTCGTCGCCTTCATACCCTTCGATCCGCATCTTTCCGAATGGGCGCAAGGCCTGCCTGAGGAGATCGTCGCCTTCAACCGCGCCATCACCGATATCGGCACCTTTGCCTGGATGATCTACACCTCGGCCGTGCTGCTGCTTATTGCCTTCATCGTCAGGCGGGCGTCCGCGCGCGATACGGTGCGGCAGAGAGCGCGCGCGGCTCGCAACCTCTCGGCCTACTTCCTGTTGACGATCGGAACGGCGAGCGCGCTGGTGCACGGTTTGAAATTCCTGATTGGCCGGGCGCGTCCCGAACTCTTCGCCGACTACGGCGCCTATAGCCTCACACCGTTCACGGGCGACACCCTGTTCGAGAGCTTTCCATCCGGGCATTCCACCGCCGCCGGCGCCTTTTTCGGCGCCTTCGCCATGGTGATGCCGCAGCTTCGGCCGCTGTTCCTGCTGTCGGCCTTGCTCATCGGCGTCTCGCGCGTGGTCGTCGGCGCCCACTATCCAAGCGATGTCGCCGCTGGCCTGCTCCTCGGGCTCTGGGTCGCGCTGATGATGGCCTTCGTCTTCGCCCGGCAAGGCTGGCTGTTTGCCTTCGGCACAGGGCGCTTACCCGTGCTGAAGAATCCCGGGCATAGCCGAAGCGGCAAATAAAAAGCCGGCGCGGAAAACCGCGCCGGAGTCGGGAGAGATTCTTTTGAAGCGAGATGAGGTTTCCGCCCCATCCCGCGCTTCATAGTGCTCCGCTCAATCCATTGCGTGGATGTCGCGGTCCTTGGTTTCCGGCAGGAACAAGAGGCCGATGACCAGGGTGAGGCCGGCAAAGACGATCGGATACCACAGACCATAGTAGATATCGCCCTTGGCTGCGCTCATCGCGAAGGCCGTTGCCGGAAGCAAGCCGCCGAACCAGCCGTTGCCGATGTGATAGGGCAGCGACATGCCGGTATAGCGGATGCGGGTCGGGAAGAGCTCGACGAGCAGTGCCGCGATCGGGCCATAGACCATCGTCACGTAGATGACGAGCACGGTCAGCACGGCGATGATCACCGTCCAGTTGACGCGGGCCGGGTCGGCCACCATGCTGAAGGCGCCACCCTTGTCGATCGAATAGACCGCCATTTCGGTGGCGCTGCCGACTTCCTCCTTGGTGAGCAGCTTGTCGGCAATGAGCTTGTCGGCCGGAACCATGGTCTTTTCACCGGCGCGGATCGCCGCGGCATCGAGCGCCAGCTCTGGATTCCCGGCTACGAATGCGTCGACCTTCGATTCCGGAACCTTGGCAGCCCCGCGAACCAGCGGATAGCCGGAGGCCTGGAGCGTCATGTTGACCTGCTTCTTGAAGGCAGCGTCCTGCGCCTTGGCCTTGTCGCCGGCAGCCGTGGCGTCATAGCCGCTGATCGTCGTTTCGCCGATCTTCACCGTTGCCGGGGTCCCCGCCGCAGCCGTGGTCACGACGTCATAGGGAACGGAGTTTTTGGTCAGGAAGTCCGTAGCGATATCGCACGAGGTTGTGAACTTCTGGACGCCGGTGGGGTTGAACTGGAAGTTGCAGTCGCCCGGGGCGGCCGTAACCGTCGCGCGGATATTCTGCTGCGCTTCGGCAAGCGCCGGGTTGCCCGCCCAGGTCATTGCCTTGAACAGCGGGAAATAGGTGAGCATCGCGAGCAGCAGTCCGGCCATGATGATCGGCTTGCGGCCAATCTTGTCGGAAAGCCAGCCAAAAAAGACGAAAAAGCCGGTTCCGAGCAAGAGCGATGCGGCGACCATCAGATTTGCCGCCTGAGCGTCGACCTTGAGGATGTTCTGCAGGAAGAACAGCGCGTAGAACTGGCCAGAATACCATACGACGGCCTGGCCGACGACGGCACCGAAGAGCGCGAGAAGGGCGATCTTGGCATTGCGCCAGTGGCCGAAGGCCTCCGTCAGCGGTGCCTTCGAACCCTTGCCTTCTTCCTTCATCTTCTTGAAGGCGGGCGATTCGTTCATCTTCAGCCGGATCCAGACGGAAACGCCGAGAAGCACGAAGGAGAGCAGGAAGGGTATGCGCCAACCCCACTCGGCGAAGGCCTCCTTGCCGACCCAAAACTGCACGAACAGGATAACGACCAGCGACAGGAACAGACCGAGCGTCGCCGTCGTCTGGATCCACGAAGTGAAGTAGCCGCGCCGACCATGCGGCGCGTGCTCGGCCACATAGGTTGCCGCACCGCCATACTCGCCGCCAAGCGCCAGACCCTGCAGCAGGCGCAGGGCGATCAGGATGATCGGCGCAGCAATGCCGATCGAGGCGGCACCGGGCAGGACGCCGACGAGAAAGGTCGACAGGCCCATGATCAGGATGGTGATGAGGAAGGTGTATTTGCGGCCGACGAGGTCGCCGAGACGGCCGAAGACCAAGGCGCCGAAGGGGCGCACCAGGAAGCCGGCGGCAAAGGCCAGCAGCGCGAAGATGTTGCGCGTGGTTTCCGGGTACTGGCTGAAGAATGTCGCGCCAATATAGAGGGCAAGCGACCCGTAGAGATAGAAATCATACCATTCGAAGACGGTGCCGAGCGACGAGGCGAAGATGACCTTCTTCTCCTCCGCGGTCATGGGACCGGCTTTTTTCACGCCGTCCGCTGTTGCGACATGTGCCATTTTGATGATCCTCCACTTCAAAAGGCATATTGGAGCGCCCATGGGTGTTCCCGTGCTCCTCCCCGAAGCCGGCAACGTGGTACGCCTGATGAGAGGATGTCAGAAAAGTGGTACGCAAGTCAGAGATGCTTTGGGCTTATGACTTTCGTCTAATGCCGTCATCATGACGCGGGGAAAGCGCCATCGACTTGACTCTTCCCCAAAAGCGGGTATGAGCAGCGGCGAACGAGGAAACCGCCATGCGACCGAACGGTGCGTCCATCGCTGCGCTGAACCTGCCGGCCCAATCCGCCGGGCGGGTTAGCCATTTCTCGCTCGCTAGCAAAACCACGGCCAAAACGACGACGAAAACCGTCTGACGTCTCTGGCCCTCCGCTCTCTCCCCGGTAAGGCCGGGGACAGGAACCTCGCGGGCGGTCCGCGCGGCTTTCCCCTCCACCAGACGAGGAGAGACAGAAAGAGAGCTTAGATCATGGGTTTCAAGATTGCTGTCGCAGGCGCCACCGGCAATGTCGGCCGGGAGATGCTGAACATCCTTTCGGAGCGTGGCTTTCCGGCAGACGAGGTGATAGCGCTCGCCTCCTCGCGCTCCATCGGCACCGAGGTGTCCTACGGCGACAAGACGCTCAAGGTCTCCAACCTCGAAACCTACGATTTCTCCGACACCGACATCTGCCTGATGTCGGCAGGCGGCGCGGTTTCGCAGAAGTATTCTCCGAAGATCGGCCAGCAGGGCTGCGTCGTCATCGACAATTCTTCCGCCTGGCGCTACGACGCCGACGTGCCGCTGATCGTTCCGGAAGTGAACCCGGACGCGATCGCGCAGTTTTCCAAGAAGAACATCATCGCCAACCCGAATTGCTCGACCGCGCAGCTCGTGGTGGCGCTGAAGCCGCTGCACGATCGCGCCAGGATCAAGCGCGTCGTCGTTTCCACCTACCAGTCGGTTTCCGGCGCCGGCAAGGACGGCATGGACGAGCTCTTCAACCAGACGCGCGCCGTCTTCGTCGCCGATCCGATCGAGAGCAAGAAGTTCACCAAGCGCATCGCGTTCAACGTCATTCCGCACATCGACGTCTTCATGGAAGACGGCTACACCAAGGAAGAGTGGAAGGTTTTGGCCGAGACCAAGAAGATGCTCGACCCGAAGATCAAGGTGACCTGCACGGCCGTGCGCGTTCCGGTCTTCATCGGCCATTCGGAATCGGTCAATATCGAGTTTGAAAACGAGATCACCGCCGACGAAGCGCGCGAGATCCTGCGTGAGGCTCCGGGTTGCCTGGTCGTCGACAAGCACGAGAACGGCGGCTACGTGACGCCTTACGAATGCGCCGGCGAGGACGCGACCTATATCTCGCGCATCCGCGAAGACGCGACGGTCGAGAACGGACTTAACATGTGGATCGTCTCGGACAACCTGCGCAAGGGCGCGGCGCTCAACGCCGTCCAGATCGCGGAGCTCCTGGTCAATCGCGGTCTGATCAAGCCGCGCAAGCAGGCCGCCTAGAAAGGCCACAATCGGAATGCAAACGGAACCCCGCTCGGACCTTTGGCCTGCGGGGTTTCGCATTAAGACGGATTCACGTGAAACCATGGCGGGCCGCACTGCGGGGCACATGACAGGGTCTGCAGAGATTTTCGAAGGCAACATATTCGGGCAATGACGGGGTATCTCATGCATATGGCGAAATGCGCAGCCGCAGGCCTTGCGGCCCTCATCTCAACCATAATTCTTCCGGCCACCGCCATCGCGGCGCAATGCGGCAATGACGGCAGCGGCTTTGCCGTCTGGCTGGCGGAGTTCAAGCGCGAAGCCGCCGGCAACGGCATCAACCCTTCGGTGGTCGAACAAGCGCTCGCCAATGTCTCCTACAACAGAGCGACGATCCGCGCCGACCGCGGCCAGAAGAGCTTCAAGCTGTCGTTCGACCAGTTCATGAAAAAACGCGGCGGCCAGACGATCATCTCGCGCGGCAAGAAGATGCGGGCGCAGAACGCCAGGCTTTTCGACAGCATCGAGCAGCGATACGGCGTTCCGGCCGGTCCTCTGATCGCGATCTGGGGCATGGAGACGGGCTTCGGCTCCTTCATGGGCAAGGAGCATACCCTCTCCGCGGTTTCGACGCTCGCCTATGACTGCCGCCGCTCGGACTACTTCACCAACCAGCTCTACGCCGCCCTCCAACTCGTCGAGCGCGGCGATCTGAGCCCGACCGCCCGCGGCGCTGCCCATGGCGAAATCGGCCAGACGCAGTTCCTTCCGCTGAACGTCCTGAAATACGGCGTCGACGGCGACGGCAACGGCCGTATCGACATGGTCCGCTCCAAGGCGGACGCGCTCGCTTCCACGGCGAACTTCCTGCGCGGCCACGGTTGGCAGCCGGGCGGCGGCTATCAGCCGGGCGAGGTCAACTACGCGGCCATCCAGGGTTGGAACGCCGCCAGCGTCTACCAGCAGGCGATCGCCATCATCGGCGCCGAAATCGACGGCGACTGAAAAGATCAGATGTCGCGATAATTTGGTTTGCCCCTCACCCTACTGCATGTTTCCTTAAATCGTACCCGATTTAAGGACAAAAACATGCAGCAATTCAAAGTGCTACAGCGTCCTTTGTGCGTCTGAAAAGACGCACAGCGCTGTAGCCGGCAGGCCGGATGAGGGCTAATCGAAGAACGCGCCTATTTGATTCAGATGCTTTGACTCACGTTCCCGGCCGGGCGAAATCTCCGGTCTTCGCGTCCATCACCCAGAGTTCGCCGGTCGAGATATCGAACCAGGCGCCGTGGAGGCGCAGCTTCCCCTTCGCCTCGAGGATCTGCACGCAGGGAAAGGTCCTGAGATTGGCGATCGAATTGCGGATCGACACCCGCTCGAGCGCGCGCTGGCGCTCCGCCTGGGTCATGAGCTCGTTGCTCTGGATCTGTTCGGCAGCGGGCTTCAGGAGGTTCATCCAGCGGCCGATGAAATCGCCGGGGGAGAGGGGCTCTGCTTCCGGGTCGAGCGCAGCCTTGATACCGCCGCAACGGCCGTGCCCCATGACGACGATATCGCTGACGCGCAAGGATTGAACGGCAAACTCCAGCGCCGCGGAGGTCGAATGGTAGTGTCCGTCCGGTTCGTAGGGCGGCATCATATTCGCGACGTTGCGGACGACGAAGAGTTCTCCCGGGCCGCTGTCGAAGATCGTTTCGGGCGCAGCGCGCGAATCGCAGCAGGCGATCACCATCGTCGTCGGCTTTTGCCCGCTCTCCGCGAGCGTCCTGTACCGTTGCTGCTGTTCGCTGAAGCGACCGCTCATGAAATTACGGTAGCCGGTCAGGAGATGTTCCGGAAAGCTCTGCTTATCCATCAGTTACCCCGTGTCATCCGCTGTCAATCACTGCTGCATGGCCTGTCGGGAACCATGAAGCGTCGAAGTGTTACAGCGACCGTTGCGCATCCGAAAGAGCGAGGAGGGCTTATGAGCTATTTCTTTTATGCCGCCTTATTCCTTCCGCACCTGGCTCGGGTGCATGAGGCGGCGCATCTGCACCATCGCCATCGGCGTCGCGAGGCTCGATGCATCCAACTCGACCGTCAGTTCATCCGCGCCGCGTTTGCTGGTCCGGGCGATGATCTCGAAAACGCTGGCGGTCGCCATTTGCAACGCGCGCTCTTCCGGGAGCCCCTCCATGAGCCGCGCCAGGAATACCGCCGCAAGCAGGTCTCCCGTGCCGTTCGGCGGATTGTCGACCAGCCGGTGCTCGGCAAGCAGCGCATGGCGCCCGGACAAATAGAGATTGCCCGTGCCGCCGCTCATCATCGCGATCGCGGACGTCACCAGCACGCGTGACGGTCCGAGGCCAAGCGCCGCATCGAGAATTGCCGCATTCGTTTCGAGCGCGGCACCTGCGAACCAGGAGAGTTCGAAGCGGTTCGGTGTCGCCAGCGTTGCCAGCGGCAACAGCAGATCGCGGATAACGGTGGCGATCTCGGCCGGCACGTAAAGGCCGTTCGCATCGCCGATGATCGGATCGCAGGCATAGATGAGGTCCGGATTGCGTTCGCGCAGTGCCGTCACCAGCCGGGCGATGCCGGCCGCCTGCTCCGCGGAGCCGAGATAGCCGGAGAGCACAGCGCGCACCTCGCCGATCCAGGGCGCAGCGACGAGATCGTCGATGATCGACCGGAAATCCGCGTCCGGCATCGTCACCCGCGTCGACCGGCCGTGGCCCGGATGCCAGGGAAGGATGACGGTCGGCAGCGCCCAGACGCGATGACCAAGCGTTTCCAAGGCGAAGACGGCCGCACGATTGCCGACCGCGCCGCGCACCACATGGCTGGAAATGACAATGACGGCGCCACGCGTGGCGGGCATTTCGGACATCAGACGACCCATCCTTCGATTCTACAGCACCGCATATCTAATCAGACGCGCAAAGCTCTCCATAGCACTTTGAGGAGCCGCACCACGAAAAGCGCGTTCCGTTATCCGCCCCCGCGTCCCAGCTGAGTGGCATCGACCACGCTCGTGGCTCGATTCGAACCACGTCCGAGTGGTCTGCCGGCTGTCACGATCCTGTCAATGAGACACGCGAAAACAACGATGGCCCACGCGCCGGCTTTTTTGTTCGTTTTGATGTTTTTTCGAGCAATTTTCGCGAAATCGCCTCCGATTTAAATGGATTTAAGCCAAAACTGCGCGAATTTCTCCAAAAACAGGCTCGATTTTGCCGAAATCCATCATAAAAAGCGGTCGCCATTGGCCATGGTTCTGATAGGTTGATTCCTGTCTTGAGTGGGGAGCGAGTTCATGGGCGTGAAATACAATCCGAAGCGGGATCGGCATATCGATGCCGCCCGGGCGGCGGTGACCAAGATCGGGGCTGAAACCCTGCCACCCGAAATCCTTTTCGGCGGAGCGAGTAACGACGACCTCGACCTCTACACGCCCGAAATGCTGGCGCTGACCGCTGCGCACGCCCGCGACGAACTTGCCCGCTGGGACGGCGGCAAGCCGCGGGTTTCGGTGGAAACCATTCCGGGCGTCACGCCGGGCGGCACCGAGGTCTCGATCATCGCCGTCACCGAGCGCAACATGCCGTTCCTCTATGATTCGGTCATGGGCGAGGTAACGAGTACCCATCGCGATATCCACCTCGCGATCCATCCCATCCTGGTAATGGAGCCGGGCGAGTCCGTGAAGCTCTACGATCCAGACGAGGAGAGCGATCCGGCCCACCGGGTCAGCCATATCCAGATCCACCTGAACAAGCTTGCACCGCTCGAGGCGCGTCAGCTCAGCAAGCGCATCGCCGACGTCCTCGACCAGGTTCATCAGGCGGTGCACGACTGGCCGGCGATGACAGCCCTGCTTGACCAGGCGATGCAGGAACTCGCGGATTACAACGCCTCCCGTAAGAAGAGCGATCGCGACGAGGCGCTGGCCTTCCTTGGCTGGCTAAGGGACAACAATTTCACCTTCCTCGGCATGCGGGAATACACCTATTCCGGCAAGGGCGATAAGGCGACGGTCGAGCGCGGCAAGGGCAGGGGGCTCGGCATTCTGTCCAATCCCGACGTACGAGTCTTGCGCCAAGGCAAGGACGCGGTGCTGACGACGCCGGAGATCATCGCCTTCCTCGAAGGACCGGACTTCCTGATCGTCACCAAGGCGAATGTGAAATCCGTCATCCACCGCCGCGCCTATATGGATTATATCGGCATCAAACGCTTCGACGCCTCCGGCAACGTCGTCGGCGAGCTGCGCATTGTCGGGCTCTTCACCTCGACCGCCTATACAAGGCAAGCGGCGGAAATTCCGCTGCTCAGGCACAAGATCGAGAAGGTCATCGATCATTTCGGCTACGACCCGCAGAGCCACTCCGGCAAGACGCTGGCGAATACGCTGGAATCCTATCCGCGCGACGATCTCTTCCAGATTGACGTCGGCCTGCTAGCCGCCTTCTGCGAACAGATCAACGAACTCGGCGACCGGCCGCGCGTGCGCGTGTTGCCGCGCATCGACCATTTCGACCGTTTCGTCTCCGTTCTCGTCTTCGTGCCGCGCGAGCAATATGATTCCGACGTCCGCGAGAAGATCGGCAACTACCTGAAAACGGTCTATGACGGACGGGTCTCGGCCTATTATCCGGCCTTCCCCGAAGGCGGGCTGGCGCGCGTCCATTTCATCATCGGCCGCTCCGGCGGCAAGACGCCGCGCGTTCCGCAGGCCAAGCTCGAGGAAGCGGTGCGCGCCATCGTCACCCGCTGGATCGATCGCTTCAACCTGCTCGCTCGCAACGAGGGCATCGAGATCTCCGCCGGCGAAGCCTATCAGGCGGCCTTCACGCCCGGCGAAGCCTATGCCGACCTCGGCGACATCGCCGCCTGTAAGGCGGACGATCCGATCCGCATCTCCTTCTATCATCGGAGCCAGGAAAGGCCGGACACGCTTGAACTGAAGATCTTCCACGCCGACACCCCCGTCTCGCTCTCCCGCCGCGTGCCGCTCCTCGAAAACCTCGGCTTCCGCGTCATCAGCGAGCAGACCTACGACATCGGCGTGCGCGTCGGCGCCGAGGAGCTGCGCGACGTCGTCCTCCACGATATGGAACTCATCCACCGTGACGGTCATGCGCTCAATCTCGCCAAGACCGGCGCGGCGCTGGAGGAAGCCTTCCTCGCCGCCTGGAGCGGCACGACCGAGGACGACAACTTCAACCGGCTGGTGCTGCTTGCCGGCCTCACCGCGCGCGAGGTGACGGTGCTGCGCGCCTATGCACGCTATCTGCGCCAGGCCGGCATCACCTACTCGCAGGGCTATATCGCCGAAACGCTGAACAAATATCCGGCGATCGCCGCCGATATATTCCGTCTCTTTGCGACACGCATGGATCCCAAGGCGGACGCGAAGACGCGAACGAAGAAATGCAACGCCCTGCTCGCGGGCGTCGAGGAGGCGCTCTCAGCCGTGCCGAGCCTCGACGAGGACCGGATCCTGCGCCGCTATGTCAACGTCGTCCAGTCGACACTCCGCACCAACTATTTCCAGAAGGGAGCGGACGGAAGTCCGCGCGCAGTTCTCGCCTTCAAGCTCGATCCGAAGCAGCTTGAAGGCCTGCCCGAGCCGCGGCCATTCCGCGAGATCTTCGTCTACGGCACCGAGGTCGAAGGCGTACACCTGCGCTTCGGCAAGGTGGCGCGCGGCGGTCTTCGTTGGTCCGACCGGGCGCAGGACTACCGCACCGAGGTGCTGGGCCTCGTCAAGGCACAGCAGGTGAAGAACGCCGTCATCGTTCCGGTCGGTGCCAAGGGCGGCTTCTATCCGAAGCAGTTGCCTGTCGGCGGCAGCCGCGACGAGATTTTCAAGGCCGGGACCGAAGCCTACAAGACCTATGTGCGCACGCTGCTGTCGGTAACCGACAACATCGTCGGCCAGGACGTCGTGCCGCCCAAGGACACACTGCGCCTCGACGGCGACGATCCCTATTTCGTCGTCGCGGCCGACAAGGGGACCGCAACCTTCTCGGACACGGCGAACGCGCTCGCCCAGGAAGCGGGCTTCTGGCTCGACGACGCCTTCGCCTCCGGTGGCTCTGCAGGCTACGACCACAAGAAGATGGGCATCACTGCCCGCGGCGCCTGGGAAGCCGTCAAGCGGCACTTCCGCGAGATGGACATCGATATCCAGACGACGCCCTTCACGGTTGCCGGCGTCGGCGACATGTCGGGCGACGTCTTCGGCAACG